>NZ_JANFNV010000084.1:0-502 GCF_024436075.1 Aeromonas sp. JL9 | reverse complement strand
GGCGCGCAGCTGGCCAACCCGAATGCACAGGTGGCCTGCATTACCGGCGAAGGCTCGATCCAGATGAACATCCAGGAGCTGTCCACCGCCAAGCAGTACCACACGCCGGTGAAGGTGATTGCGCTGAACAACCGCTACCTGGGCATGGTGCGTCAGTGGCAGGAGTTCTTCTACGGCACGCGTTACGCCGAGTCCTATATGGATGCGCTACCGGATTTCGTCGGCATCGCCGAGGCCTACGGCCACGTCGGCATGAAGATCGAGAACCCGGCCGATGTCGAGGGTGCCTTGCGTGAAGCATTCAGCCCGGCATTGAAAGAGCGTCTGGTGTTCATGGACTTCCGTACCGACCAGTCCGAAAACGTGTTCCCGATGATCCAGAACGGCAAGGGTCTGGACCAGATGGATCTGCCGCCGCATATGCGCGAGCTGCAGATTGCTCCTTTCGAGAACAACCGTGACTACGGCAACATGTGCTAAGGCAGTGGCATGAGACATATAC
>NZ_JANFNV010000083.1:0-508 GCF_024436075.1 Aeromonas sp. JL9 | reverse complement strand
GGGGTGACGTGAGCGCGTTAAGGATCTAGGTGTTCACGTTGGCCGGAATGGCTGTTCAACTTCGCCGGAATACGCACTTGCAAGGCAGACTCTTCGCACTGCTGGTCAGCAGGCTTGCCGTACTGCTTGAGCCAGGCATACAGACTGTGGCAGGATACCCCAAGGGCTCGTGCAACGTCAGCCAGCGGCCGTCCGCGCTCGGTGATTTGTTTAACGGCTTCGATTTTGAATGTTTCTGGATAACGCGGACAGGTCATAACACCTTCAATAGTTGCCTCATTTTAAGGCTGTGAGGTTTCTAGGGAACTGGGGGAGATTCAGTCACAGCCCTTGCAGCTTATTGGCCCAAAAGTGGGCAGAGGCACAAGCCTCCATGCCGATCAAGCAGGGTGGAATATTGGCAAAAAAGGAGGCTATTTGTGAGCGCTTGAGTTGCTTGTTGAACAACCGCTTACCGTGCTCGTCCACCCCGTGAACCTGGAATACCTCTTTTGCCAAATCTATGCCG
>NZ_JANFNV010000082.1:0-509 GCF_024436075.1 Aeromonas sp. JL9 | reverse complement strand
TGCCGCCGCTGGAAGTCAGCGTCAACACCCCGGTGCCGGCGTTGTAGCTGGCGGCGATGTTGCCGTAGGTAACCGCGCTGCTGTTGCTGAACGCCAGCACGTCTTCGCCGCTGTGGAAGTTGCCGGTGATGGACACGGTGGCGCTGGCCAGTGTGAGGCTGTCTGCGTCCGTCAGCGTGATGCCGGAATCCACCGCCACCGGGGTGGCGGCGGTGTTGTCACCGGCGGTAAAGGTCGTGCTGCCACCGCTGGCGGAGGCGATCGGGGTCTGGTCGGTGGCCGCCACCGTCACCGTGCGCGTCACCGTTGCGCTGTCCTTGCTGCCGTCACTGACGCTGAAGCTGACGGTGCGGGTGGCGGTGTTGGGTGTGATGGCACTGTCGGTGTAGGTCACCGCTCGCAAGGCGGCCTGCCACTGCGCCAGTGTGGCGATGCCGCCGCTGGAAGTCAGCGTCAACACCCCGGTGCCGGCGTTGTAGCTGGCGGCGATGTTGCCGTAGGTAACCGCG
>NZ_JANFNV010000081.1:0-531 GCF_024436075.1 Aeromonas sp. JL9 | reverse complement strand
CATAGCCGGAACCCACTCCGTTTTAAGACTTCTGAACAATCGCTCCATCGGGGCATTATCCCAGCAGTTGCCACGCCGACTCATGCTCTGGGTCATGCGATAGCGCCACAGTCGTTGCCGAAATGCCCTACTGCCATATTGGCTGCCCTGGTCAGAGTGAAACAGCACACCAGATGGGCAACCACGCTGCTGATAGGCCATCTCCAGTGCTTTGATTGCCAATTCTGCATCAGGTTTATCAGACATCGCCCAGCCCACGACCCGCCGGGTGTGCAGGTCAAGCACCGCTGCCAGGTAATGCCAGCGTCCACCTGCCCAGACGTAGGTGATATCGCCACACCACACCTGATTGGGTTGCTGGACATCAAATTCGCGAGCCAGCAGATTGGAAATGTCCGGTCGCTCAGACTGGGCGACCTGATAACGATGAGCGCCCGGCTGTTTGGATACCAGCCCGGCTTCCTTCATCAGGTTACGTACTTTGAATCGACCAATCTGATACCCCAACTCCCGCATCATCGACATCAAGGC
>NZ_JANFNV010000080.1:0-537 GCF_024436075.1 Aeromonas sp. JL9 | reverse complement strand
CAAGCGGGCCACATCGACTGGAGTAGAGCAAGCATTGATGGGGCAAGCGTTGCCAGCCCCCGGGGGGCCAGGAGACTGGACGCAACCCGACAGACAGAGGCAAGTTAGGCAGTAAGCGGCACATCGTGGTGGAGCGTCAGGGCATCCCACTCGCCGTGCTCGCCACAGGCGCCAATCGCCATGATTCTATGGTGTTCGAACCGCTGCTCGACGCGCTTCCAGCCCTGTCAGGTAAGAGAGGGCGGCCAAGGTGCCGACCAGACAAGCTGCATGCCGACAAGGGGTATGACTTTCGCCGCTGCCGTGCCTATCTGAGGCGGCGGGGAATCAAGTCTCGCATTGCCAGACGCGGCATCGAAAGCAACGAGCGATTGGGGTGCCATCGCTGGGTAGTAGAGCGAACCCATGGGTGGTTGGCAGGCTTTGGCAAGCTGCGAATTCGCTTCGAGCGACGACTTGATATCCACCTTGCGTTACTGACGCTGGCTTGCGCCGTGATCTGCTCGCGCTTCGCTGAGAGGTTTTGTTAGCGGCTCT
>NZ_JANFNV010000079.1:0-573 GCF_024436075.1 Aeromonas sp. JL9 | reverse complement strand
TACTTACTGGTATTCGGAGTTTGCATGGGGTTGGTAAGTCGGGATGACCCCCTAGCCCAAACAGTGCTCTACCCCCAGTAGTATTCGTCCGAGGCGCTACCTAAATAGCTTTCGGGGAGAACCAGCTATCTCCGAGTTTGATTGGCCTTTCACCCCCAGCCACAGGTCATCCCCTAACTTTGCAACGTTAGTGGGTTCGGTCCTCCAGTTGATGTTACTCAACCTTCAACCTGCCCATGGCTAGATCACCCGGTTTCGGGTCTACACCTTGCAACTAGACGCCCAGTTAAGACTCGGTTTCCCTACGGCTCCCCTATACGGTTAACCTCGCTACAAAATGTAAGTCGCTGACCCATTATACAAAAGGTACGCAGTCACCCCGAAGGGCTCCCACTGCTTGTACGTACACGGTTTCAGGTTCTATTTCACTCCCCTCACAGGGGTTCTTTTCGCCTTTCCCTCACGGTACTGGTTCACTATCGGTCAGTCAGGAGTATTTAGCCTTGGAGGATGGTCCCCCCATATTCAGACAGGATGTCACGTGTCCCGCCCTACTCGATTTCACATCAAGGT
>NZ_JANFNV010000007.1:141860-177550 GCF_024436075.1 Aeromonas sp. JL9 | reverse complement strand
CAATACAATGACGGGATACCGCCAGCAAAAGCCGAGGTTCGGCCTAACCAAGTGTCCGGATTTAGTTGACCACTACATTTTTGTAAGTTGGCGCAGAGCGTAGCGAAGCCCAACAGACAAGCATGCTCAGCTCAACCAGAGCGGGATAAACATGGATTGGGTCGTTCGGTAAAACAAATTTGCAGATATGTTCGTGGTAAACGTTGGGCTTCTCTGCATTTAGCACCAGCCTAGGATTTTATCCCAACATATAAGATTAATTATTTAAAGCATCGTATATAGCAAGGAAAAACACTCTCAACTCTCTATAGGTGATGTTTTCGCCATACATTTACTTAAGCTCCACACATTAATACCACTTATAAACCACTCGCTAATCAATGCTATTTTAAGGGGTTGAAATTGTTGAATTATTCTTACTATCCATTTAAGAAAAATCTTGAAGACATTGATATTGAAGACCTGCTTTTATTAAAGAACGTATCAGAGGGATGGTATATTGATTACAAGGTTCAAGGTCTGAAGATCATTGATTTCGCAAAGCATATATCAGCTTTTGCTAATCAATACGGCGGCTGGTTGATCATTGGTGTTAATGAAAGCTCTGATGGAAGTAGAACAGCAGCGGAATTTGTTGGAATAACAAAATCCGACTTGGAAAAAGTTTCTAGGGATATCCGTGAAGCATCTTCCGCACATATTAACCCAGAGGTTTTATATGAGGAGAAAGCAATAGATGGGCCACTCGAGGAAATTGGACTGGCTGAAGGTAAATCAATATTAATCATTGGTATTCCCATGAGTCATAATACTCCACACATTCATTCTTCTGGCCGAATATATAGACGACTAGCAGATCAGTCCAAGCCAAAAGAAGAAACGGATCGATATATACTTGACGACTTATGGAAACGTGGTAACAACAAGAAAAATAAAATCACTGAATTTTTAACGAATATCCCAACGCTCCCATCTAGCCAATCAGAAACAACGTGGGCCCATATTTATTTAAAACCTGCTCAAGGACAATTAGGACCTTCTAAAAGCTTATCGTTTGCCGAGTTTTCAAATATTGTAAGAAATACTAATAAAAATATTTTTGGTGTACATGCACCAATGCAGGGAATTAACTGCACAACTGATGGTTTTATTGCTCGACAAATAGATGGTAACGATCCAAGCCTAGCTACACTTACTCTGAGATGGTGGCATAATGGTGTAGTTAGATTTGACATTCCTTTGAATTTTTTTGACTTCGAAGGATTTATTAAAACCCATGATAGAAATAATTATGGACATGACTACTGTAGGCTTGCCTATCAGGCTGGCTACTCAAAAATCAAGATTGTTGATTATTCAATATTTGTTCAAGCTGTGGCTTCGTTAGCAAATTGTTATCTTCACATGCTGAAAATAACAGAAGATAAGCGAGATATTTATTCATGCTTCACACTCAGAAATGTATTCCATACATCTCCATTCGTAGACTCAAAAAGGTTTATTGAAAGAGCTAGCGAATACTCTATTCCTTTAACCATAGACCGAAATATTGTCGTACCACAGGAACCTCATGAAAATAATATGTTTTTTCATAAAAACTCAATAGACAGCATTAATTTCGATTCCTATGAAGATTATCAGCCAGCTCCATACATATTTTCAATGCCAATTGTCTACCGAGTATTTGAAGCTGCAGGAATAGTTTCGAATATAAATGATTTTCTTGATGATACGGAAGCTTGGGGGTTTAACAAGGTTAATAATATACTGAGCAATCAATAACATAATCCACTTTCCTCACCGTGCCAGCCCGTAGGTTCGAATAGCGCAGCGTATTCGGACAATCGCGAATAACCCCGCCGCGATATAAGCAAGGATCGGAAGATCACCTTGCAGGAGTTATATCGGCCGCTTTGGAGTGGCTCAAGACTTGTCGGGGCCACTATAAGCTGGATTTATGGGTTTTCCGATAATGACTCAACTTTTGCTTATAGTGGCGGCCACCTGTCCATCAGCGCCTGTGGTGGCCAGCTTAAGGGCCGCCGGACTCTTGTTGTACGTTCTTCCGATCCAGCTACAGGTAGTTCCCCTGCCGCAGGGCTGTCAGCAACTCATCCACTAACACTTCCACCGGTTTACCGGCGTTGAGCAGATGGATTTCCGGCTGCTCCGGCGCCTCATAGGCGGAGTCGATACCGGTGAAGTTACGGATCTCGCCGGCCCGCGCTTTTTTATATAGCCCCTTGGGGTCACGCTCTTCACAGACGGCGAGCGGCGCATCGACAAAGACTTCGAGAAACTCCCCTTCGCCCAAGAGGCTGCGTACCAGCGCCCGCTCGGCACGGAACGGCGAGATAAAGGCGGTGAGCACGATCAGGCCCGCATCCACCATCAGTTTCGCCACTTCGCCGACCCGGCGGATATTCTCCTGCCGCGCGGCATCATCGAAACCGAGATCGCCACAGAGGCCATGGCGCACATTGTCCCCATCCAGCAGATAGGTGTGCTTGCCTTGTGCCGCCAGCGCCTGCTCCAGCGCCCCCGCCAGGGTGGATTTGCCCGCCCCAGAGAGCCCGGTAAACCAGATCACCAGTGGCTTTTGCCCTTTAAGCTCGGCCCGGCTCTGTTTGTCCACGGCATGCTTGTGCCACACGATATTGCTCATCCAACACTCCTTGCTTGGCGCTAACGCCTCAAAACTTAAACTGTCCGGAACCACGGGGAGCCGCCTCGGACTATCCGCCGACAACGTGCTGGTGCCATGGTATTGCTCATCCAACACTCCTTGCTTGGCGCTCACGCCTCAAAACTTAAACTGTCCGGCACCACGGGGAGCCGCCTCGGGCTATCAGCCGACAACGCACTGATGCCATGGTATTGCTCATCCCAGACTCCTTGATTGGCATTTACGCCTTAAAACGGAAACAGCAGGGGCACCATCACAATCACCCCGAGGCTATAGGCCAGCGAGACCGGCAGGGCCAGCTTGAGGTAGTCCGGCATCTTGTAGTTGCCCGCGGCATAGACCATCAGGTTGGTCTGGTAGCCGTAGGGCAGGATAAAGCTGGAGCTGGCCCCGAACAGCACCGCCAGAATAAACGGCATGGTCGAGACATCCATGCTGAGCGCCAGCTGGTAACCCATGGGGAAGGCCAGCGCAGCGGCCGCGTTGTTGCTCATCAGCTCGGTTAGCACCAGCGTAAACACATAAATACCGATAAAGGCGATGATGGGGCTGGCACCGTTGAACTCCCCCATCAGCCAGTCGGCGATAAGCTTGGCCAGTCCGCTCTTTTCCAGCTGATCGGCGATGGCGAGTGCCCCGCCCACCACCAGCCAGATATCCAGCGGAAAGCGGCGGCGGATCTCGTCCAGGGTCAGAATGCGGGTGAGCAGCAGCGCCACCAGCATCAGCAGCAAGCCCTTGAACAGCGGCACCAGATCAAACACCGAGAGCGCCAGCACCCCGAGAAAGCCCAGCACCACGGCGGCGCTGCGCTTGCCATCGAGACGGGTGGAGGCTTCCAGCCCGCTCACCACCACAAACTCCCGCCCCAGCGACTTGTTGCGGGCAAACTGGGGGCCGGGGGCCAGCAGCAGGGTATCACCGG
This sequence comes from Aeromonas sp. JL9, assembly GCF_024436075.1. Lineage (NCBI taxonomy): Bacteria > Pseudomonadati > Pseudomonadota > Gammaproteobacteria > Aeromonadales > Aeromonadaceae > Aeromonas > Aeromonas sp. JL9. The sequence continues at coordinate 173,939 of NZ_JANFNV010000007.1, read as the reverse complement.
CGTGCAGCTCAATCTGGCCGAGGCCACCGGTGAGCTGGGTTTCGCCGCGGCGCACCGCCAGCACCACCGCATCGAAGTGGGTGCGAAATTCGGCATCCTTGATGGTCTGACCCACCAGCCGCGAGCTGTGGCTGACGATCACCTCCACCAGATGCTGGCCGTTGAGGCGGTGCTGGCCGTAGAGATCCAGCCCCTTCATCTCCTGCAACACGCCGACGCTCTCCACATCGCCGCAAAACAGCAGCACATCCCCTTCGTGCAGTTCGTGTTCCGGCTGCACCGGGCAGATCACCTGCTCGCCGCGAATGATTTCCGCCAGATAGAGGCTTTTCAGGCTGCGCAGGCCGTTCTCCTTGACGCTGCGCCCCGCCAGCGGCGAACCGGCGCCCACCTTGGCTTCGAGAAAATAGCCGGATTCGCGGCTCATCTCGGTATCCTGCTCCGGCAGGTGACGGGCAAACAGCAGCACGGCCACCAGACCGGTCAGCAGAGTGCCCGCCCCCACCATAAAGAAGTCGAACATGCCGAGCGGCGGCGCCCCCATCTTGATGAGGAAGCTGTTGACGATCAGGTTGGTGGAGGTGCCGATCAGGGTCAGCACCCCGCCAAAGGTGGCCGCGAAGCACATGGGCAGCAGCAGCCGCGACGGCGCATGGTTGGGGTTGCGTTTGACCGCTCCCAGCATGGAGGCCACCACGGCAGTGTTGTTGACGAAGGCCGACAGGAAGGCGGTGGAGAACCACACCTTCACCAGCACCTTGTTGAATGAACCCGTGCCCACCAGATTGGCGAACCAGCTCATGATGCGGGTCTTCTCCACCGCCAGCGACACCAGCAGCAACAGCACCAGCGTCAGCAGGGCACTGTTGGTGTAGCCCGCCACCACGGCGTTGATGTCCGCCAGCCCGCTCAGGTAGGTGATGAGCACGGCGCCCGAGAAGAGCAGCGCCGGGCGGAGTTTGCCCTGGATCAGCAGGGCCACGAGAGCAGCCAGCAGACCCAGCACCAGGAATTGTTGCCAGGTCATGGGCTTACTCCTTGCTTGTGTCGTTACCGATGGCAAGGGCTTGCCAGTGCGGGAAGTGCTTGCGCACAAGCGCGTTGAGCTCGATTTCGAACTCGCTGTAGTGCCCTTTTACCGCTTTGGCGGCCAAGCCTTCCACTATCATGCCGGCGCCGACGGTGACGTTGCTCAGCCGGTCGATCAGGATAAAGCTGCCGGTATCGCGGATCTCCTGATACGGGTCGAACGCCACCGGGTCGGTGAGGCTCAGCTCGCACAGGCCGATCTCGTTGAGCTTGAGCTCGCTCGCAGGCAGCTCGTCGAGCTTGTTGATCTCGATGCGGTGGCGGATAGCCTCCACCTGACCGCGACTCTTCTTGGTGGCCAGCTTGACGTCGTAGACCCGACCCGGTTGCAGGGATTCCTCCCCCATCCAGACGATATGGGCCAGCACATTCTGGGTCACTTGCGGCTGCTTGGAGGCATCCACCAGCAGGTCGCCGCGGCTGATGTCGATCTCGTCGGCGAAGGTGACGGTGATGGCCTGACCCGGCAGGGCGTACTCCAGATCCCCGTCGAAGGTGACGATGCGGGTGACTGTGCTCTCCTTGCCCGACGGCAGCACCGCCAGCATGTCGCCCACCCGCAGGATGCCGGAGGCGAGCGTCCCCGCGAAGCCGCGAAAATCGAGGTTGGGGCGGTTCACATACTGCACCGGCAGGCGCACCGGATGACGCTCCAGCTCGCGCTCCGCATTTTGTATCACATCCGCAGACTCCAGCAGAGCCAGCAGGGTTTCGCCCTGATACCAGGCCAGCTTGTCGCTCTGGTTGACCACGTTGTCACCGTCCAGCGCCGAAACCGGCACGATATGGATGGTGTCGACGCTGAGCTTCTTGGCGAACTCGCGGTAATCAGCACTGATGCGCTCGAACACCTCCTGACTGAACTCCACCAGATCCATCTTGTTGACCGCCACCACGAACTGCTTGATGCCGAGCAGGCTCGCGATAAAGCTGTGGCGGCGGGTCTGATCCAGCACGCCTTTGCGGGCATCGATCAGAATGATGGCCAGATCGCAGGTGGAAGCGCCGGTGGCCATGTTGCGAGTGTACTGCTCGTGGCCCGGGGTATCCGAGATGATAAATTTGCGCTTGGCGGTGGAGAAATAGCGGTAGGCCACGTCGATGGTGATGCCCTGCTCGCGCTCCGCTTGCAGGCCGTCTACCAGCAGCGCCAGATCCAGCTTCTCGCCGGTGGTGCCGAGCTTCTGACTGTCGGACTCCAGCGCTTTGAGCTGATCTTCATAAATCTGCTGGGAGTCGTGCAGCAGGCGACCGATAAGGGTGCTCTTGCCGTCATCCACGCTGCCGCAGGTGAGAAAACGCAGCAGACTCTTGTGCTGCTGGGCGTGCAGATAGGCTTCGATGCCCTGTTCGGTGATGGCGGTCTGAATATGGCTGTTCATGCTGACGACTCCTTAGAAATATCCCTGACGCTTCTTCTGCTCCATGGAGCCGGCCTGATCGTGGTCAATCAGCCGCCCTTGCCGCTCGCTCGAAGTGGTGAGCAGCATCTCTTCAATAATTTCCGGCAAGGTGGTGGCATCGGATTTGATGGCCCCGGTCAGCGGGTAGCAACCGAGGGTGCGGAAGCGCACCAGCTCCTGCTTCACCTCATCCTCGGCGGTGAGCGGCATGCGCTCGTCATCCACCATGATCTTGATGCCGTTGCGCTCCACCACCGGACGCATGGCCGCGAAGTAGAGCGGCACTATGTCGATGTTCTCGAGATAGATGTATTGCCAGATATCCAGCTCGGTCCAGTTGGAGAGCGGGAACACCCGGATACTCTCCCCCTTGTTGACCTGGCTGTTGTAGACCCGCCACAGCTCTGGGCGCTGGTTCTTAGGATCCCAGCGGTGGGACTTGTCGCGGAAGGAGTAGACCCGCTCCTTGGCACGGGACTTCTCCTCATCGCGGCGAGCACCGCCGAAGGCGGCGTCGAAGCCGTATTTGTTGAGCGCCTGCTTGAGCCCCTCGGTCTTCATGATGTCGGTGTGCTTGCCGCTGCCGTGCACGAAGGGGTTGATGCCCATGGCGAGGCCATCCGGGTTCTTGTGGACGATCAGATCCAGCCCGTACTTTTTGGCGGTCTCGTCGCGGAACTTGATCATCTCCTTGAACTTCCAGTCGGTGTCGACGTGGAGCAAGGGGAACGGGATCTTGCCCGGATAGAAGGCCTTGCGGGCCAGGTGCAGCATGACGGAGGAGTCCTTGCCGATGGAGTACATCATCACCGGGTTTTCAAATTCGGCAGCCACCTCGCGGATGATATGGATGCTCTCGGCTTCCAGCTGCTGCAAGTGCGTCAATCTTTCACGGTCCATGTTGGTCCTCGGGTCATTGCTTATGCGCCTGCTCGGGGCGCTGGTTGGTTCAGTGCGCGGCCGCGCTGGCAGCCGCATCAAATATCTCTTTCCGGGTCAGGCCAGCTGCACCAGCTTGAGGTCGCAGCCATCGAGATCCGGGTTAGCGCGCTGCTGCTCGCCGCCCAGCTCTCCAAACCAGGCGAGCCGATCGCGCAGGGCGACCACTTCGCCGATGACGATAAGCGAAGGGCTCACCGCCTGTTTGGCCAGCTCCGCCAAATCGGCCAGCGTGCCGGTCAGCACCCGCTGGCGGGATGTGGTGCCGCGCTCGATGATGGCGATGGGGGTGGCTTGACTTCGGCCGTGATCCACCAGCTGCTGCTGGATATGCTCGGAGCGCATCAGCCCCATGTAGATGACTAGGGTCTGACTGGTGGCGGCGAGCTGCTGCCAGTCGGGCTCCTTGCCCTCTTTCTGGCCATTTTGCTTGCAATGGCCAGTGATAAAGACGGCGCTCTGGGCGTAATCACGGTGAGTGAGCGGGATGCCGGCATAGGCGGTGGCACCGGCAGCCGCCGTGATGCCGGGCACCACCGAGAAGGGGATGCCTTCGTCGGCCAGCACTTCCAGCTCCTCGCCGCCACGGCCAAACATAAAGGGATCGCCCCCTTTCAGCCGCACTACCCGATTGCCCGCCTTGGCGTACTCCACCAGCAGGCGATTGGTCTCCTCCTGCGGCACGCTGTGGGCGCCCGCCTTCTTGCCGACCGATACCAGGGTCGCATCGCGGCGCACCAGGTCGAGGATCTCGGCGGAGACCAGCTGGTCGTAGAGCACCACTTCAGCCTGTTGAATCTGTTGCAGCGCCTTGAGGGTCAAGAGGCCCGGATCGCCGGGGCCCGCACCGACCAGCACCACCTCGCCCACTTCGCTTTTCGCCTGGTCGAGACCATCACTCAGCCACTGCTCGGCACCTTGCCAATCCTCTTTTTCAATCAGGCTGGCGAGGGTGTTGGAGGCAAAGGCGCGCTCCCAGAAGCGGCGGCGATCGGAAATAGAGGAGAGCACCCGCTTGGCCTTGTCACGGACCCGGCCGGAGAGCTCGGTCAGCCCGCCGAGATGGCGCGGCAGCAGGCTCTCCAGCCGTTCGCGCAGCAGGCGTACCAGCACCGGCGCCTTGCCGCCGCTGGAGACCGCCACCATCAGCGGCGAGCGATCAATGATCGAGGGGAAGATAAAGCTGGAGCGTTTGGGGTCATCCACCACGTTGACGAACAGCCCCAGCTGGTTGGCACTTTGATAAACCAGTGCGTTGACTTCGAGGTTGTCGGTCGCCGCCACTACCAAAATCTGGCCTGCCAGATGGGCCGGGGTGAAGCGCTCCGCCAGATGGGTGAAACGACCGGTGAATTCCGCAAATTCCGGTTCAAGCTCCGGGGAGACCAGGGTCAGCCGGGCACCGGCTGCCAGCAGCAGGCGCGCCTTGCGCAGGGCAACCTCGCCCCCGCCCACCAGCAGTACCGGGCGGCCTTCCAACTTGGCAAACATAGGTAAATAATCCATTTCGGCCCATCCCTCGGAACACGACTAATATGGGGCGACTATAGGCAGGGCAGCTTATCCCTCAAAATAATAAAAAATGCTTTTTAATGCTTTTTGGTAATTAGCAAAGCCGATTCATGACAAAGGCGTACAAAGTCACTTGTGGTACCTGACGCCAGACCATAGGCTAGGGACTGTGTTTCATAAGGAGCTAAATGATGAATGAATCATTGATTGTGCTAGGGATTTTCGTGTTCCTGGTGCTCGCCACTCTGAGCGCGGGTATCAAGATAGTGCCCCAGGGCTACAACTGGACGGTAGAGCGCTTCGGCCGCTACACCCGCACCCTGACCCCGGGCCTCAACCTGTTGATCCCCTACGTGGATCGGGTCGGCCACAAGATCATCATGATGGAGCAGGTGCTGGACATCCCGGCACAAGAGGTGATCTCCCGCGACAACGCCAACGTCACCATCGACGCCATCAGCTTTGTGCAGGTGGTGGATGCCCGCAAAGCGGGTTACGAGGTCAACGATCTCACCAGCGCCATCCGCAATCTCACCATGACCAATATGCGCACCGTGCTCGGTGCCATGGAGCTGGACGAGATGCTCTCCCAGCGCGACACCATCAACGAGAAGCTGCTGCGCACCATGGATGCCGCCACCGCCCCCTGGGGCATCAAGGTGACCCGCATCGAGATTAAAGATGTGCGCCCGCCGCTGGCACTGGTCGAGGCGATGAACGCCCAGATGAAGGCCGAGCGCCAAAAGCGGGCCGAGGTACTGGAGGCCGAAGGGGTGCGCCAGTCCAAGATCCTGAAAGCGGAAGGGGAGAAACAGTCCCAGATCCTCAAAGCCGAAGGTGAGCGTCAGGCCGCCTTCCTCGCCGCCGAAGCACGGGAGCGGGCAGCCGAGGCGGAAGCCAAGGCGACTCATATGGTCTCCCAGGCAATTGCGGAAGGAGACCTGCAGGCCATCAACTACTTCGTGGCCCAGAAATATACCGAGGCACTGGCCCGCATCGGTGAAGGCCCCAACAGCAAGATCATCATGATGCCGCTGGAAGCGGGCAGCCTGATTGGCTCTGTGGCGGGCATGGCCGAGCTGTTCAACAAAGACGGCAAGGCGGGCAAATCATGACAGCCCTGTTCGAGGGGCTGACCCACTGGCACTGGCTGGGGCTCGGCTTCGTGCTGCTGGCCATAGAGGTGCTCGGCTCGGTGGGCTTTTTGCTCTGGACCGGCATCGCCGCGCTGGAAGTGGGCCTGCTGCTGCTGATCTGGCCCTTTGGCTGGCAGGCGCAGTTGCTGCTGTTTGCGGTGCAATCCCTGCTCACCACCTGGGCCTGGTGGCGCTGGCAGCACCAGCATGACAACTCGGGTCAGGATGCCGCCAGCACCATCAACGAGCGGATGCAAAGCTATATGGGCCGCGAGCTGACCCTGCTGGATGATGTCGCCCAAGGCACCAGCCGGGTACATCTGGACGACACAGTCTGGACGGTGCGCTGCGACGAGTCGCTGCCTGCGGGCAGCAAGGTCAGGGTGGTCGGGGCCGACTCCCACATCCTGCTGGTTGAACCCCGCAACTGACGCAACTCTGCCGTCGAGTCATAAAAAAGCCCGCGATCGCTCGCGGGCTTTTGTCTCTCTGGCTGCCACTCAGGTACGCAGCCGATCGAGCTGACTGGCGAGCGCCGTGGCCGCTTGCTCCAGCGCCTCGCTCAGTTGATGGCTGGAGCTGGCCTCCTGCCCGATCACGTTGGCGGTATCACCAATCCGCATCAAATTCTTGTTGATATCGTCACTGACGGCGCTCTGCTGCTCGGCGGCGGTAGCCACCTGACTGATGTGGTCGTGGATCTGCTGGATCTGGGCCACCACCCGATTGAGCGCCTCGAACGCCTGCTCGGTGCCCTGCACCGTGGTAGTGGAGCGCTCGATGCCGGTATTCATCAGACGTTGGCTGCTGCTCACCTCGGTCTGCAGGCTACCAATCAGCTGGCCGATCTCGTCGGTCGATTCACGAGTCTTGTTGGCCAGCGCCCGCACCTCGTCTGCCACCACTGCAAAGCCGCGGCCCATATCACCCGCTCGTGCCGCTTCGATGGCGGCGTTGAGGGCCAGCAGATTGGTCTGCTCGGCAATGGCGCGGATCACATCGAGGATCCTGCTGATATTGGTGCTGCGCTGGGCCACCAGCGCCACCGCTTTATCCGCCTCATGCATATCGCCGACCAGAGTATGGATCTCGTTGCGGGCATTGCTGAGGGTTTGCTGGGCGGTATTGATGTGGTGGGTCGCCGCTTCCGACTCCTGCGCCGCCTGCTCGGCATAACCCGCCACGCTGACTGCCGTGGTGCTCATCTGATGCATGGCGCTCACCACGCTCTCCAGCTCCAGATTCTGCTCATCCAGACTACTGCGCATGGTGTCGGCGGTATGTTTCATCTCCCGTGCCTGCTGGTAGACCTGCTGACCAATCCCCTTGCTCATTTGCACCATGCCCCGCAGCTTGCCGAGGAAGGCATTGAGCTGGGAACCCAGATCGATCAGCTCCTGATGGGTGTCGATCTCCATCTGCTGGGTCAGGTCCCCCTCGTTGCTGGAGAGATGGCCCACATGGCGGCTGATAAGAGAAAGTGGCGCTGTGATGGTCTGGATAAACCAGACCAGCAGCCCCAGCACCAGCAGGGTAATCCCGCCCATGGCGATGATCTGCTGCCGCTGGGCATCCACCAGCAGGGTGCCCAGTTCATTGCTGATGGCGTGCGCCTTGCTCAGCGCCAGCGCCTTGGGCACCTTGATCATCAACCACCACTGGGTATTGGCTGCCTCAACCCGGATGGGCTGATGAAGAATAAAGTCACTGTCGCTGCTGACAGGCTGACTGTCAGGCAGGGTCAGGCCCACCTCCTTGAGTGGACGGCCCAGCTTGTCGGCATAGCGGTTGCTGCCCACAATCAGCCCCATCTTGCTGACCAGGGTCACATCCGCCTTGTTGTCATAGAGGCTCTTGCCAAGGTTTTCAGCCAGTTGCTGAAAAATGGGCAGGTTCATATCCACCCCGACCAGCCCGACAAACTTGCCGTCACGCAGCACGGGCACCGTCAGACTGGTCATCAGCATCTTGTTGCCCGGGCTGATTTCGTAGAGGTAGGGCTCCATCAGGCAGGGCTGGCGGGTATCGCGACCACAGAGATACCACTCGCTGTTGCGAATGCCGAACTCGTTGAGGGAGGTATCAAACTTGGCCTCACTGGCGGCGGCGTCCACCGCTTGCTGGGCGACAGCCCCTCCCTGATCCTTGGTGAAATAGACCTCCAGACTCCCCTTGCCTGCCACCGAGTGGCTGGCTCCGCCCAGCCAGTTGCCATCCTCGCCATCATAGCCATCCGGTTCAAACTGGGCATAAATGGAGCTGATCCCGCTCGCCTGCTGCAGGCTGCTGCCGAGCAGAGACTCCACTTGGGGCCGCGACAAGCGCAGTTCCGGTTTGGCCATACCGGCTTCAATCTGGGCGGTCACGGTCAGGGGGATCTGATAGGAGTTCTGCATCAGCGAGGCAATCTGGATAGCATAGCGCTCCGCCTGATACTGCAGGCTGCGGGAGACCTCCTCTTCCAATGCATCGCTGGTCTGGGTCATCACCATGTTGCGAAGGGAGCTGAAAGAGGCCGATTGCAGCAGGGTCATGGCCAGCCCGGTCAGCAGAAACAGCCCCATGGTAAGGCACAACAACTTGAACTTGAGGGAACGTTGCTTCATGCGACAACTCCTTATGGCAGAATAACAACGAATTACTTGAGTATATTCGCCCACTTGCGCTTCACCCGATTTGTTGATGGGTTTGTGGCAGGCTTCTGGTTATAATTTTTGCCTTCCCGAGCGTTGATGGAACAGTCGCAATGAGCAATGCACTGAGCAGTGTCCCGCCGGTAGTCGCGATGGACTACCCCTTTCCGGCCAAACCTCTTCCCCTGAGTGCCGAGCAGAGAACGACCTTGACCACAGAAATCAAGGCGCTGCTCAAGGAGCGCAAAGCGGTACTGGTGGCCCACTACTACACGGATCCCGAGATCCAGGCGCTGGCCGAAGCCACCGGCGGTTTCGTCGGAGACTCGCTGGAGATGGCCCGCTTTGGCCGCGATCATGAGGCACAAACCCTGATTGTCGCCGGGGTACGTTTCATGGGGGAAACCTCCAAGATCCTGAGCCCCCACAAGCGGGTGCTGATGCCGACTCTGGAGGCCGAATGCTCCCTCGATCTGGGCTGTCCCATCGAGCAGTTCTCCGCCTTCTGCGATGCCAATCCCGACCACACCGTGGTGGTCTATGCCAATACCTCGGCCGCAGTCAAAGCACGGGCGGACTGGGTGGTGACCTCCAGCATTGCGCTCGAGATCGTCGAGCACCTCGACAGTCTGGGTCACAAGATCATCTGGGGCCCGGATCGCCATCTAGGCGCCTATATCGAGAAGAAGACCGGAGCGCAGATGCTGCGCTGGCAGGGCCACTGCATCGTCCACGACGAGTTCAAGGCCCGTGCCCTGCGCGAGCTGAAAGAGCAGAATCCGGACGCTGCCGTGCTGGTTCACCCGGAATCCCCCGCCTCGGTGATTGAGCTGGCCGATGCGGTGGGCTCCACCAGCCAGCTGATCAAGGCGGCCAAAGAGCTGCCCCAGCAGAAGCTGATCGTGGCGACCGATCGGGGCATCTTCTACAAGATGCAGCAGGCTTGTCCGGAGAAAGAGATGGTGGAAGCACCGACCGGTGGCGATGGCGCTACCTGCCGCAGTTGCGCTCACTGTCCCTGGATGGCGATGAACGGTCTGGTGGCGATCAAGGAAGCGCTCACCGACGGTGCCGAGCGCCACGAGATCCATGTCGATGAAGATCTGCGGGTCAAAGCCTTGATCCCCCTCGATCGGATGCTCAATTTCGCCGCCGAACTCAAGTTCAAGACCCAGGGCAACGCCTGATTGCCGCCGTCATGAGATGCAAAGAGGGCTCCCGCGGGAGCCCTCTTTATTTATCTGAACCTCATCCTGCTCAGATGATCACGGTGGAGAGACTGTGCTCTTCATCCGGCGCAACGGTCACACCCGCCTCGCCAGCGATGGCAGCCTCGACACAGAGCATGGTGCGATAGCCATCGTCGCTCATGTCGGCCATGGCGGTAGCCCCTTCCAGCCAGGGGGTCCAGACCACCACGCTGTCGTGGTTGCCACTGACAACCCGGGTCTCGCGCTCACCATCCTGCACCCTCACCAGCGCCTCTGGCTGCCAGTAGACCCGATCCAGCGGCCCGCTCAGGGTCAATGCACCCTGCTGCTTGGCATCCTGTCCGGTCAGCTTGTCGGCATAGGGCTCACCCAGACCGCTCACGCTCACCGCCTCCGGTGCGCTGATCTGCAAATAGGTGTGCAGCGCACCGCTGTAAGTCAGCGGCTGAGCACCTGTATTGCGAGTGGTCAGCACCAACGAAAGCTCTTTGCCAACCAGCACGTCCAGTTCCAGCTCGAAGGGGTGATCCCACAGGGCGCGGGTCGCATCGCTGTCGCGCAGGGAGAGATGAACGAGCGTGCCGTCAGCGTGATCGGAGACCCCGTCCAGCATCCAGAGGGTGGTACGGGCAAAACCGTGGGAGGGCTTGCCGCTACCGACGCGGGCGGGCGCCGGGCCAAACCAGGGCCAGCAGATCGGGATACCACCGCGAACAGGCTTGCTGCCATCCAGCACCGCCTTGTCACTCAGCCAGATGGAGGCCGGCTCGCCATGACGCTGATAGCTCAGCACATGGGCGCCAAACAGGCTGATTTCTGCCTTGGCATAGTCGTTGTTGATGGTGAGAACCGGCAGACCGGCCGCATTGTTGGCAAGCTTGCAATTGGCTGTCAGGGGACGAATGGATTGCATGTGGACTCCTGTCATCAGGGGAAACCGAAAAACAAAAAGGCGGCCAATGGCCGCCTTTTTCAAGCTACGCGATTGCGCATCCCAAATTACTTGGAGATGTGAGCGATCAGGTCCAGAACTTTGCTGGAGTAGCCCATTTCGTTGTCGTACCAGGATACAACTTTAACGAATTTGTCGTTCAGCTGGATACCAGCCTTGGCGTCGAATACGGAGGTCTGACGCTCACCCAGGAAGTCGGTAGATACAACTTCGTCTTCGGTGTAGCCCAGAACGCCTTTCATAGCGCCTTCGGAAGCAGCTTTCATCGCTTCGCAGATTTCTGCGTAGGTGGCAGCTTTCTTCAGGTTAACGGTCAGGTCAACAACAGACACGTCCGGGGTCGGAACACGGAAAGCCATACCGGTCAGCAGGCCTTTCAGTTCCGGAATAACTACGCCAACAGCTTTGGCAGCACCGGTAGAGGACGGGATGATGTTCTGAGCCGCACCGCGGCCACCGCGCCAGTCTTTGGCAGACGGACCATCAACGGTCTTCTGGGTAGCAGTGGTAGCGTGAACGGTGGTCATCAGGCCAGACTCGATACCGAAGGTATCGTTCAGAACCTTGGCGATCGGGGCCAGGCAGTTGGTGGTGCAGGAAGCGTTGGAAACGATGTCCTGGCCAGCGTAGGTAGAGTCGTTAACACCCATTACGAACATCGGGGTAGCGTCTTTGGACGGGCCAGTCAGAACAACTTTCTTGGCACCAGCAGCGATGTGCTTACGAGCAGTCTCGTCGGTCAGGAACAGACCGGTAGCTTCTGCAACAACGTCAACACCGATTTCGCCCCACTTCAGGTTGGCCGGGTCACGCTCAGCGGTAACACGTACGGTTTTGCCGTTTACAACCAGGTTGCCGTCTTTAACTTCAACGGTACCGTTGAAACGACCGTGAGTTGAATCGTACTTCAGCATGTAAGCCATGTAGTCAACATCGATCAGGTCGTTGATACCAACAACTTCGATGTCTGCACGCTCGCAAGCCAGACGGAATACGAAACGACCGATACGGCCAAAACCGTTAATACCTACTTTGATAGTCATATTTAGTTACCTAACTGTTCAGTAGTCAAAGAAAATTCCGCTTGTAAATTTACTAGAACTCTCCGGTGAGTCAACCAACATTCTGTCTGAAATTGCGCTATATCATGAAAAACTGTGAAATTAATTTTCTGTTTATGTAACTGATTACCACGTTTTGACGAAAAAAGTGCCAGATCGTGGCATCGCGCAGATATCAACAATAGTGCCTACTCGGTCACACAACCATTCACAGAGATATGTAAAAATGTGCGCGGTTTAGCATGGCCAAAGAGCCACTGTTCAAGTACCACCCCATAAAAATCAAACAAAATAGTATAGATAGAATCCACAGCGGGAATTCTCAAACTATGACCACCCTGATTGAACAGCTGGCTGCCGCAAAAGGTATCGCCAGCGAGTATGTCGATGCCTGGGGCCACCCGGCCCAGGTATCAGAAGAGAGCAAGGCCGCCATGCTGGGCGCCATGGGCTACCGCGTCGATGACGAGGCCGCACTGGTGCAGCAGCTGGAAGAGGAGCATCGCCAGCACTGGCTGCGGGCGCTGGATCCTGTGATGGTGGTTCGCACCGGCGACGCCGTTACCCTTGAGGTTCGCCTCCCCATCGAATTCGTCAACGACGCCCTCACCTGGCAGCTCCAGCAGGAGCAGGGTGCTGTGTTGTCCGGTCAATTCACCCCCATCGAGGGTGAGCTGGTCGGCGTGGCCGAATTTGAAGAGATGGAGTGCCAGGCCTATCGCGTCACGCTGGATATGGCCCCTGAGCTGGGTTATCACCAGCTGGTGCTGCTGGAAGAGGGCAATGACGAGCCGCTGGCCACCATGCGCCTCATCGTTGCCCCCAAGGCGTGCTACAAGCAGGCGCCGATTGCCAATGGCCGCAAGGTATGGGGCCCCAGCGTGCAGCTCTACTGCCTGCGCAGCCGCCACAACTGGGGTATCGGTGATTTCAGCGATCTGGGCCAGCTGGTTGAGAAAGCGGCCGCCTGGGGGGCCCACTTCGTCGGCCTCAACCCTATCCACGCCCTCTATCCGGCCAATCCGGAGAGCGCCAGTCCCTACAGCCCCTCTTCCCGTCGCTGGCTCAACGTGGCCTATATCAATGTGGAAGCGGTGCCCGAATTCCAGCAGAGCGCTCGCCTGAAGGCGGAAGTGGCGAGCCCTGCCTTCCAGCAACATCTGGCCGATCTGCGCGCCAAAGAGAACGTCGATTACACCGGCGTGATCCAGACCAAACTCGGCATGCTGCGTCAGGTGTTCGATGAAGCCACCCTGAGCGCCGAGCGTCAGGCCGCCTTTGATGCCTTCGTGGCCGCCGGTAGCGACAGCCTGCAACAGCAGGCAGCATTTGATGCCCTGCAGGCCCACTTCTATGCCAAAGGCGAAAATGCCTGGGGCTGGCCGGTATGGCCGCAGGAACTGCGCGATTACCACAATCCTGCCGTTGCCGCCTGGATGGCCGAGCACCCGCAAGATGTCAACTTCTACCTCTATCTGCAGTTCCTGGCTGACGAACAACTGGCGCAAGCCGATGCCCGCGCCAAGGCTGCCGGCATGGTGATGGGGATCTATCGGGATCTGGCGGTGGGCGTCTCCGAAGGCTCCACCGAGATCTGGGCCAACCAGGATCTCTACTGCCCGAAAGCCTCGGTCGGTGCGCCGCCCGATATCCTCGGCCCGCTCGGTCAGAACTGGGGCCTGCCCCCGATGAACCCGAACAAGCTGTTCGAAGCGGCCTATCAGCCGATGGTGGACTTGTTCCGTGCCAACATGCGCTCCTGTGGCGCTCTGCGCATCGACCACGTAATGGCCTTGCTGCGCCTGTGGTGGGTACCGCCCGGAGCGTCCGCCGCCAAGGGCGCCTACATCTACTATCCGGTCAACGATCTGCTGGGCATTCTGGCCCTCGAATCCCACCGTAATCAGTGCCTGCTGATCGGCGAGGATCTGGGCACCGTACCGGAGGGGATCGACGTGACCCTGAAAGAGAACGGCGTTCACTCCTACAAGGTGTTCTTCTTCGAGCGCTCCAAGGAAGATGGCGGCTTTATCTCCCCGGCACACTACACAGAGCAGGCGATGTCGGCCCTGACCACCCACGACATGCCGACCCTCAAGGGCTTCTGGCACTGCGATGATCTGGCGCTCGGCCGTCAACTGGGTCTGTATCCGGATGAAGATGTTTTGAAGACTCTGTATGCTGATCGTCACCAGGCCAAACAGCGGATCCTCGACAGCCTGCATGCCCACAAGGTCATCTCTGACAACATCAGTCATGACGTGAACTGGGTCGGCATGAACACCGAACTCAACCACGGTCTGCAGATCCACATGTCCCGCGGCAGCTGTGCCCTGTTCAGTACCCAGCTGGAAGATTGGCTGGAGATGGACAAGCCGGTCAACGTACCGGGCACCAGTTACGAATACCCCAACTGGCGCCGCAAGCTTTCCGCTGATCTGGAAGATATTTTTGCCAATGAGGCACTCAAGGCACTGGCTGGCAAGATGAGCCAAGCCCGTGATGAGGCCAGTCGTTGAGACGCTGCCTCCCACAGCGCTCTCACCTAAATCCACTCCGGCTTCGGCCGGAGTGGATGCTCTGTCATGAAAGGAAATCTCGATGCTCGTTGAACGTTTGGTTGCTGCCCGCTGTTCCGATCCCTTCTCTCACTTAGGCCTGCAGGCCAATCCGGATGGGCCCGGCCTCAAACTGACCGCCTGGTTGCCTGATGCCCTCGAAGTCCGCGTCAAGGATCTCAAGTCGGGCAAAGTCGTTGCCACCCTGGCGCCCACCGATGAATCGGGTCTTTTTGAAACTGTTTTCACCCGCCGCAAAAACTCCTTCCCCTATCAGCTGATCGCCAGCTACCAAGATGCCACCACCGAGGTCATCGACCCCTATCAGTTTCAGGATGCCGCCTGGGCAGGCCTGGCCGAACTGACCGCCCAGCCGGAAAACCTCTATCACACCCTGGGCGCCCAGCTGCGCACCGTGGAGCATCTTGGCCAGCAGGTGGAGGGGGTGCGTTTTGCGGTCTATGCGCCGAGCGCCACCGCCGTGAGCCTCATCGGCGATTTCAACTTCTGGGATGGCCGCCGCCACCCGATGCAGCGCAGCCTCTGCGGTCACTGGGTGTTGTTTGTGCCGGGCCTCAAGGCCGGGGATCGCTACAAGTTCGAGCTCAAGGATCCCATGGGCAACCGGCTGCCCCACAAGAGCGATCCGGTCGGCTTTTACTGCGAGCAGTATCCGTCGTTCGCCTCCGTGGTCTATGACCACGCCCAGTACCAGTGGCAGGATGCCGAGTGGATTGCCAGCCAGCACAACGACAAACGCGAGCAGCCGCTCTCCATCTATGAGCTGCACGTCGGCTCCTGGAAGCGCCACCCCAACGGCGACAGCCTGAGCTGGCGCGAGCTGGCAGTGGAGCTGGTCGCCTACGTCAAGGAGATGGAGTACACCCACATCGAGCTGCTGCCGGTCTCCGAGCACCCCTTCAGCGGCTCCTGGGGCTACCAGCCTGTGGGTATGTTCTCCCCCACCAGCCGCTACGGCACCGCAGATGATTTCAAATACTTCGTCGACCAGTGCCACCAGGCCGGGATCGGCATCATTCTGGACTGGGTGCCCGCCCACTTCCCGTCTGATGCCCACGGGCTGGCCCGTTTCGACGGTACCCCGCTCTATGAATATGAAGATCCGCGCCGTGGCTGGCACCCGGACTGGAACTCCTACATCTACGACTTTGGCCGCGACACAGTGCGCCAGTTCCTAGTGGCGAGCGCCCTGTTCTGGCTCGACAAGTTCCACATCGACGGCCTGCGGGTGGATGCGGTCGCCTCCATGCTCTATCTGGACTACTCCCGCAACGCCGGTGAGTGGGTACCGAACGTCGATGGCGGCAACCACAACTACGAGGCGATCAGTCTGCTCAAGTGGACCAACGAGGAGGTCTACGGCAAGTATCCCCACGCCATGACCATAGCCGAAGAGTCCACCGCCTTTGCCGGTGTCTCCCGCCCCACCTTCCTCGGCGGCCTCGGCTTTGGCTTCAAGTGGAATATGGGCTGGATGCACGACACCCTCACCTATATGCAGAAAGAGCCGATCCACCGTCGCTACCACCACAACGACATGACCTTCTCCATGGTTTACCACTATGACGAGAACTTCATCCTGTCGCTCTCCCACGATGAGGTGGTGCACGGCAAGCACTCCATGCTCTACAAGATGCCCGGTGACGAGTGGCAGCAGGCTGCCAACCTGCGGGCCTACATGGGTTTCATGTACGCCCACCCGGGCAAGAAGCTCAACTTCATGGGCACCGAAATCGCTCAGAGCAACGAGTGGAACCACGACGCCCAGTTGCCGTGGCATCTGCTGCAATATCCCAAGCATGCCGGTCAGCAGCGGCTGATCCACGATCTCAACCACCTCTACCGTCATGAGCCTGCCTTGTATCAGGCCGATTATGAGCAGACCGGCTTCCGCTGGCTGGATCACAACGATGCCGACAACAGCATCTTTGCCTGGCTGCGGGCAGACAAAGAGGGCAAGCAGGCTATTGTGGTGGCTTGCAACTTCACCCCGGTGCCCCGTCTCGAATATCGGATCGGCGTCCCTGCGGCGGGCCACTATCGGGTGGTGCTCAACACCGACAGCGAGTATTACTGGGGCAGTAACTATGATGTAGGTCTGGTGTTCGCTGCCGAGCCGACCCCCTGGCAGGGGATGGCACACAGCATAGTGCTGGATCTGCCGCCGCTGGCGACCTTGTTTATCAAACAGGAGTCTTGATGCTTGTAATGGAAAAAGGGGTGGGCCACCCGCTGGGGGCCCGCCTTGACGAGAACGGTTGCCACTTCTGCGTCTGGGCCCCCCAGTCGGACAAGGTGGAGATCTGCCTGTACGACGAGCAGGAGCAGGAGCTGATGCGGCTGGAGTTGCCCGGCCGCCGTGGCCAGTATCGCTTTGGCTACGTGCGCGGCGTAAAGGCCGGTCAGCGCTACGGCTATCGGGTCTATGGTACTCCGCAGGAGGGGATGCTGTTCGATCCGCAAAAACTGCTGATTGACCCCTACGCCAAGGCGCTCAGTCGTCCCACCTACTGGGATGAAGCCCTCTATCAGGGTGACAGCGCCGGGATGATTGCCAAGTCGGTGGTGATGGATGACAGTTTTGACTGGCAAGGGGTTGGCAAACCCGGGATCAGCCCGGCCCGCACCATTATTTACGAGACCCACGTCAAGGGCTTTACCAAGCAGCATCCGGGGATCCCCAAAGCGCTGCAGGGCACCTACCTTGGCATCTGTCACCCGCTGGTCATCGAGCACATGAAGAGCCTCGGCATCACCTCGGTGCAGCTGATGCCGGTGGCCGCCTTCATGTCGGAACCGCGACTGGAACAGCTGGGACTGACCAACTACTGGGGCTACAACCCCATCGCCTTCTTCGCCCCGGAGCCGCGTTACAGCACCAGGGCAGATGAGGCGGTGACCGAGTTCAAGACCATGGTGCGCGAGCTTCACCGGGCCGGGCTCGAGGTGATTCTGGATGTGGTCTACAACCACACTGCCGCCTCTGGCTTCGACGGCCCCACCCTCTCGTTCAAGGGCTTTGACAACGCCGGTTACTACGCCTTCGAAGCAGGCCCCCACGGCCCCGACTACACCCGTCACGCCAACGTGACCGGCTGTGGCAACAGCGTCAATCTGGATCACCCCAACACCCTGCGGCTGGTGCTCGATGCCTTGCGCTACTGGGTCACCGAGATGCAGGTGGATGGCTTCCGTTTCGATCTGGCGGTGACACTGGCGCGGGAAGCTGGGGAGTTCGAGCCCATGGGCGCCTTCTTCAAAGCCGTGATGGCCGACCCTGTGCTGTCACAGGTCAAGCTCATCGCCGAACCCTGGGATATCGGCCCCTTTGGCTACCGGCTGGGTCAATTCCCGAGCCAGTGGCAGGAGATCAATGACCGCTACCGCGATACTGTGCGTGCCTTCTGGCGCGGTGATGCGGGCAAGATGGGGGACTTTGCCACCCGCTTGGTGGGGTCGCGGGATATCTTCCCGAAGAACTGGCGCTCCCCCCACACCAGCGTCAACTACCTCTGCTATCACGACGGTTTCACCCTGGAGGATCTGGTCTCCTACAACCAGCGCCACAATCAGGCCAACGGTGAAGACAATCGGGATGGTCACGGCAACAACCTCTCCTATAACCACGGGGTAGAGGGGCCGACCCTGGATCCGCGGGTCAACAGCTTGCGCCAGCAGCAGAAACGCAATCTGATTGCCACCCTGCTGCTGTCGCAAGGGACCCCGCACTTCCTTGCCGGGGACGAGATGGGCCGCAGCCAGCTTGGCAACAACAACGCCTACTGTCAGGACAACCAGATCAGCTGGGTCAACTGGCAGTGGCGACCGGAGGATGAGCGGCTGTTCGCCTTCACCCAGCAGATGATGGCGCTGCGGGCGGAGTCCAGCGTCTTCTCCAACCTGCAACTGAGCGACGACAGCTGGAATGGCACCCCGTCCAGCTGCCATCAGGTCAACTGGTATCACCCGGACGGCCACCAGCTCACCGATCAGGATTGGCACGCCCCCATGGGGCAGGCGTTCGCCATGGATATCGGCATGATCAACTGTGTCGGCGAGCGCTGGTACGTACTGTTCAACGCCAGCGATTATGACATCCAGTTCCGCCTGCCACCGCCGGGGGAAGGGCTGGAGTGGATCCAGACCATCGACACCGCCACCAACGATGGCCTCCCCTTCCTGCCCGATGACATCAAACGGCAGGTGGCAGTCGGCCGGGCACACTCACTCAAACTGCTGGAGCGGGTGGCGCTGGCCAGCACGGCGGAGGATGCCCAGCCACCGCAGCAGGAAATTCTCCCTGCATCCGGTGAGGAGATGGTTGCCACCTCGATCACAGATACAGGCAAAGCATAAGAAGCATGCTGGAGTCAGCTTTACGGAGCCGCTATGCTGGGCTCCGGTATGGATGGCAAGGAGTCGGTATGAGCAGTAACAATCCGGAACAGTGGCGCAGCAAACTGACCCCCGAGCAGTTTCACGTCTGCTGGGAGAAGGGCACCGAGCGCCCCTACAGCGGCGCCCTGCTCCACAATCGCAAGAGCGGCGACTACCTCTGTGTCTGCTGCAAGAGCGTGCTGTTTCACTCAGGAGCCAAGTTTGATTCCGGCTGCGGCTGGCCCTCGTTCGACAAGGCCATCGAGGGGACGGTGGAGTACACCGAGGACAACAGCCACGGCATGAATCGGGTGGAGATCACCTGCCGCCAGTGCGGCTCTCATCTCGGTCATGTCTTCCCCGACGGACCGACCGAGACCGGCCAGCGCTACTGCGTCAACAGCCTGAGTCTGGATTTCGATCCCGACGCTTAAGCGGCTTACCCATTGCAATAAAAACGGCGCCTCCGTTATGGAAGCGCCGTTTTTTATCGGGATTTCACCGCATTCACGCCAGCAGGATAGCAGCCATCACCAACAGGGACGCGATGGCCGGCACCGGCAACTTCAACACCCGCAGCAGATAAAAGCCGATGGCCGCCAGCGCCAGATCGGTCGGCGCCAGCACCGCACTCTGCCACACCGGCTGATAGAGGGCCGCCAGCAGCAATCCCACTACGGCAGCATTGATGCCGGTGACAGCCCCCGCCAGACGGGGACGGGCCAGCCACTGTTGCCAGCAGGGGCCCACCGCCCAGAGCAGCAGAAAACCGGGTGCAAAGAGCGCCAGGGTCGCCGACAAGGCTCCGAGCAGCGGCATCTCGGGCTGCAGCTGGGCGCCAAGATAGGTGGCAAGGGTAAACATGGGGCCCGGCACCAACTGGGCCAGGCTGTAACCGGTCAGAAACTGCTGCTCGTTGAGAGTGTGTCCCACGCTCTCTTGCAGCAACGGCAGCACCACATGACCACCGCCAAACACCAGACTACCGGCGCGATAGAAGTCGGCAACCAGCTGGCCAATCGGGCTAGCGAGCAGCGGCAGACCGATAAAAAGGATGCCAAACAGCAGCAGGGTCGGCCAATGAGGCTGACTGGCAGCGGCAGCAGGCAGCTCGGCGGAGGCTGGGCGACTACCCGCCCCGCGCTGGCTGCGGGCGCAGATCAACGCAGCTCCCGCCAGCATCAACAGTTGAGTCAGCAGACCGGGCTGCCACCAGAGTGCAGCAGCGGTCACCACCATAATCCCCTGGGTCATTCCCGTGGCACAGAACTGACGACTCATGGTGAGCACCGCATCGGCCACCACGATGAGCGCCAGCAGTTTAAGGCCGTGCAGCGCAGCGTCGAGCCACAAATTGCTGCCCAGCTGGCCGATGCCGATCGCTGCCGCCAGTAGCAGAAGAAATGAGGGCAGCGTGAAACCAAGAAAAGCTGAGAGCGCCCCGCCCAGACCGGCGCGATGACGACCGATGGCGAAACCAAGCTGGCTGGAGGCGGGCCCCGGCAGCAGTTGGCACAGGGCCAGCAAGTGGGCAAATTCAGCCTGTGTCAGCCAGCCGAGCCGCTGGACGAAGGTGCGCTGGAAATAGCCGATATGAGCGGCCGGACCACCAAAACTGATGCATCCCAGCCATAAAAACTGAATAAATACCTGTCCCACGCTCTTCTCCCTCATCCCTCTTCTCCCGATGAAGAGGGATATTATGACAGCGCGATGATCGTTTTATGACAATCAGACTGATTCGGCCGACACCATTGGCACATCACCCGGCAGATAGCAGCGTCCCGCCAGCCAGCAGGCGATGGATTGGCGGCTGGCATCGAAGTGGGGCTCGGGCAGCGCGCGCGGATCGCACCAGACCCAGCCTTCGCACTTCTCCGGCTCCAGCAGCTGCGGCTCACCATCGGCCTTAGCGTGCAGCGCCACCGAGATATAGTGCAGCCCGCTCTCGCGCCAGGTCTCCAGATTGTTGGTCACCGCCACCACCTCGGGCCCGTGGATCTCAAGTCCGGTCTCCTCGGCCACCTCGCGGATCGCCGCCGACTCGAAGCTCTCCCCCAACTCCAGATGACCACCCGGGATCGACCAGTAGGGGGCATGGCTCCCTTTGCGTTTGCCAAGCAGCACCTGGCCTTGGGCGTTGGTCAGGATGACGCCGACCCCGACGCGGGGATAGAGAGTGGACATGAAAACGCTCCTTCAATCAGGCAGTAAAACGGCCCCACCTTAGGCCCAAGGAGGGCACAGGGCAAGCCCCGGCTGCACGGCACCTGCGCCTGTCGGTGGCTCCTCCCCTTGCCCCTGAACCGGTTATCACTGATGCTGGGGAGTGAAGCCCGGATGGAGAGGCCATCCCCATCCTCTCAGTCCCCCATTACCTCGAGGAGTCCGCCATGAAAAAATTGCTCCCCCTGTGCGCCCTGCTGCTCACGGCTTGCCAAGCCACGCCGCCCCCCAACTCGCTCGCCATCGATGATGCCGACGCCTGGCAGGCCATTTGCAAAGATGGCACCCGGGTTCGCGCCGTGGTAGCAGAGGGGATCTGTGGGGATCATCGCGGGGTAGCCATGTGGACGAATAAGCCAAGAGCGGAACGGATGGCAGAAGAAGCCGCCAAATAGTGTGATCCAGGCACCATAAAATGACACTGCCGGCCAATTGGCCGGATTTTTTCGCGATCTCGCCAGCACTTTGCCACCTTGTTCATGGTGCGCTCAGTTTTCTGTTCCCATACTGGCCCTACAGTTCCAAAAGAGGAGAGACAAGATGCAAACATCCATCGTCGGGCTCTCCATTCTGTGGGGGCTAGCCAGTTTTGGTGTTCAGGGGGATTTCATCGAGAGCCGTGATTCCGTTGCGCCATCCTGGCAAGCCGAGTCCAGAGTGGAGATGGAAGGTTATCTGATTGAATCGCTTGGCGAAGATCGCTGGCTGTTCGACAACGGCAGCGAGAGCCTGCTGGTCTCCCTGCCCGAGGGGCAGTGGGTGCCAACCGGCGAGCGGCTGCGGGTCAGCGGCGAACCGCAGCAGGAGCAGAGCGGCTGGCTGCTGCAGGTGGAAGACATCAGCCAGGTCAGCGTCTGACCACGGCAGTCGCCCCGTCACCGCGACAGCTAATCCAGACCCGATAACCACTACCGAATAACCAAGAGCGAATAGCAAAAGAGGAGGCCACTGGCCTCCTCTTTCTGTTTCTATAAGCGGCTTGCGCGGGCTCAACCCAGATGGTTGAGCGGCAGAGCCGTCTTGTGCTTGATGCGGCGCAGCACGAAGCTGGAGCGCACCCCGGTCACCCCCGGAATATGGGTCAGCTTGTCCAGCAGGAAGTGCTGGTAGTGCTCCATATCGCGCACCACCACCTTGAGCTGGTAGTCGGCATCGTTGCCGGTGATGAGATCACACTCCAGCACTTCGGGCAACTCGCTGATTGCACGGTCGAAGTTTTCGAACCGCTCCGGCGTGTGTCTGTCCATGGAAATGTGAATGTAGGCGGTGAGGGTGAGGCCAAGCTGGCGGGCGTTGAGCAAAGTAACGTGGGTGTCGATGAGACCGGCATCCTCCAGCGCCTTGACCCGGCGGGAGCAGGGGGACGGCGAGAGCCCGACCAGCTCGGCCAGTTCCAGATTGCTGATGCGGCCATTCTCCTGCATCAGCTCGAGAATATGTCTGTCTATGCGATCAAGTTTCAGCATTTACCCTTCCTCGTTGCAATGACTAATCCACTTTTCCTAGATTAAGGGTGAACTATTGCAAAAACAACCGAAATAAGTGGTTACTTTGCAACCACTCACCGGTACGGGAGGGATACTATGGTTACATCTTCCGGTGGCAAAGCAGATACCTGACCGGGTCTCTGCGGTGAAGGACCTTACCGGGTCAAGAGCCCCATCAGCCGTCTTACCTTATCGGGAAACGACGGGCTGGAACGAGAGAACCCCCTCCCCGAAGGCAACAAAGCAGGCATCCCGGCGCCTGCTTTGTTGTTTTTGGGCGTTTGGCGCAATCAGAGCGCGGGCGGCGTGATGCGATAGAGACAGCGATGCGCCCCCTCCAGCAGATATTGCTCCCGCTCCACCGTCGCCGGCGCCAGCAGCTGGCGAAACAGCGCCAGTT
Organism: Aeromonas sp. JL9; assembly: GCF_024436075.1. Lineage (NCBI taxonomy): Bacteria > Pseudomonadati > Pseudomonadota > Gammaproteobacteria > Aeromonadales > Aeromonadaceae > Aeromonas > Aeromonas sp. JL9. The sequence goes on along the minus strand of NZ_JANFNV010000007.1, from coordinate 150,934 downwards.
CGCTGCGACAGAAACCACGGCAGGTGCGCGCCGCCGCACAGATGGGGCAGTGGCTCTCCCACAGCAGCCAGCTGCCATCCTCTTCGCGGCGGATCTCCGCCATGTAGCCCTCGCGAGTACGCAGTTCCTTGAGCGCCGCCAGCCGGCCAGAGAGGCCATGGGACCCCAGCTCCTCCTGATAGCGAGCAAGCATCTGCTGCTCCCGCTGCTGGATCAGCCGTTCCATCCCCTCCTCGCCAAACAGCTCGCGCACGTTGTCGATCAGCTGCACGGTCAGGTCGCTATGGCTATCGGGGAAACGCTGCCAGGCCTGCTCGGTGAGCTGCCACAGCCGCACGGGACGACCGCGCCCGCGCGCCTCGTCGCTGAATGTAACCCACCCCTCCTGCTCGAGCGTGAGCAGGTGCTGGCGGGCGCCCATGGAGGTCATCTGCAACTGCTCCCCCAGCGCGGCGGCGCTCTGCGGGCCATGGCTCTTGAGCAGAAACAGGATCTTGTCGGTGCTTGCGTTCATGGTCTCATTATGGGGATCGCCCTTTATTAAATCAACAATTCACTTTACTTAATCCCGTCTATGAATCAGCATAAATAAACCAATAACTTTACTTAATTGGTGCAACATGGAGAAACACGGGCACAAAAATCCCCTCTGGGTGCTGGTCATGACGGTCACGCTGGCAGTTGCAGGCTTCAGTCTACCCTCCCCGGTATTGGCACCTTTGCTGCTGGATCCGGCCCACGGCATGCTGACGCCGGAAGCCTCCGACTGGAGCCGCAAGGTGTGGCTGGGGGTCATCATGGGGCTCTATCCCCTGTTCCAGCTGGTGGGCTGCCCGTGGCTCGGACGGCTCTCCGACCGCTATGGCCGCAAGCCACTGCTGTTGCTCTCGCTGGCCGGGGTACTGGCAGGCTATGCCCTGATGGCACTCGGTATCGCCTGGCGCTCCCTCCCCCTGTTGCTGCTCAGCCGGATTGTGGAGGGGCTATGCAACGGCAACATAGCCATCGTGCAGGCGATGGCGGCGGATCTCGCCGGCAAGGAGCACAAGGCCCGCAGCTTCGCCTGGATCAACATCGGCATGAATCTGGGCTGGGTCGTGGGGCCGATGATCGGGGGCTACGCCGCGGTGATCTCGGGGGATTACAGTCTGGCCGCCTGGCTGGCGGTAGGAATGACCCTGATCAACCTGCTGCTGGTCTACTGGCTGATCCCCTATCGTCCTCCGGTGGCGGCCACCCGTCAGACTGCGACCCTCTCCAGCCGCCAGTTGCTGCTGCAACCGGCCCTGCAGCCCTACTTCGCACTTACCCTGATCAGCTATGGCGCCGTGCAGCTCTATTTCACCTACTTCAATATCTGGCTGGTGGAGAGGCTGGCCTGGGATCCGGCCCAGCTGGCGCAGGCGGCGGTGCTGGTGAGCCTGCCCATGATGGCGGGCTCCTGGCTCGGCTCTCGCATCGCCCGCCACTGGCGCGGCAGCTCCCTCGGGATTGTCGGCCATCTGGTGATGGCGAGCGGCATGCTGCTCTTTATCCTGCCCGTGCACTGGTGGGGGCTGGCACTTACCTTCGTTCCCGCTGGCATCGGCATGAGTCTGGGGGAGCTGGCCACTTCGGTGGCGATCTCCAACCGCAGTCACCCGGAGCAACAGGGGCAGGCGATGGGGCTCTACCGCGCCCTCGCCGTGGGCAGCGAGATCCTGGCGGTGCTGCTCGGCAGTCTGGTGCTGCTGGCCGGTACCGAGTGGCCCTTCTATCTCGCCACCCTCTGCTCCCTTGCCAGTGCCGCCGGTTTCTATCTGCTGCGCCGCCGTGCCGACCGTCGTCAACAGCTGGCCAGCTGCACCTGAGCCACGAAGGGATCACAGTTCGGCGCTTCGGCCACGGGCAAGACTTGCATCGGAGCGCCGGGTCTGGGACGGTAAAGCTCTTTGCGGATTTGTTCGATGCTGGAGGAGCTATGAGTGAGTACAAGGCCATCGCGCTCGATATGGATGGCACCCTGCTGACCCGGGATCACAAGATCTCGTCGGCCACCCGGGCAGCCCTGGCGCAGGCCCGCGCCCACGGCATCAAGGTGCTGCTGGTCACGGGACGCCACTACATGACGGCGCGTCCCTTTCACCACGAGCTGGCGCTCGATACTCCCATCATCTGCAGCAACGGCGCCTGTCTCTATGATCCGGTGCAGAACCGGATCCTCAGCGGCGACCCGCTGGCGGCCGCCCCGCTTACCGAGCTGCTGGCCGCGGTCGAGGCACAGCAGATGGGCGCCCTGTTCCACCTGAGCGAAGGCATTGGCTACATCGGCTGTGAAGAGCATGTCACCCGCATCCGCCACTGGTCGGCCAATCAGCCGGATCACCTCAAGATCGCCATCCATCCAGTTGAGGAGCTGGCAGGCTGGCTCGACAACCCGGTCTGGAAACTGGAGCTGTTCAATCAGGATCCGGCACGCCTGCACACCTTTATGGGCGAGGTGGTCGAGCAGATACCCTTTACCCGCGACTGGGCGGCCCCCTATGCGGTAGAGCTGGTACAGCCCGGTTGCAGCAAGGGCAACCGGCTTGCCCAGTGGGCAGCCAGCGAAGGGATTGCGATGGAGCAGGTGGTGGCGTTTGGGGATAACAACAACGACATCAGCATGTTCGAGCAAGTTGGGCTGGCGGTGGCCATGGGCAATGCGGCGCCGCAGATCCAGAGCCATGCCCATCGGGTCACGGCCGACCACAACGAAGATGGCATCGCACTGGCGCTACAGCGCTGGGTACTGGCCTGATCTGACAAGGTGCAACATGGCCAGCACGCGGGCTGGCCATGAAGAGAGGGATTAACCGCCGAAGGAGAACTGGATCACCCGATCCGGATAGCGCAGACGGTTGTACTCCCGGCGCAGGGATTCGTAGTGGCGAATGGCCCGATCGCGCTTGGCGCGGTAGTAGTCGCGCTGTTCCGTGTTGGTTTCGTTGCGGATGCTGCGCTCCAGCGTATCGATATCCCGCTCGGTACGCTCCAGCTCGTCGCTGATCTCCCGCATGCGGGCGGCCAGTTTGTACTCTTCGTAGCCGCGTTGATACTGCTTGAGGAAGCTGGCGTCATTGGGGCATACCCCCAGATAGGCCTGCCCCTCCTTGCCCTTGCTGTAAGCCAGCTCGGGGATGCAGTAGAGCTCCAACCCCTTGTCGTAGCCCCGTTTCCACTCGGCCTCATCCACTTTGAGGCCATATTCGCTGCAAGAGGAAACGTAATCGCGGGTCGCCTGACGGGTTTTGCCTTCCGATCCATCCTGATAACCTAGGTTGTACCAACTCATGGTGCGGCACTCATCTTCTGACAGGGCACTGCATCCCGCCAGCAATACCGGCAGGGTCAGCAACAGGATTTTGGGGGACATGAACAGACTCCGGAAAAGATAGTGAGCGGCATTCTAGAGAGGATAAAAGGCCATAACAAGGGATGCGCCCCCGCACGGTCTGGCGCGGTTTATTTGATATTTTTGTCACTATTCGCGACCACGCCAGACGGGGCAGCCAACCCGCTTTCCTTGTTATCAGGTGCAAGGTAAACTGCGCCATCTTTTAACTGGCGCGCAACAAAAACAATGAAAGTCCTGACCGTCGATTACCGCTCACCCGATGCGGCCCAACGCTTCACCGAATCCCTGCAAACCACCGGCTTTGGCGTGTTGACCAATCACCCCATTCCGAAAGAGCTGGTGCAGTCCATCTACGAAAACTGGTATCGCTTCTTCATGAGCGAGCAGAAGCAGGATTTCCTGTTCAACCGCGAAACCCAGGATGGCTACTTCCCGCCGTCGGTCTCCGAGGTGGCCAAGGGCCATAGCCAGAAAGACATCAAGGAGTACTTCCACATCTACCCCTGGGGCCAGATGCCGGAAGAGCTGAAAGAGCAGGCGATGGAGTACTACCGTCTCGCCAACGGTCTGGCCGCCGAGCTGCTGGGCTGGGTCGAGCAGTACACCCCGGCCGATATCGCCGCTCACTACAGCTGCCCCCTCTCCTCGATGATCGAAGAGAGCCAGAAGACCCTGCTGCGGGTGCTGCACTATCCGCCGTTCGATGGTACCGAGGAGCCGGGTGCCATCCGCGCAGCCGCCCACGAGGATATCAATCTGCTCACCATCCTGCCCGCCGCCAACGAGCCGGGGCTGCAGGTGAAGAGCTCCGATGGCGAATGGATGGATGTGCCGTGTGACTTTGGCACCCTCATCATCAACATCGGCGACATGCTGCAGGAGGCCTCTCGCGGCTACTATCCCTCCACTACTCACCGCGTCATCAACCCGACCGGTGGCAGTGCCAGCAAGTCACGCATCTCCCTGCCGCTGTTCCTCCACCCGCGCCCGGATGTGGTGCTCTCCGAGCGCCATACCGCCCACAGCTACCTGATGGAGCGGCTGCGGGAGCTCGGGGTGATCTAGTCCGCCGACGAGCCGTTGTCAGAGACCAAACCGGAGCAATCTCGCTCCGGTTTTTATTTGGTGGCAGGATTGGGCAAAAAACAGAATTAAATTAGCAAATCATGCCAATAAATCGCATTTACACCTGATAACCGTCGTAGTGATTGCGCAGTGACCTCCGTAACATGAGCGCCATTCTGCCCCTGCCAAGGGGCGCTCGATTGGAGTTCTTATGAAGCAGTCCCAATGGTCATCCCGACTCGGCTACATCCTCGCCGCAGCGGGTTCCGCGGTCGGTATCGGCGCAATCTGGAAATTCCCCTATGTCACCGCCGTCAACGGCGGCGGCGCCTTCCTGCTGGTCTTTCTGCTGTTCAGCTTCACCCTGGGGGTTGCGGTACTGATGGGGGAAACCCTGCTCGGCAGCATGAGTCGCCGCGGGGTAGTCGGTGCCTTCTCCGATCTGCTCGGCAAACAGTGGCGCTGGGTTGGGGTAATGGGGGTGATCTCTACCCTGCTCATCTACTGCTTCTACAGCGTGGTGGGCGGCTGGACCCTGGGTTATACCGGCATGGCCATCTCAGGCCAGCTCAACCATGGCGATGCGGCGGCCCTCACCGCCCGCTTCAATGACTATGTCAGCGGCGACGTCTGGCCCATTCTCACCCATCTGCTGTTTGCCGCCCTTACCTGGATGGTGGTGCAAGGCGGCATTCAGAAAGGGGTGGAGCGCACCCTGCGCTGGATGATGCCGGCCTTGTTCCTGATGATCCTGATGCTGGTCGCCTTTGGCCTCACCCTGCCCAATGCGATGGCGGGGGTACGTCACTTCCTGATGCCCGACTTCAGCAAGCTGGGGATGTCTGGCGTGCTCGATGCCATGGGGCTGGCCTTCTTCTCCCTCTCCATCGGTCTTGGCATTCACACCACCTACGGCGCCTATCTGCCGACCAGCGAAGGGGTTGGTCGCTCCAGCCTCTGGGTGGTGCTGCTGGCCAGCATGGTGGCAGTACTGGCGGGGCTGATGATTTTCCCGGTGCTGGCCTCGACCGGTATCGATCCCGCCTCCGGCCCCGGCCTCACCTTTATGACCATGCCGGCGGTGTTTCAGCTGCTGCCCTTCGGTCAGGTACTTGAGGTGATCTTCTTCGCCCTGCTGGTCTTTGCGGCGCTCTCCTCGGCCATCTCCCTGCTGGAGCATTTGCAGTGCTTCCTGTGCGAGACCTGGGGCTGGTCACGCCGCACGGCCTGCAGCGCCATCACTGGATTCGTCATGGTTAGCGGTGTTCCGGTCAGCCTGTCGTTTGGTTCGCTGCAACACGCAACCCTGTTTGGCAAAACCATCTTCGAGCTGCTGGACTTTGTCACCTCCAACCTGATGATGCCGCTGTTCGGCCTGATGCTGACGCTGCTGCTGGGCTGGAAGCTGGGACGCAAGGCGCTGCCGCAGGGGATTGCCAACCACTGGCATCACCTGCTGATGAACTGCTGGCGCTGGATTGCCCCCTTGCTGATCGGCGGGATCTTGATTCGCGGTCTGGTGTGACGGTTACTCTTCGCGGGTGGGCTCATCGGCCCGCCCCTGTGCGGCTCTGACGGCCTCCAGGGCATGCTGCCAGCGGGTGATCTCGGCATCATCCGTTCCCTTGGAGAAGACGATATAGAGACCGGCCTGATGGAGCAGCACGCCACTGCTGACGATGCTGCGCCGGGATAACCCCATCTTGTCGAGGGTGGCCTCCATCACCAGCTCCGCCATCGGCAAGGCATCGATCTTGCCCAGCATCAGCCGCTCTATCGCCTCCCCGACCGTCTTGTAGCGCACCAGATTGGTGTAGCCCTCATGGGTCAGCCGCACATCATCGGCATTGCCCAGCACCACCCCTACTCTGGGCAGATCTCGCAGCTGCGCCAGCGAGGTCAGCGGGTGGCGACTATCCGGCGCCTGATAGATAAAGACCCGATTGATAAAGAGCGGGCCAACCCATTTGAAATGGGACTCCCGCTCCGGAAGCCGCTGTACCACGAACAGTCCATAGCCGGGCTCGACCCGTGCTAGCGCCAGCGCCCGCTTGAGCGGGTAAATCCGCACCGGATAACGGGTGCCGAGCTCCTCCTGCACCTCATCAATCAAACGAATGGCGAAGCCATCGAGCTTGCCGTCGCGGTATTCGGTAAAGGGGGGTAAGTCGTGACTCAGCAGGGTTAATCCAGGCTGCGCCGTCACACTCAGGCTGATCAGCAACCAGGGCAACACCATCCATCTCATACGACATCCTGTCTCATCGTTGTTCCCGTCAGCGCCATGTAGCAGTCACTAGTTCCAGAAGAATCTACGTCGATTATCGCCCAGTAAATAGCCACAAGGTAGAAAAGATACGGCCCGGCGAGGTTTTCCCCCATTGAGTTGTGCGTATAGCCAGAGTGGTGACAACGGCACACATAAAAAATTTTTGATTTTATGTGTCAATTATTCTTTCCATGGTTTAGGCTGTTCCCTCATTCATTGGTCAGGTTGCCACCTCATGTCTGCCATCCTCGTGCTGTTTGGTCGATTTTTTAGCTCGCAAGAGAGGTGACCTTGCACGCACAGTTTTTCTGAATGTTCATTGCAAAGGTCGCCTCAGGCGGCCTTTTTTATGGTCTGTCGTTTATTGCTACAGAGGAGTATTGCTTCGATGTCGTGTTACCCGGAGGTTGTATGAGCCAGGTTCAGTGGTCTTCCCGTCTCGGTCATGTGCTGGCCGCAGCAGGCACAGCGATTGGCCTTGGTGCCATCTGGAAGTTTCCCTATGTGACCGCCACCAATGGCGGTGGCGCCTTTCTGCTGGTGTTTCTGCTGTTCAGCTTCACCCTGGGGGTAGCGGTACAGGTCGGCGAAACCCTGCTCGGCAGCCATAGCCAGCGCGGGGTGCTCGGCGCCTTTCACAAACTGGTGGGGCCGAACTGGCGCTGGATGGGGTATATGGGGATCGCCTGCGGCTTCTTTATCTACAGCTTCTACAGCGTGGTCGGTGGCTGGACCGTGGGTTACGCCGCGCTGGCGATGGCTGGCAAACTCAACCTTAACGAAGGAAGCGCCCTCACCGCCCTGTTCAACGGCTATGTCAGCAACCCCTGGTGGCCGGTGCTGACCCATCTGGTGTTTGCTGGGCTAACCTGGTGGTTCGTGCAGGGAGGTATTCAGAAAGGAGTGGAGCGGGCACTGCGCTGGATGATGCCCGCGCTCTTCATCATGATGCTGCTGCTGGTGGGGGTTGGCCTCTCCATGCCGGGCTCCATGGCGGGTGTACGCCAGCTGCTGCTGCCGGACTTCTCCATGCTGACCGGCCAGAGCGTGTTGGACGCGCTGGGGCTGGCCTTCTTCTCCCTCTCCATCGGGCTCGGGGTACACACGACCTATGGCGCCTACCTGCCCAATAGCGAAGGGGTGCTGCGCTCCGGGGTCTGGGTCGTTACCCTGGCCAGCCTTATCTCGGTGCTTGCGGGCTTGATGATCTTCCCGGCGCTGGCCTCCACCGGCATCGATCCCACCGCGGGCCCAGGGCTCACCTTTATGACCATGCCTGCCGTGTTCAGTCATCTGCCGTTCGGTCAGGGGCTGGGGGTGATCTTCTTCCTGTTGCTGCTGGTCGCCGCCCTCTCCTCCTCCATCTCCATGCTGGAGCATCTGGTGCGCTTCACTACCGAGGAGTGGGGCTGGTCTCGTCGTGGCGCCTGCCGGGTACTGACCCTGCTCATCATGGCATCCGGCATTCCAGTGAGCCTGTCGTTCGGCCCATGGAGCGATCTGACCCTGTTTGGCAAGACCATCTTCGAGCTGCTCGACTATCTGACCTCCAACCTGATGATGCCGCTGTTTGGTCTGGTACTGACCCTGCTGCTGGGCTGGCGCCTGGGTGATGCCATATTGCCTGCCGGCCTGTCACCCACCCTGCGTCTGGCGCTGCTCTGGTGCTGGCGCGTGGTGGCGCCGCTGCTGATCAGCGGGATCCTGATCCGCGGGATCATGTAGCACCTTGCGCATCTTTGCGGGCAGGCCTTGGCCTGCCCTTTTATTGCTGGCGTTCACTTTATTACAGGCGTTCATATGAGCAGCATCACGATGGACAGGAGTGAGGTCAGTGGCCGTCGAGCAATCTCGGAAGAGCAGGATGAAGAAGGATCGGAGTGGCAGAGTGGCAGAGTGGCAGAGTGGCAGAGTGGCAGAGTGGCAGAGTGGCAGAGTGGCACAATAAGAGGTGGCGTTCGGCTCGCCACACCGGCAACAGAAGAAGTTGAAGTACTGAATTGCGGGCAAAAAAAATCCCCATCTGAGTGGGGACTTTCTCTGCAATCGCAGCTGATATCTCAGCCTCGCTTGCGAATATGGTGGTCGTTACTGGGATCGAACCAGTGACCCCCTCCTTGTAAGGGAGGTGCTCTCCCAGCTGAGCTAAACGACCTGGGATTCTGAAATGATGGTGGGTCGTGCTGGATTCGAACCAGCGACCAATTGATTAAAAGTCAACTGCTCTACCGACTGAGCTAACGACCCATCTAAATCATTTTTTTAAACTTTTTACTGCAAATATGGTGGTCGTTACTGGGATCGAACCAGTGACCCCCTCCTTGTAAGGGAGGTGCTCTCCCAGCTGAGCTAAACGACCTGGGA
>NZ_JANFNV010000007.1:39977-141762 GCF_024436075.1 Aeromonas sp. JL9 | reverse complement strand
GTGGTCGTTACTGGGATCGAACCAGTGACCCCCTCCTTGTAAGGGAGGTGCTCTCCCAGCTGAGCTAAACGACCTGGGAATTCTGTCTCCACCGAGTGGAGAAAATGGTGGGTCGTGCTGGATTCGAACCAGCGACCAATTGATTAAAAGTCAACTGCTCTACCGACTGAGCTAACGACCCTCACCACGACCAGTTCCGACTGCATTACTGCTTCGGCTCTGACGGCGGCCTATATTACGGATTTAAATTTCCGGTGCAACAGAAAATTCGTAATTTAAATCCGTTTGCTCACTGTGCGTACAAATGCAGGCTGTTTTTACAGTAGCGTTACGAAAACAGTGACATACAGCAATGTTACAGCTTGGCCAGACTCTGTTTGGCCAACTGGGCCGGCGAGGTGTTGGGATAGCCCTTGATCACCTGCTCATAGAAGGATTTGGCTTCCGCCTTCTTGCCATCCAGCTGCGCCAGCATACCCAGCTTCAGCAGCGCATCGGCTCGCTTGGGGGATTTGCTGTATTTGTTGGCCACGGTCGAGAACTGGGCCGAGGCACCGGCTCTGTCACCCTTGTTGAACAGCAACTGGCCGAGCCAGTAGTGTGCATTGGGAACATAGCCCGAATTGGGGTACTGCTTGATAAAGCCCTGGAAAGCCGGAATGGCTTTGTCATAGTTCTTCTCTTTGAGCACCATGTTGACTGCTGCGTCGTAGGCCTGATTCTCATCCTGATTGGTTGAGTAATTGGCGGCGGCAGCCGGTGTGGCAGCAGCAGGGGCCGGGGCGGCTGGAGCAGCCTGCTGGCTGCTGGCAACCTTGTCGAGCTCCTGGTAGAGCTGACGCTGGCGCTCTTGCGACTGTTCCATCTGGTAGGTCTGCTGCTCCAGCTGACCACGCAGCTCGGAGACCTCCCCTTGCAGGGAGTCGACCTGCTGCTGCAATTCAGCTTGCAGTCGCAGACGGGCATTGAGGGTGCGCTCCAGCAGGGCAACCCGATCTTCCAGGCTACCGGTGGGCACGATGGCGCCATTGTTGCCGCTAAGGACAACCCCACCACTTGAGTCACCGCCCAGATCGCTGACCGGTGCCGCAGCTTGCGCATTCAGAGCAACCATTACGGCCAGCGCAACGACAGCTTGCTTGTACACAGATTTCATTCGGATCAAACCTTAGCGTTTAGTACAGATAAAACGGCCAGCGCCATCGTCGCTCGCATATGCAGATTTCATTCGGATCAAACCTTGGCGTTTAGTGCAAATAAAACGGCCATCGAAATGGCCGCTTGCATATAAACGAACTTCGTTCGGTTCAAACCTTAGTAAACCAGAACCGCGCGGCGGTTTTTGGCAAAGGCATCCTCGGTGTGGGACAGATCCAGCGGCTTCTCTTCGCCATAGCTGACGATGGAGAGCTGCTCGGCCTGCACACCCAGGGTTTGCAGATACTTGGCAACAGCCTTGGCACGACGCTCGCCCAGGGCGATGTTGTACTCCGGAGTACCGCGCTCATCGGCGTGACCTTCGATCAGGACTTTCACGCTCGGGCGCTCGCGCAGGTAGCTGGCGTGGGCATCCAGCAGATCAGCGTACTGACCCTGGATATCGTAACCGTCGAACGGGAAGTAGATCACGTTGTCACGCTGCAGTGCTTCGAACTTCTGACGCATCTGCTCTTCCGGGGACAACATGCCGTTGGCGCCGCCGGTTTGTACACCGCCCATGCCGTCGGTCATACCTGATTCAGCGCCAGCGGCGTCGGAATCAGAAGAAGAACTACAAGCGGCCAGGGTGAACAGTGGCAGTGCGATGGCCAAACCCTTGAGCAGTTTATTGAGTTGCATGCTATTTCCTTAAACCTTTATAACAAAACAAAAAACAATTGGATTTTTATCAATTCAAGAAGGGCGACCAAGCTGGTGCACGAATTTCACCGCTACTGGTCGGAAGCACAGCCTTGAAGCGACCATCAGTCGACACCAACGCGAGACTCTTACGACCCTGATAGATGGTGGCATAAATGATCATGCTGCCATTGGGAGCCACACTTGGCGACTCATCCAGAGCACTCTGGGTAAGGACCAACAGGGCATTGTTTTCCATGTCCTGACGGGCAATACGATACTGTCCCTGAACACGGGTCACCATCACCATGATTTTGCCATCAGGAGTGATGGATGCACCCTGGTTGGATTCACCTTCCCAAGTCATCCGGCGAGTCATACCAGTCGCCAAATTTACGCTATAAATCTGGGGTTTGCCACCACGTTCAGAGGTGAACAACAAATTTTGCCCGTCCGGCATCCAGGAGGGTTCAGTGTCGATCACACGGCTGGTTGTGACGCGGGTCAGCTGCTTGCTAGCGACATCAACCACATAGAGGTTCGGTGAACCGTCTTTGGAGAGAACGATAGCCAGACGACGACCATCCGGAGACCACTCCGGCGCCCCGTTGATACCGCGGAAACTGGTGATCAGGCTGCGCTGCTGGGTGTAGATATCTTGCACGTAGATTTCGGACTTCTGGTTCTCGAAGCTCACGTAAGCCAGCTTGCTGCCATCCGGCGACCAGGCCGGAGACATCAACGGCTCGCGGGAGCGCAGCAGGGTCTTCTCGTTGTAACCGTCGTAATCAGAAATACGCAGCTGATACGGGAACTGGGTACCCTGCTGTACGGAGACATAAGCCAGACGGGTCAGGAAGGCACCGCGCTCGCCAGTCAGACGCTCATAGACGATGTCGGAGATACGGTGGGCAAACTGGCGCATCTGGGCACCCGGGATGGTCGCCATGCGGCTATCCAGGATGTAACCGTTGCTCTCGCCACCTTGTGCCTTGGCCAGCTGGCCTTTCAGCACATCGACCAGCTCGAAGTTGACCTTGTAGGTGCCGTCACCGACTGCCGAAATGGAACCCACCACCACGGCTTCAACCCCTTGGGAGGCCCAGGGAGCGAAGTTGATCTCGCTGCTGCTGCTCGGGGTCTGCGGCATCTGGCCACGGGCCAGCGGCTTGAACTTGCCGCTGCGCATCAGGTCGTTGGAGACCACTTCCGCGATGTCCTGCGGCAACTGCCCGTTACCTTCCCACTTGAAGGGAGCAACGGCGATGGGGCGTGCGCTATCAATACCGCCGGTGATGACGATGTCCAGGGCCGCCTGGGCACTCTGGCCCAGCAACAAACAGCCAACCAAAGCAAAAAATACTTTTCTGATCATGGCTTAAATACTCGGTTCCAATATAGATGAGAGGTTAAATTCCTTTCTCGGCGAGAGGTTGCCAACCGGAGGCAAGCAACCTCGTTTTATCACGCTTAGATACTCGGTTCTAACTTCAGGTTAAATTCCTTCAACATCTCGAATGCCGCAGGATCCTTGGGCACAGGCAGTTGATTGGCTTTCAGAACAGCCGCCTTACCGGAACGACAAACCGCCGGGTCACCCTGGCCGTTATCTACCGATATGACAAAGCCACTGCTCGCAAGACGTACGCCGATAGTACATGTTTTGCCCCGCATGGTGGGATCCAAAATCATATACCGCTCAACAGTGGCCTTGATGAGCGCCGCATATTTGTCGACTTCGCCCTGGGCTGCTGCCGATGCCGCCTGACTGCGAGCATTGGCCTCAGCCGACAGCTGCTGCTGCATCATCTCTTCCATCTCTTTTTGCAGCTTGGCCTGCTCGGCGGCTTTACGCTTGCGCTCAGCCGCGATCTTGGCCTGCTTTTCGGCCTCTGCCTTGGCTTTCTTCTCTGCGTCAGCTTTTGCCTTTTTCTCAGCCTCTTCCTTGGCCTTCTTCTCAGCCTCGGCTTTGGCTTTTTTCTCTGCTTCTGCCTTGGCTTTCTTCTCGGCTTCAGCTTTGGCCTTCTTGTCAGCTTCCGCTTTCTTGGCCTTGGCTTCTGCCGCTTTGGCCTTCTCTTCGGCCTCTTTCTTCTCTTGTTCCTTTTTCTTCTTCAGCGCCAACGCCTTGCTCTCGGCTTCCGCCGCTTTACGCTCGGCTTCGGCCTTCTTGGCCTTCTGCTCTTCCAGCTTGCGGGCTTCCTCGGCTTTTTGGGCCTTCTCTTCCGCCTGCTTCTGCTCGGCCACCTTCTTCTGCTTCTCGGCCTCGGCCTTGCGAGTCGCCTCTTCGGCCTGCTTGCGCTTGGTCTCGGCGATGCGAAGCTGCTCCTGTTTCTGAGCCAGCTCACGCTTGGCGAGATCCGTGTCTTCCTTATCCTTCTCTTTCTCTACCTTTTGAGGCTTGGGCTGAGATTTCTGCTGCTGGATCTGCTTGGCCTGTTCGTTGAGGAAGTTCTCATCGAGCATGACGGCATTGACGATCTGCCCCTTCGATTCGGGTCGTTTCGGTTTGCTGAAATCAAGCCCGACAAACAGGATGATGCCGATGATCAGGTGCAGCAGAAACGACGCGATGAGATAACCGGAAATACCACGCTTCACATCCATCTCCGTTAGTTCACCGGATCTGTCATCAGGCCAACCTGAGGCACACCCGCATTCTTGAGGGCCACCATCAACAGGATCACCTCTTCGTAGCGCACGGCCTTGTCACCCGCGACCACCACGGGGGCATTCTGGTTGATCGCCAGATAGCCCATGGCTTTTTCGGTGATGTATTGCTGCATCGCCTCTGGCGTTCCGCTTGGCACCGGCTCGTCATCGGCTTCGCCAGCCTTGATGACATACTCACCTTCGGTATTGACGCTGACGATGAAGGGCGGCTTGGCATCTTCCGGCAACTGCTCGGACTCAGCCTGTGGCAGATCCACCTTGACCCCTTGCGTGATCACCGGCGTGACCGCCATAAAGATGATAAGCAGCACCAGCATGACGTCGATATAAGGAACCACGTTGATCTCGGCCACCTTCTTGCGCCGGATCCGCTGATAGGTTTGCATTACTGATCACCCTGCTGCTGTGCAATTTGACGGTTCAGAATGGTGGTGAACTCGTCCATGAAGTTGGCGTAGGCGTTCTCCAGCCGCTCGACCTTGTTGGAGAAGCGGTTGTAGAAGATAACCGCCGGGATAGCGGCAAACAGACCCATGGCGGTCGCGATCAGCGCTTCCGCGATACCCGGTGCCACCATCTGCAGGGTGGCCTGCTGCACCTGACCCAGGGCGATAAAGGCGTTCATGATCCCCCATACGGTACCGAACAGACCGATATAGGGGCTGATGGAGCCGATGGTCGCCAGCACCGGCAGGTTGGATTCCAGATCATCCACCGCGCGGGAGAGGGAGACGCGCATGGCGCGGTAGGTACCATCCATCACCGCATCCTGACCACGGGCACCGGCCTTGAGCAAGCGGGCATACTCCTTGAAGCCGGAGTAGAAGATATCTTCCATGCCTTCGATATCATCGCGGCGGGAAGAGGACTCCTGATAGAGGCGATTGAGATCGACCCCTGACCAGAAGCGATCTTCAAACTGTTCCGATGCGAGATTGGCCGCCTTGATCGCCTTTGAACGCTGGATAATCAGCGCCCACGAGACAATAGACATGCTCATCAGGGTCATCATGACCAGTTTTACCAACAGGCTGGCTTGCCAAAACAGGCCAATAAACGAAATTTCAGCGTGCACTTAACAGCACTCCCTTGATTTTTTCAGGTATAGCTACAGGTTTCATTTGCGGATGACTGACACAGGCTATCTGTACCATGGCCTGGGTGATCAGTCGTCCATCAGCCGCCAGGATCTGCTGCGAAAAGCGCAGGGATGCGCGTTTCACTTCAATCACTTGCGTTAATACATTCAATAGTTCATTAAAACGGGCCGCCGAGCGGAAATCGATCTCAGTTCGGCTCACCACGAAGGCATATCCCTCCTGCAGCCAGACGTCCTGTTCGACCCCTTTGGCACGAAGAAACTCGGTGCGAGCGCGTTCCATAAACTTGAGATAATTGGCGTTGTAGACGATGCCCCCGGCGTCGGTGTCTTCGTAGTAGACACGCACCGGAAACTCAAAGACTTCCCCCATAACAATCTGTGATCCATTCGACAGTCAGATGGGGGGCTATCATAGCGCAGGGCTGAATAGGAAAGAAGCAGGGGGAGACAGGGAAATCCTGCCTCCCCCAGTTTTTTATGAAAGGAAATATGAATGTGTCAGCCAGAGGCCATACAACAAACTGGGCCAGGCGAGCCAGGGGTTGAACAGCACACGTCCAGGCAGGCTTTTCAGATGAAAGCCAAGCCCGTTAAGTACGCCACAACAGACGGCCCACATCAGCCAGGGAGCAAGCCAGAGACCATGCTCGCTGGTGTTGGCCGCGATCAGATTGGGGGCCTGTAAAATAGCGACGGCCAACAAGGCCGCCGCGAGTAACATCAACCCCTGCCACGGCTGCCGCTCCAGTGGAGCGGCCAGCCTGGCGAGTCGATCACTTGTTTTCATCGATCTGACGATCCATGTTCTCGGTGTGTTCCAGCCACAGCGCATTGATGATGCCAAATGCACAGGCTAGCAACAGCCCCAGGATCCAGGTGAAATACCACATTATCAGCGCACCTCTTAATAGAGAGATTGTTGGTTATCTTCGATGTGCTTGTTGGTTACCCGGCCAAACATCTTGATGTAAGTCCAGATGGTGTAACCCAGCACAATCGGTACGAAGATCGCTGCAGCCACAGTCATCACCTGCAAGGTGTTGAAAGAGGCGGTAGCATCCCACATGGTCAGGCTCAGTGACGGCTCAAGGCTTGAGGGCATCACGAACGGGAACATGGAGAAACCGGCAGTGAGGATGACCCCGGCAATCGCCAGCGAGGAGCTGGTAAACGCCAGCCAGCCGATGTTCATGCGGGCAAACAGCGCAGTCAGCAGGCTCATGGCCAGACCCAGTACAGGGGCGGCCACCATCCACGGATAGAGGGTGTAGTTGTTCATCCAGGCACCAGCCTGCAGGACAACTTCCTTGTTCATCGGGTTGGATACTGCGTCAGTCGCGGCAGCCTTGACGATGACATAGCCTTCCATACCGCTTACCCACCAACCCGCGGCAGCAAACAGCACCAGAGTCAGCAGTGAGCAGATCATGGCGGCAGTGCGGGAACGCGCCAGCACTTCACCGTCGGTCTTCATCATCAACCAGGTTGCGCCCTGGGTGAGCAGCATGAACAGGCTCACCAGACCAGCCAGAATGCCGAACGGGTTAAGCAGACCAAAGAAGTTGCCGTGATAGGTCAACATCATGAACTGGTTAAACTCGAACGGAACGCCTTGCAGCAGGTTGCCAAAGGCCACGCCAAAGACGATGGGCGGTACGGCGCTACCGGCGAACAAGGCCCAGTCCCAGTTGCTGCGCCATTTGGCATCAGCACGCAGGGAGCGGTACTTGAAACCGACCGGACGCAGGAACAGCGCCATCAGCGTCAGGATCATCGCGATGTAGAAGCCGGAGAAGGTCGCGGCATACACCATCGGCCAGGCGGCGAACAAGGCACCACCGGCAGTGACCAGCCACACCTGGTTACCTTCCCAGTGCGGCCCCATGGTGTTGAGCATCACGCGGCGCTCGACATCTTTCTTGCCGACGAACGGGAGCAGTGCGCCTACCCCCATGTCGAAGCCGTCAGTGATGGCAAAACCGATCAGCAGTACGCCGACCAGAGCCCACCAGATGACACGCAGAGTTTCGTAATCAAACATGGTCGCTCTCCTTATGCCTTGATCTGTTCAAAGTGATACTTGCCAGTCTTCAGGCTGCTGGGGCCAAGACGGGCATACTTGAACATCAGGTACATCTCGATAACCAGAAGTACGGTATAGAACAGGCAGATACCGATCAGAGAGAACCAGATCTCGGCTGCAGGCAAATTGGATGCAGAGAGGGAAGTCGGCAACACCTCTGCAATGGTCCAGGGTTGGCGACCATATTCAGCCACAAACCAGCCTGCTTCGATGGCGATCCACGGCAGCGGGATACCCCACAGCAGACCCTTGAGCAGCCACTTGCGCTTGCCGATCTGGTGGCGGGCACTGTCATAGAAGGCCATACCAATCAGCACCAGCATCAGCATGCCGACGGCAACCATGATGCGGAAGGCGAAGAACAGCGGCAGAACCTGCGGGATGGAGTCATCCACGGCGGCCTTGATCTGCTCGTCGGTAGCATCGGTCACGTTGCTGGTGTAGCGCTTGAGCAGCAGACCGTAGCCCAGATCCTGCTTCACTTCGTCGAAGCGAGCGCGGGTCTCGTCAGACTTGTCACCGGATTGCAGCTTGGTCAGCAGGTCGTAAGCGGTCATACCGTTACGAACGCGCAGTTCGTGCTCGCTCTTCAGATCCTTCAGACCGGTGACCTGACCGTCCAGAGAACGGGTCGCGATAATGCCCAGTGCATAGGGGATCTTGATGGCGTAGTCGGTGCGCATCTCTTCCTGATTCGGAATACCGAACAGGGTAAAGGCGGCCGGAGCAGGTTCAGTTTCCCACTCGGCTTCGATAGCGGCCAATTTCACCTTCTGCACTTCACCGGTCTCGTAACCGGATTCGTCACCGAGGATCAGCACGGACACGATGGAAGCCATACCGAACGCGGCGGCAATAGCGAAGGAGCGACGGGCAAACGCCACATCACGATTCTTCAGCAGGTAGTAGGAGGAGATACCCAGCACAAACATGGCGCCACAAGTATAACCAGCCGCCACAGTGTGGACGAACTTGACCTGAGCAACCGGGTTGAGCACCACGTCAGCGAAGCTCATCATCTCCATCCGCATGGATTCGAAGTTGAACTCGGCACCGACCGGGTTCTGCATCCAGCCGTTGGCGACCAGGATCCAGAGGGCGGAGAGGTTGGTACCCAGCGCCATCAACCAGGTGGCAGCCAGATGCTGATGCTTGCTCAGACGATCCCAACCAAAGAAGAACATACCGACGAAGGTGGACTCCAAAAAGAAAGCCATCAGCCCTTCGATAGCCAGCGGGGCCCCGAAGATATCGCCGACATAATGGGAGTAGTAAGCCCAGTTCGTCCCGAACTGGAACTCCATGGCCAGACCTGTGGTGACCCCCAAGGCAAAGTTGATACCAAACAACTTACCCCAGAATTTGGTCATGTCCCGGTAGATGGTGTTGTTGGTCATCACATAGACGGATTCCATGATCGCCAGGAGAAAGGCCATTCCCAGCGTCAGGGGTACAAACAAAAAGTGATAAAGGGCCGTCGCAGCGAACTGGAACCGCGATAGGTCTACCACATGCTCAGCAATCATGATGTTTCCTCACCGATTATTGGCACGGCTATTTTAAGTTTTAAGCACAAAGCTTCCGTTGGAGGTTATCGAATGAGCCTTATTGGGACATGTCACAACAAAACGCGTTCAGTAACCACTGGCATTAACAACAAGGCAATACGAGAACGCAAATAAAGCTAATGTTTAACAATTCCAAAACAATCAGCCTAAATTTATTCTCGCCCATGATGACCGGGTTTTTATATCACCTTTATTTGATTGAAATCAATGTAAAAGGACCCGCCATACATGGCTTTGAAAGGCATTTTTAATCTATTTCACGATTATTGACGCGAGCCAGATCACAAAACACGATAAAGCGTAAAACATTGATTTAAATCAATTTAAGAATTTAACATCCCGCCACTCGGTTTAATTTGAAAAGCGTGAATGACGCGCCTTTTTCCATGTTATCCGAGTCAGGCAATCTGATTCGAAAACTCAATTTAAAATTGCAAAGAATGCATACTCATGCGAGCCAATTTCATCAATAAAGACATTAGATAAACTAATTTGAAGAGTGCAATTTTTCTTGTTTGCCGGGGTCGATTCGAACTCCTACAATGCGCCTCGCAGTGAGGGCATACCCTTGGATACAGGCCGGTTAATCCGGGTTCACGGTACGTATTCGACGATCAATTTGAACCTGTCTATTGGAATCGAAGATGAAAAAGTTTGTTGCTAAAACCATCCGTTACTACAAGCTTTCCTTTGTTCAGCTCTATCAACTGAACCGACTCTGAGAGCTCGCGACGGCTCACCTGTTTATTTTCCGGTCTGTGTCCAGACGCACTCACTGTCTGTGAACATCCATCCTGAATTGTCTTTGCCCACCGCATCCGCCGTGGGCTTTTTTTTGCCCGGATAATAAAAAACCGCCTTTGACGGCGGTTTCATGTTCAAACGACTGTTTTTACTTCTCATCTGGTCGCTGAAGACCGAAATGAGCGTAGGCTCGTGTGGTCGCAATCCGTCCTCTGGGTGTACGTTGCAGATACCCTTGCTGGATCAGATAAGGCTCCAGCACATCTTCGATAGTATCTTTCTCTTCCCCGATCGCGGCGGCCAGATTATCGAGACCCACCGGGCCCCCCATAAACTTGTCTATGACAGCCAACAATAGCTTGCGGTCCATGAAGTCAAAACCTTCGTTATCGACATCAAGCATGTCCATGGCGCGAGCAGCAATGGGGCCGTCGATCCGGCCATCGGATTTCACCTGGGCAAAGTCGCGCACCCGCCTTAACAAACGGTTAGCAATCCGCGGCGTGCCGCGAGAGCGACGGGCGACCTCAATGGCACCATCTTCCGTCATGTCGAGCCCCAGACAACGGGCGCTGCGGGAGACGATATCGGTCAGGTCCTTGACGTTGTAGAACTCCAGCCGCTGGACGATACCGAAGCGATCCCGCAGCGGGCTGGTCAGTGAACCGGCCCGAGTGGTGGCGCCAATCAGGGTGAAGGGAGGCAGATCCAGCTTGATGGAGCGAGCTGCGGGTCCCTCCCCGATCATGATGTCGAGCTGGTAATCCTCCATCGCCGGATAGAGCACCTCTTCCACCACCGGGCTGAGGCGATGGATTTCATCGATGAACAGCACATCGTTCGGTTCGAGGTTGGTGAGCAGCGCCGCCAGATCCCCCGCTTTCTCCAGCACCGGGCCGGAGGTGGTCTTGATATTGACCCCCATCTCGTTGGCGACGATGTTGGCGAGGGTAGTCTTGCCCAGACCCGGCGGGCCGAAGATCAGCAGGTGATCGAGCGCTTCACCCCGCTGACGGGCCGCTTCGATAAAGATCTCCATCTGCTCGCAGACGGTATCCTGACCGGTGTAATCAGCCAGCTTCTTGGGGCGGATAGCCCGGTCAATAATATCATCCTCACGGGCGGCACTGGCCGAAATGAGGCGGTCTGCTTCAATCATCAACTACCTCATACCAGGCTACGCAGGGATTCACGGATGATATCTTCCACCGACATCCCCTCTTTGGCGATCTTGCTGACAATCTGGCTCGCCTGCTGCGGCTTGTAACCTAGGGCCACCAGCGCACTGGCCGCTTCCTCGGTCACATCAGGTGCCCGCAATTCTGGTTCACTGGCTGGCAAGGTGACCATGGCCGGGGAGAAGAGGTCGTGACTGACCCACCCCTTGAGGCGATCCTTCATCTCCACCACCAGACGCTCGGCGGTCTTCTTGCCGACTCCCGGCAGTTTGACCAAAGAGCTTATCTCTTCACGTTCGACACTCAGCACAAACTGGGTAGCTGTCATGCCGGAGAGAATAGCCAGCGCTAGCTTGGGGCCGACCCCGTTGGTCTTGATCAGCTCGCGGAACAGCGCCCGCTCCTGTTTGTGGTTGAAACCATAGAGCAGCTGGGCATCTTCCCGCACCACGAAGTGAGTATGGATGGTCGCTTCCTTGCCGATCTCCGGCAAATCATAGAAGCAGCTCATCGGCATCTGTACCTCATAGCCAACCCCGCCCACTTCCAGCAGGACCTCGGGGGGCTGCTTTTCAATGACAATGCCTCTCAAGCGACCAATCACGGCTCTCTCCTCACCAATACAACTATTCGTAAATTGGCTCATAGCATAAAGAATAACTGGATAAGTATCCAGCATAGGGCAGCAACACCCTTGTGGTCAGAGAGGCTTTTTATCCCATTTTCCACCATGCTTGATCGGGTGCAGCCAGTGCATGGGATGTTTCAGCGCCGCACCGGCCCCCGAGCGAGGGGATAAACCACTACACTAAACCCGTTCGGAACCGAAACTGGTGCCAATGTCGATACCAAGGAAGGCCATCACATGAAAATTGTTACCACCTCCAATCTGGGTCTTGCCATATTGCTCGGCTGTACGCTTGGCATGGGGGTCGTTGGCTGGTATGGCAGCCAGCGGCTAGCCAATCTGCTCTCCTACGTACTAGGCGCCGCCTGGCAGACCGCCGATGGCGCCATGGAGGGCTCCATAGAGCTGGGCAACCAACAGCTACAGATTCAGAAGATGCAAAACGGTACCCCGCTCAATCGCGCCGAACTTGATGCTGCCAAGGCGGCGACCGATGACGCGCTGGCCCGGGTCAACCAGGGGCAGCTCATTGATGGTGCAGCCCTTGCCACCATGGAACAGCACAAGCAGGACTATCAACAGCAACAAGAGAAGCTGCTGGCGCTCTATCACGCGTATACAGAGGTGGATCAGGCACTGCATCACAACGCCGATCTGATGGCCCGCCTCTCGACCCAGCTGGAGGTGATCGGCGACGGCGCGGTCGAGGCGCTGACCCAATCCCCCGACCAGACCATCAGCTGGAACAGCGGCCTCTCCACTCGCTGGGAAGCGGCCGACGGGGGGATGGAGTCCAACATCGGCTTTTTACGCCAGCTCTATGCGCTGGAGAAGATGCGCAGACAAGGAGTCACAGAGGCGATCAAGGCCGAGCTGAAAGAAGCGACCGAGTTCTACCACGAAGCAATCGACAGCATGCTCGGCACTGGGCTGTTCGATATCGAGGGAACCGGCGAATTTGCCGGCAAAACACTGTCGGCAGAGTATCGCGCCCTGTTAACCCGGCATCAACAACTGATGGGACAGTGGGTCGATGCGCTCGGCAGCTATCAGGCCCAGCAGTCCGCCTATGAGGTCAGTGCGGATGATCTGCGACAACAGCTGGTTGCCATCGAGGAGAGCGGCGATGCCACCGTCGAGGATCAGGTGGCCCAGCTCAACGGCATCATTAGCCAGACCCGCACCCTGCTGTTGGGTGGCCTGCTGCTGAGCCTGGTCATGGTCACCCTCTGCGGCTTCTGGCTGACCCGCAAACTGGTAACCCCGCTGCTGCAAGTGGACAAACGAATGCAGGATATCGCCGCCGGCGAGGGAGATCTCAACGCCCGCATCAACCTGCAACGGGATGACGAGATAGGCTCGCTGGCCAACAGCGTGGATCGTTTCATCGAGAAATTGCAGAAGATGATCAGCTCCACCATGGACAACAACCAGCACATCAGCGAACACGTTCACACCTCGGTCAACCGGGTGGAGGCAATCAGCCAGAGCAGCCGCCAGACCGCCGAACATGCGCTGGCCCTGCACCACGACAGTGAACAGATGGTGCAGGTCGCCACCGGTATCTCGGACAACTGCAGCATGGCGGCCCACAATGCCAATGAGGTGCGCCAGCTGACCACCGAGAGTAGCCAGTATGTCGCCTCCGCCAGCGCGGGCATGCAACGGGTGGTACAAGAGGTGAGCGAGTGTGCCATCGCCATCAACTCCCTCAAGGAGCAGGCGGGTCAAATTGGCCAGATCATCTCCACCATCAGCGGTATCTCGGAGCAGACCAACCTGCTTGCCCTCAATGCGGCCATCGAAGCGGCCCGCGCAGGGGAGATGGGGCGTGGCTTTGCGGTGGTCGCGGACGAGGTGCGCACCCTGGCCAATCGCACCGCGACATCAAGCGCCGAGATCAGCCAGGTGATCAGCAGCATCCAGCAGCAGACCGAGACCGCCTATCTGATGATGCAACGCAACCTCAAGACGGTGGAGTCCGGCATGCAGGACTCCGAGAACACCAAGCAGATCCTGTTCAAGGTGGAAGGCGCCATCGACCAGCTGGCCGACATGGTGCAGCAGGTCGCCGTAGCCACAGGTCAACTGTCACACACCCTGAGCCACTCCTCTGACAAGGTCTCCGGCATCAGTCTGCAAGCCAGAACCGGAGAACAGGAGGCGCAGGAGTGTCTGCAACTCGCCTCCTCGCTCCATCAGGCTAGCCTGCTGCAGCAGCGCCTGCTCTCCCAGTTCAGGGTCTGAACCCTGTCAATAGCAAAGATGCCACTCATGTGAGTGGCATCTTTTTGTTACCGGTCGCTCATTCCTGCCGCCTTAACTTCCTCAACGTCCTATGGCCAGTTGAATAGCCAGGCTCAGCATGATGATGCCAACCAGCAGATCGATCCCCTGCTGCACCCGGCCTCGGGCCAACCAGGGCGCCAGTGCCACAGCACCCAGCGCCAGCGAGTAGAACCACACCAACGAGGCCAGCATGGCCCCCGCAGCAAAAGCCGGACGCAGGGACTCGCTCACCTGACGGCCAAGGGAGCCGAGCAGCATCAATGTATCGAGATAGACGTGAGGATTGAGCAGCGTAACTCCCAGCGTCATCGCCAGCACGCTTTTGGCACCCATCTGCTGAGCAGACTCGGCAAGCCCCTCCCCTTTACCACGCCAGGCACTGAGCAGGGAACGGCCACCAAACCAGCCGAGAAACAGCACGCCCCCCCAGGTGAGCAGCGCCATGCCGAGGGGGCTGGTGGCCAGCACATTGGCCCCGCCAAATACGCCGATAGCAATCAGGGTGAGATCGCAGAGGCTGCAGAGCGTGGCCGTCAACAGATGGTGATTGCGATGGATGCCCCGGCTCAGCACAAAGGCATTCTGGGCGCCGATAGGGATGATCATGGCCAGACCGATGGTGAAGCCTTGCAGTGTCGTTGCGAACATCATGGAGAGTACCGTTCGAAATGATGAATGAGCGGCACTATAGCGATGGTAGTTCCTTCCTAGAAATTCATTGATTTACTTATTGATTCATTTTGCTAATAAAAACCGGCATACCCAGCCGCTGTTCCAGCCCTTGTCAATTACCGGATCTGACAATTGTGACCCTCAGAGTGCGGCAGGAGAATCTGTTGTGCCTGCGGGCTCAGCCTACTGCAGCAATCTGGGGAAGTTGGTAACCACAACTTGCTCCAAATTGGGTAGCAAAAGCCCCGTACTAACCCCTTTGGCAATGGCCTGATAGCGGTTCATGGAGCCGGTTTTGCGGGTGACCTGATTGAGATGGTAATTGACCGTGCGCTCCGTGATCCCGAGGATGCAGGCGATCTCGCTAGAGGTCTTCCCTTCGCTGGCCCAGAACAGGCACTCGGTCTCGCGCTCGGTCAAGGGGTCTTTACCCGCACTGTCCATCATGCTGAAACGCACCACCCGAATGGCAGCCTCGAAGATGTAATTGGACATCCAGGAGAGGATCGGCGAGGACTCCAGCAGCAGGTCGCTCGAGGCCCGCTCGGAGGTGATGAAGGAGAGAATACCGTTCTCCCCGGCAGCACCGTGCAGAGGGAAGGAGATGCCGTTACGCAACCCGAACTCGGCTGCCAACCCCATCACGTCCATGGTTCCTTCCTGCAGAAAACTGGCCCGCTCATCGAGGCGGTTCCAGTAAATGGGCAGCGTCTGCTTGCGTGCCAGCCGGATCACCGGATCGCACGCCAGCATGTTGTTTTCGGTATAGGCCTGCACCCAGGAATCGGGGCACTGGTTGAACAGCACCACCTTGGGCCTTTGCATCGACATCGGCAGGATCAGGGCGAAGCGATAGTAGTCATAGCCCATCCCGAGCGTAAAGCGACCGATCAGTTCGGCCAGACGATTGCCGTCCGTCACCGAAGTGAAATGTTCGAGGTACTCAAGCAGTTGGTCTCTGTTCATATGAAAGCCCCCTTGGCCAGACATGTGATTATAACGGCGAATAGCAAGATAGAGGGTCCATAATGTTGGTTTTTAAAGGAAAATTGAGAGAACATCCACGAAACGAGGTGGAGAATGAACTCTATCGCTTTCGAAATCGCGTCTTTTCCGACCGGCTCGGCTGGGATATCGAGTCTCATCGGGGCCTGGAGCGTGACAGCTTCGACACGCCAGACACCCATTGGGTGCTGATCGAGGACGAACAAGGGCTGTGTGGCTGTATTCGTCTGCTCAACTGTGCCGATGCCTATATGCTGCCCACCATCTTCCCCACCGCCCTTGCCGGTGAAAGCGCGCCACGCACCCCCGATGTCTGGGAACTCACCCGTCTGGCTATAGATGCCCAGCGCGCACCGCGCATGAGCAATGGCGTCAGCGAACTCACTTGCGTCATCTTCCGCGAGGTCTATGCCTTCGCCCATGCCCACGGGATCCGGGAGCTGGTCGCCGTCGTCAGCCTGCCGGTGGAGCGCATCTTCCGCCGACTTGGCCTGCCCATCGAGCGGCTCGGTCATCGTCAGGCGGTCGATCTGGGGGCGGTAAGGGGCGTAGGCATCCGCTTCCATCTGGATGAGCGCTTCGCGCAGGCGGTCTCCCAACCTCTGCTGGGCCATTATCAAACCAGCCATTATCCACTGCAGCAACCGTCACCGGTGCTGGCAGTTCACTCATAAAAAATCCCGGGAAAACAGACCCGGGATAAAGATGTCGCTACGATCTGCGCAGGGCTACCCCATGCGGCACCAGAGAGTATCCTCCCTCAATGGCCTGACCACTACTGTCAAAAATCACAGCGCAACGCCCCTTCCGCCGCCCATTGTTGTCCCCTGCCGAGTGACGTAGAGTCAGCCCTTGGGCAACGGAAGGGAGAGAAGATGAAAGAGCTGGACTACAAACTGCTGCGGGCGCTGGATGCGGTACTGCAGGAGCAGAACTTCGATCGGGCGGCCAAGTCGCTCCATATCACCCAGTCGGCCATCTCCCAGCGGATCAAGCAGCTGGAGCAGCAGTTTGCCGAGCCGCTACTCATTCGCAGCCAACCGCTGCAGGCCACGCCACTCGGCCAAAAACTGCTGGCCCACTATCGGCAGGTACACCAGCTCGAGCTCGAACTGGCGGGGGAGCTGACCCCCGACCAACCGCAGGAGCCAATCCGGATCAGTATCGCCGTCAACGCCGACAGCCTGGCCACCTGGTTTTTGCCCGCCATTGCCCCCTTGTTGAAACAGCACCCCATCGAACTCAACCTGCTGGTCGATGACGAGAGCCGCACCCTCGACAAGGTCCGCGAGGGTCAGGCCTTTGGTGCAGTCAGCCTGCATCCCCAGCCGCTGGCGGGTTGCTGCGTTGATGAGCTCGGTGAGATGAACTATCTGCTTACCGCCAGCCCCGCCTTCGTAGCCTGCCACTTCCCTCACGGTCTGACCCGGGAGGCGCTGGCCAAGGCACCAGCGGTGGCGTTCGATCAGCGCGATGACATGCATGTGAGCTTTATGAGAGAACACTTCGGGCTGGAGCCCGGCGGTTATCCCTGCCATACGGTCCACTCGTCAGAGGCCTTCGTCGCCATGGCCGAACAGGGGTTGGCCTACTGCCTCATTCCCGAATTGCAGATAAGAGGCCAGCTGGCTGACGGGTCACTACTCAACCTCAGTCCCGACCACGTCCTGACGGAACGCCTCTACTGGCACCGCTGGGTACTGGAAAAAGGGATTCACAAGCAGCTCTCCCAACGCCTTATCGACCATGCCAGATCGCAGTTGAAACCACGCTGAGCAGGCCATTCACCTTGGCTTTGCAGGGCTAAAAACGTATAGTGCTGGGCGATCCTTCATCAGGTCTCCACCCAGGTTTTCACTTCAGGTTCCTCACTTATGTTCCAAGACAATCCGCTGCTGGCCCAGCTCAAGCAACAAATCCGCGAAAACATCCCCAAGAAAGAGGGTGTGATCCGCGCCTCGGACCGGGGCTTCGGCTTTCTGGAAGTCGATGAGAAGACCAGCTATTTCGTGCCGCCTCCCTACATGAAGAAGGTGATGCACGGTGACCGGGTGACCGCCCTGATCCGCACCGAAAAAGAGAAGGAAGTGGCAGAGCCGGATACCCTGTTGGAGCAGTCCGTCACTCGCTTCGTGGCCCGGGTCAAGATGTTCCGTGACCGCCTCAACGTGGTGGCCGACCACCCGCTGATCAAGGATGCCATCAAGGCCCGCGTCAAGAAGGGCCTGGATGAGAAAGAGTTCAAGGAAGGTGACTGGGTGGTGGCGACCCTCAAGCGCCATGCGCTGGTCGACGGCAACTTCTCTGCCGAGATCATCCAGAAGATCGCCGCCCAGGAAGATCACAATGTGCCCTGGTGGGTGGTGCTGGCGCGCCACAATCTGGCCCAGGTCGAGCCGGCTGATTTGCCGGAGTGGAAGGTGATCGAAGAGGAAGAGCTGCCCCGTCGTGACCTGACCAAGGTGCCCTTCTTCACCATCGACGGTGCCAAGACCAAGGATATGGACGATGCGCTGGCCATCACCAAGCTTGACAACGGCTGGGAGCTGCTGGTCGCCATCGCCGACCCGACCGCCTATGTGGCCGAAGGGAGCGAGCTGGACAAAGAGGCCGCCCAGCGCGCCTTCACCGTCTACATGCCGGGCCGCAACGTGCCGATGATCCCGCGCACCCTCTCCGACGAGCTCTGCTCCCTGAAAGAGGGCGAGGAGCGCAACACTCTGTGCGCCCGTCTGCTGATCGCCGAAGATGGTCTGCTACTGGAGGAGACCGAGTTCTTCGCCGCCCGCATCTGCTCCCACGCCCGTCTCAACTATGACGACGTCTCCGACTGGGCCGAGCATGGCAAAGAGCTGTCCATCGACGCAGGCGTACTGGCCCAGCTGCCGCTGATGAAGGCAATGACCGAGGCGCGCATCGCGTGGCGAACCGAGCATGCGCTGGTATTCCCGGATCGTCCCGACTACGACTTCGAGCTGGGCGAGAATGGCGAAGTGCTGGCCATCCACGTCGAGCCGCGCCGCATCGCCAACCGCATGGTGGAAGAGTCGATGATCGCCGCCAACATCTGTGCCGGTCGCGTGCTGGGCAAGAGCGTCGGTTACGGCATCTTCAACGTTCACACCGGCTTTGACGAAGAGTCCCTCGACGGCGCCATCGACCTGCTGAAGAGTGCCGAAGCCCCGTTCGAGCGCGACGAGATCGCCAGCCTCTCCGGCTTCTGCGCCCTGCGCCGCTGGATCGACAACCTCGACACCCGCTGGCTGGATGGCAAGATCCGCCGCTTCCAGAGCTATGCGCTGATGTCCTCCGAACCGGGCGCCCATTACGGTCTGGGTCTGGATGCTTACGCCACCTGGACCTCCCCGATCCGTAAATACGGCGACATGGTCAACCATCGTCTGCTCAAAGCCGTCATCGCCGGCAAGACCCCGGGTGAGCGCCCGAGTCAGGAGCTCACCGAGCATCTGACCGCCTGCCGCCGCCTGCACCGAATGGTGGAGCGTGACATCGGCGACTGGCTCTATGTTCGCTACCTGAAAGCAGCGGCTGGCACCGATCAGGTATTCAACGCCGAGATCATCGACGTGATGCGTGCCGGTCTCAAGCTGCGTCTGCAGGAGAACGGCGCCGTAGTCTTCCTGCCTGCCCGCCATATTCTCGACAACAAGGATCGACTGGAGTGCAACTGGGACAACGGTCGCGTCTATCTGGACAAGACCGAAGTGGTCTACGAGCTCGGCCAGATCATCGAGGTGAAGCTGACCGAAGCGGTGGAAGAGACCCGCTCTCTCATCGCCAAACCGGCGGTAGATCTGGTACCGGGTCCGGCACCGGAAGCCCCGGCGACCGAGAGTGCGCCAGCCGATAGCAGTGAAACGCCCGCTGAGGCTGCCCCCAAGGCAGAATAAGCCGCGCAGAATCATCTAATCTGCCCGAGAGCCCGCCATCGTGCGGGCTCTTTTTTGCCCAGCATCCCGCCCTACAAGCTGCCATATATACCGTTATGGCACACAGTTCTATCCACGATTGGCAGAGAACGCAGTGAATGTCTCCACCAGCAGGGCTGAAAGCAACCGTTATGTGCGCTGCCTCTCCTTTCTGACATATTAATCAAGGAGAAATATGTCTATACTCGCTTGGGTACAATCCAAGGGATATTGGTATGCAGGAATGGGACCCGGAACACTTCACCAACTTCGCTCAGTTATGCGAAGTGAGCCTCGCCACCATCCGTGAAAAGACCGATGCCGAACGCCTCTACCTCTGGCTGAAAGCCCCCGAACCGCAGCTCTACAGCTTTCAGCTCGATCAGGGGCTGACCACGCTTGATCTCGCCCATCTCGGTCAATTGACCCTGCCCCACCACCTGATCGACAAGGCGATGGAGAAGGGACAACTGGTGATCGAACAACTCCAACCTCCGCCGGATCCCGGCGAAAATGTGGAGCCCGCCCAGCCGCAGTTACGCGCCTGTTTCCCTCTCAAGCGTCACATGAAACTGGAAGGGGTCATCTATCTGGAGACCCGCCGCCGCATCGATCGCCTCTCCTCCCACCAGCGTCAGGGCATCCAGCTCCTTATCCACTATCTGACTGCCGAGCTCAGCAATCACCTGCTCTCCAGCCAGGTCAATCAGGAGCGGGACCAGCGGCTCCATACCCAGACCGATCTGGTACAAAGTCAGGCACTGCAGGGCTCCTTCCTCACCATGTTGCAGGCGCTGCACATGGTCAGCGTCACCCTCTCCCGCAGTCGCAGCGAGAACGATCTGCTGCGGGATGCCGTGCTGCTGGCCCGCAAGGAGCTGCAGTTCGATCGGGTCGCCATCTTCCTGATCGAACCGGATGGCAAGACCATGCGCGGCACCTGGGGCACCAGCGAGGAGGGCGAGCTGATGGATGAACACAACTTCATCAGCCCCATTCCGGATCACCCCACGGTGCAAGAGGCGCTCAGGCGCAAGGATTACGTGCTGGTGATGGAAGATACCCCTCTCTACTACGAGAAGCAGCAGGTGGGCAGTGGCTGGAACGCCATGGTATCGCTATGGGATGGCACTACCCCCATCGGCTGGATCGCCGCCGACAACCTGCTCTGGCACCGTCCGCTCAAAGCCTATCAGAGCGAGATCTTCAAACAGTACGCCGCCATCCTGTCGCAACTGCTGATCCGCCAGCGCACCCAAGAGCAGCTGGAAACCCTCAACCGCCAGCTGGAGGCCCGGGTCGCCGAGCGCACCATGCAGCTGGCCGAGACCAACCGGGCTCTGGAGGAGGCCAATCACCGCCTCTCCCTGCTGTCGCTGGAAGATCCCCTCACCGGCATCGCCAACCGGCGCCAGTGGGACATCACCATGCAGCGGGAGTGGGAGTGGGCACGGCGCACCCAGAACCTGCTGGCGGTATTGATGATCGACGTCGACGAGTTCAAGGCCTACAACGACCACTTCGGCCATGCCAAGGGGGATCTTTGCCTGCAACAGGTGGCCCATGTGCTGCGGGATGCAGAGCGGCGCTGCACCAATCTGGTCGCCCGTTACGGCGGGGAAGAGTTCGTCATTCTGCTCTGCGCCCCCCAACCCGGTGAGGCCGAACAGCTGGCCAGACGGATCCACGATGGTCTTGCCCGCTTAAAAATGCCCCATCCCGCCTCGCGGGTTGCTGATTTCATTACGGTTAGCATAGGCTTTAGCTATCTGGTTCCCTCCCAGGACGGAGCATGGCAGACCCTGACCGAACAGGCTGACCAGGCGCTCTACCACGCCAAGTCACAAGGGAGGGCCCGCACTCTGGCCTATCGGTGATCCCATGCTGTTGCGTCGCTACCCCATCTTCAATCGTCGCCTGGCTCTGGTGGCCTACGGCATCGACTATCAGCTCAGCTCACCGGCCGAATGGCCTTCACTGGCGCAACATTGCCGCCTGCTGGCGCAGGGGCGCCAATATCTGGTGCCCTTCACCCACGAACAGCTCGATGAACAGCGTCCCCTGCTGCTGGATCAGGACGCGATCCCGCTGGTTGAAGCCTCCAGTGAACGCCAGCCCAACTCGTTCCCGGTGCTGGAGCAGTGGCGCGACAGTCGGCGCAGACTGGCGGTGCACGGCGCCAACCGGGATCCACGCTGGCTCGGCGCAAGCCGTCTGCTGGTGTACTGGATGGGGGAAGAGGGGATCTGCCAGCCCACCGAACACAAGCGGATGGCGCTGAACATCGAAACCTGGGCGGATTTTCTCCCGCTGCGGGAGGCGGGGGTCGACTTCTTTGCCGGCGGCTTTCTCGCCCGTCCCGAGCTGGTCAATCAGCGGGCCAACCAGCCCGATATGGCGCTGGTACAGCAGATCCTCCAGCTCATCTGCCACGAAGAGTTCTCCTTCGCCCAGGTAGCCCGCCTGCTGGAGCAGGATGCCTGGCTGCCCGGCCTGCTGCTCACCTACGTCAACGCCCCCGGCTTCGATCATGCCGCCCCCATCACCTCGGTGCCCCGCGCCCTCTCCTATCTGGGGGAGCAGGAGATCCGCAAGTTCGTACTGATCAACGGTCTGGCCCGGGTAAGCCAGCACATGCCGGAGGCCTGCACCCGCATGGCCATCGCCCGCGGCCGCTTCTGCGAGTTGATTGCCCTCACGGCGCTGGGTAAAGCGGAGGCAAGCTGGGCCTTTCTGGTGGGGCTGGTGCTCGATGGCGCCCTGCTGTCGGAGCCGCTGATGGCCCACCTGCCCAAGAGCGTGCAGCGCGCCATCGAACTGCACGAAGGGCCACTCTTTCATCTTTTTCAGCTGGTCAGCACCTATGAACAGGGCAACTGGGCCCTGCTGGAGCAGCTTGCCCCCAAATATCAACTCGATCCGGCCCAGCTCACCCCCGTCTATTTTCAGTCACAAATGTGGGGGCAAGCGTTTCTCACCAGCTAGGTGATGGCGAGGCGGGGAGCCACTGGCTAGAATGGGTTCCCTTTTTTCAGAGACTGACCCGCACCATGACCCTTTCCGGATTCCAAGGCCTGGTCTTTGACCTTGATGGCACCCTGGTCGACTCCATGCCGCTGCACCTCGCCGCCTGGGAACATACTGCCCGTGAGTTTGGCTTTCGCTTCGATGCCGACTGGTTCTATGAACTGGGTGGCATGCCGAGCCGCAAGATAGCCCTGCTGGTCGCACAGGAGCAGCAGCTCCCCCTCGATCCGCTCGAAGTCACCCGCTGCAAGACCGCCCACTATGTGGCCAACCTGCACAAGGCAACCGTCTTTCCGGCCATGCAGGCGCTGGTCGAGCGCTATCATGGCGTCATCCCGATGGGGATCGGCACCGGCTCGCCCCGCGTCAACGCCGAAGCGGTGCTACGCAACACCGGGCTAGATCGCTACTTCTCAGTGGTGGTCACCGCAGACGATGTGGAGCTGCACAAGCCCAATCCGGACACCTTCCTGCTGGTCGCCAGCAAGCTGGGGGTCGAGCCATCAGGCTGTCTGGTGTTTGAAGATACCGGTATCGGGGTACAGGCCGGAGAAGCGGCGGGTATGCAGACCTGCATGGTCAAAGAGGGTCAACCAGTCGGCATAACGGCGTAGTGCGGAAAAAAATATCGCCCTGCAAGGGACGATAACCGGAACCGGCTCTCATACGGGACATGAATGAAAATGAGAGCAGGTTCCGTCAGCCGCTGACGCAGGGCGCATCAACGGGGTGTGCGGGGCAGACGATTACTCGTTGTTGCCGCCGCCCTGGTTGTCGTCATAACGACCCGGCGCACCGTGGGGGCGCGGCGCCATGGAGACACGTGGCTTGCGAGCACGCTGGATATTCACCTGCGGACGGCCGGTGTGCATGGCGATGGTGGAGATCTTGGCCTTGTAGACCAGCTGCTGGTTACCATGAGCATCGGTCAGCAGCACGCTGTACTGGTCGAACCCGCTGATGGTGCCTTCCAGCTTGATGCCGCTCACCAGAAAAATAGCGACCTGACTGCGGTTCTTGCGCAACCAGTTGAGGGCAGAATCTTGCCCGTTCCCGAGGGAGAAGGCTTGCTCAATCGTGGAGTAGCTGGGGGATTCAGTTGTCATAAATTATTGTCCCGCGGAAAAAAAGTGGCGTTTGATTGTGCTAAATGGGCACTGGCTTGTCAAAGTCATTCTCACTCCCGCCAGCAATAGCGGCCTCCGGGGGGCTGGTCGCTGACCAGCACAACTGCGATAATCGCCAGCTCTGGCTCTACCACGGGCCTTATCTGGGGTTTTATCTTGCATCCGGTTTCACACCAACACCACACCACCTATGTCCATGATGCCACTGCCTGCGAAGAGTGTGACCTGCTGATCCCGGCCACACCGCTCGAGGTGGGACAGGCCAGCTGCTGCCCCCGTTGCGGACACACCCTGAGTCGCCACCTGCCACAGCAGGAGTTGCTGCCGATCTCCTACGGGTTCGCGGCACTCATCATGTTCGTGCTCGCCAATGCCTTTACCTTTATGTCCTTCTCGGCCAAAGGGGTGGGCCAGGAGATGACCTTTTTGCAGAGCATCACCACCCTGGTGGATGAGGGCTATCTGTTTCTCGGCGCGGTACTGAGCCTGACCCTGATCGGCCTGCCGCTGGTTTATATGGGCTCCATCATGCTGGTGCTGTGGCGGATCGATAAAGATCTGCACAGCAACGCCCTGCGCTCCCTCGGCCGTCTGCTCTGCCGGATCAAACCCTGGCTGATGGTGGATGTCTTTCTGGTGGGGGTGCTCATCTCGCTGGTCAAGCTGATGGGGATGGCCGACATCAAGATGGGGCTGTCATTCTGGGCTTTCGTCGGTTACACCGTGCTGCTCATCAAGATGATCTCCTCGCTGGATCAGATGTGGCTGTGGCAGCGGCTGTTCGGCCCTACCGAGGCGCGGGATATCGACCCGGAAGCGGGCGCGCTGGAATCAGGTCTGGTGGGCTGCCATATCTGTGGCGCCCTGAGCGAGGTGGGCAGCCACAGCTGCTCCCGCTGCGGCGGCAAGCTGCATGCCCGCAAGCCGGGCGGCCTGAACCGTACCTGGGCGCTGCTGTTTACCTCCGCCATTCTCTACATTCCGGCCAACGTCTATCCCATCATGGATACGGTGTTTCTCGGTGATGACAGCCCCTCCACCATCCTCGGCGGTGTGGTGCTGCTCTGGGCCATGGGCTCCTACCCCATAGCTGCGGTGATCTTTTTCGCCAGCGTGGTGGTGCCGCTGGTGAAAATACTGGCGCTATTCTGGCTTTGCTATATGGTGCAGCGCGGCAATGTCACCTCCCCCCTCGGCAAGCTCAAACTCTATCGCATGACCGAATTTGTCGGACGCTGGTCGATGATCGACGTCTTCGTGGTGGCCATTCTGGCGGGCCTGATCCGGCTCGACAATCTGATGACCATCTATCCCGGCCCTGCGGCCGTCGCATTTGCAGGTGTAGTGCTGATCACCATGGTCGCCGCCATGAGTTTCGACTCCCGCCTGATCTGGGATTTACAACAAGGAGAACGCGAACGTGAGTGAGCGTAAAAAAAGGTGGAAACCGGGCTCTGACTTTCTGAGCTCTGCCGCCGCAATCTGGATGGTGCCCCTGCTGGCGCTGTTCATCGGTCTCTGGATGCTGTTCCAGCACTGGTACTCCCAAGGCCCCAGCTTCACCCTGACAGTCGCCACTGCCGAGGGCATAGTCGCTGGCAAGACGGTGATCCGCTCCCGCGAAGTGGACGTCGGCCGTATCGAGGCCGTCGAGCTGAGCGATGACTACAGCCATGCCGTGCTGAAAGGACGGCTGACCAATGCCGCCTCCGGCATGCTGCGCGGTGACAGCCAGTTCTGGGTGGTCAAGCCCAGAGTGGGCCGTGAAGGGGTATCGGGTCTGAGCACCCTGCTCTCCGGCGCCTATATCGAGCTCGCCCCCGGCAAGAAAGGTCGGGCGCGGGACGAGTACGCCATGCTGGACAAACCGCCGCTCGCCTCCCTCGATGCCAAGGGGCTGCGTCTCACTCTCAGCAGTCGCGACACCCGCGCGCTGGGGGAAGGCTCCCCCATCAACTATCAGGGCTTCACCATAGGTCAGGTGGAAGAGGCGAAGTTCCTGCCGGAAAAGAGCGAGATGCAGTATCAAATCTTCATCCACGCCCCCTATGACATTCTGGTGAGCAGCAACTCCCGCTTCTGGATGACCCCGGGCTTCGAGGTCTCCATGAGCAGCGAGGGGATGAAGGTGAAGATGGATTCGCTGGAGAGTCTGATCGATGGCGGCATCACCATGGGTCTGCCACCCGGCTGGGCCCCTGGCGAGCCGGTCAAACAGATGGAAGGGTTCACCCTGTTCCAGGATGAGGCGAGCGTGCTGGCCGGTAGTCTGGATCAGTTCATCGACTACGTCTTCCTGTTCGATGACAACGTGGGTGGCCTGCACCCGGGCGCGGCGGTGCAGTATCGCGGCATTCGGGTTGGTACCGTCATCTCCGCCCCCTACCTCATCGAGGACAAGGGCGTGCAGATCTTCAAGAGCCGCCAGATCCCGGTGCTGGCCCGCATCGAGGTGCAGCGCCTCTCCCACCGCTATGCCAAGGCGGAGAAGGATCAATGGCGTGCCCTGTTCGGCAAGCAGTTCAAGGAGGGGTTGCGTGCCAGCCTCAAGACCTCGAGCCTGCTGACCGGCGGCAAGATCATCGATCTCAACTTCTATCCGGACGCGCCACGTTTCGAACAGGCCAAGCTGGCCGGTTATCAGGTCTTCCCCACCGTGCAGGGCGGGCTGGATCAGATCGAGCGCAAGGTGAACCTCATCCTCGACAAGTTTGTCGACATGGACATGGCAACCACCCTGACCAAGGTCAACGGGTCACTCACCACCTTGGATGGCACCCTGAAGAACATCAGTGCAGTCAGCGCCAACCTGAACAAGCTCACCGCCAAGGATTCCACCCAGCAGCTGCCCGCCTCGCTCAACGAGAGCCTCAAGCAGTTGCAGGAGACCTTGCAGGCCTATGATGCCCAGTCGCAGACCAATCAGGATCTGCGTCAGTCGGTGCAGACCCTCAATCAGTTGATGCGCGAACTGCAGCCGCTGGTGCACTCCCTCAACGAGCAGCCCAGCTCGCTGATCTTCGATCGCGCGCATCCATCGGACCCTGAGCCCAAGCGAGGCAAACAATGAAAAAAGAGATCCTGACGCTGGCCCTGCTGGGCCTGCTGGCGGGTTGCAGCAGCCAACCAAGCCTGCACTACTACTCGCTCGATGCCGACAACCAGCAACCCGTAACGGCCCCGGCCCAACCGCAGCACCAGCTGGTGCTGCGCCCGGTGGCGCTGGCCAGCCAGCTCGACCGGATCAGTCTGGTCTATCAGCTGGAAGGGCAAGAGCTGCACTTCACCGAGTACCATCGCTGGGCCGGTGCGCTGGACGATCAGCTCAACCAGCTCACCCTCAATGGCCTCTCCACCCGCCTGCCGGGCTGGGTGGTGCGACAGGATGGCGCCCGCAAGGGGCCGGTGCTGACCATTCTGGTGGAGCGCTTTCAGGGCCGTCATGACGGCAGCGCCGTGCTGAGCGGCCGCTGGCGCCTGCTGGCAGAAGATGGCACCGTGCTGCGCGATGCCCCCTTCCGTCAGGAGCGGGTACTGCCGGCCGATGGCTACAACGCACTGGTGAACGAACTGGGTCAGGGCTGGCAACAGCTGCTCGACCAGATCGCCGCCGAGGTGCGCCAGAGCACCAGCTAATCGGCCATCCGCCGATTGCAGAGATAAAAAAACGACGCCAGTTGGCATAAAGCCCGTCATGCCAGTCAATCTATCGCCTGTGCAATAAAAATAAAAAATCCGAAACCAAATCAATTGGTTTCGGATTTTTTCACACTAGACAATCCCCAAAACAGCTTGTTCGAGGCGCACTTACCCGAACGGGAGCTTTTTTCGATCAGGGGCCGCAGAGGATTACTCTTCCAGACTGATCCCGATATTGGAGACGCCATCCTGAGAGGCGAATACTCTGATGGCCAGGATACGATCGCTGTCGCGCTCATGGGCAACCCGCTTAAGCAGTTCAACCTGGAACTCCAGCTCAGCTTCCATGTACTCGTGCTCGTAAAGCTCTTCTTCGGTCAGATCCCGCTCTTCCAGCAGCTCGATAAAACCGGCCACGGTACCGACCGACGCATGGCTGGCATCGTTGGCCTCTTCGCCGACCCGGCAGATCACCGAGTTGTAGGCGCAGCCCAGCGCAACACAGGCATCAAGCGCCGGATAGGCACCGTAGGATTCAAACTTGCGGGGATCCGGAATGTGAGACTCGAACTCTTCGAGAATGGCACCCAGATTGACCCGGGATCCCTTGACGGTGAGGTAGACCCACATCTGATCCAGCGCATGCCGGAAAGCGCCAGCATTGCCAAAGCCGGAGGCCTGACAGAACAGGGCATAGTTGGGGTACATGCGCTCTGCCAGCGCCAGGGTGTAGACGGTCTGTTGCCAAGGCTGTAGCTCGGCCAGTCGCTTATAAAACTTGTCACCAAACACTGGAGTCGGATCCTTTGCAAAATGTGGGGCAGATTGTAGCCCACGAGGGGCGCGGCGAAAACGAAAAAGCGCCCTGGTCGGCTATGTTGCGATATGAAGTCAGGTAAGATGGGTCGAGAGCGGCATCTTGTTGCGCCGCAAATTCTGATAAGGAACAAGAGTATGAGCCAACGTACCCTTCTTTTGCTCAGCCAGGATAATGCTCACTACGAACGGCTGCTCAAGGCCGCCAATCTCCCCCATCTGCGCATTCTGCGGGCCGATAACCAGAGCGATGCCGAGAAGCTGATCGGCGAAGCCCATATTCTGATGGCCGAACCGGCCCGTGCCAAACCGCTGCTGCCCAAAGCCAACAAGCTGAGCTGGTTCCAGTCCACCTATGCGGGAGTCGATGTGCTGCTCGACCCTGACAGTCGCCGTGATTATCAGCTCACCAATGTACGCGGCATCTTCGGCCCGCTGATGAGCGAGTATGTCTTTGGTCATCTGCTCAGCCTGATGCGCCAGATTCCCCTTTATCGGGAGCAGCAGAAACAGCGACTGTGGCAAAGCCACCCCTATCAGGGCCTCAAGGGGCGCACCATGCTGATCCTGGGGACCGGCAGCATTGGCCAGCATATCGCCCATACCGGCAAACATTTTGGCATGAAGGTGCTGGGCATCAGCCGCAGCGGTCGGGAGCGGGCCGGGTTTGATCAGGTTTATCAACTACCTGCGCTCAACAAGATGCTGGCGCAGGCCGATGTCATCGTCAGCGTGCTGCCAGCCACCCGCGATACCCGTCATCTGTTCAATGCCGCCCGCTTCGAACACTGCAAACCGGGCGCCATCCTGTTCAACGTCGGCCGTGGCAGCGCCGTACACTCGGGCGATCTGCTCACCGCACTGCGCACCGGCAAGCTGGCGATGGCGGTGCTGGATGTGTTCGAGCAGGAACCACTGCCTGCCGACAGTCCACTGTGGGGCCAACCCAACCTCATCGTCACCCCCCACAACAGCGCCTACAGCTTCCCGGATGATGTGGCCCAGATCTTTGTGCGCAACTACATCCGCTTTATCGATGGCCAGCCACTGGATGGCAAGATCGACTTCGACAAGGGTTATTGACCCTCACGGCGCATGTAAAAAGGCCCCGCCAATCTGGCGGGGCCTTTCATTTCAGGCTGTGACGACAGGTATCAACCCGCGGCCAGCTCCTTGCGGTAGCTCTTCACCTTGGCAAGGAACTGACGACGCTCCTTGCCGCTGAGCGGTTCAGCCATCGGCAGCTTGGCAGTCATGGCATTGACCGGGCGGTTGTTGATCCGCAGCTCGTAGTGCAGGTGAGCACCGGTAGAACGACCTGTGTTGCCGGAGAGGCCGATCTTGTCGCCCATCTTCACTCGCTGACCGGTCTTGACCAGCAGCTTGCTCAGGTGCAGATAACGGGTAGAGAGAGTACGGCCATGCTTGATGACGACATAGGTACCTGCCAGCGGGTGGCTGGTTGCCTTCTGGACGATACCATCGCCAGTCGCCAGCACTGGCGTGCCCACCGGTACCGCGAAGTCGGTGCCCTCGTGAGGACGCACCATACCGGTTACCGGATGTTTGCGCGCCGGGTTGAAATTGGAACTGATCCGATAGCGGCTGTGGGTCGGGTAGCGGCGGAATCCGCGCTCCAGACTGTTGCCCTGACCGTCGTAATAGTTGCCGTCATCAGAGAGCCAGGCCGATACCGTCTTGCCCTGGCTGGTCACTTCTACACCCAGCAGCTGGCTGTTGCCCGTGCTCTTGCCTTCCACCGTCTCCTGGCGCACCAGCACTTTGAACTTGTCGCCCTTCTGCAGATCCTTGGCGAAATTCATCCGCCACTGGAACAGGTTGGCAATTTTCTGGATATGGTTGGCCGGAATCCCCGCATTACGGGCACTGACATAGAAGCTGCCGTTGATCACCCCGTTGTAACGCTGCGGTTGCCACTCGACCTTCTCATTGATCATGGAGGCGCTGTAGGCATCGTCACTGCGCGCCATCACCAGCGTCTGCTTGATGTTCAGGCGGATCTTGAGTTGCTGCAGGATGTTGTCCTGATCGATCAGCAGCTCGATATTCTGGCCCGGCTTGAGGCGCGCCAGATAGTTCTTGTTGTCCGCGTCCAGCACCTTGTAGAGGGTGGTGGTGGATAGACCGAGATTGTTAAAAATAGCGGTCAGGTTTTCGCCGTTGCGAACCCGGTAATCCTGCCACTGGGGGGAGGTATCGACCGGGATGTCGTCATCCGGCGCACTCTGATCAACCAGTTCGTGATCGGGGATTTCGTTAAAGTCGGTGTTGTTTTCGTTGGTTGCCGTACCAGCGGTATCAATGGGCAACTCAAGACGCAGCGGCCGCTCGAGGATGTCACCCGGAGCTGGCAATAATGCCACTGCTGACAGGGTCATGGCCGTCAGCATCAGCATGGCGTAAAAGTGTTTGCGGGGAACCGGTGGTTCCCAATTGGCAGCCTGTACTACCAAGGGACGGAGACGTTTCATCCGCTATCCTGTATTTAGATCTAAAGAGTGTGAGTTGCGATGTCAGTTGTGACAAAACCGTATAAAACTGTTTTTTGGACAAAAATAGTTACAAATAGTTCATCACAATCTGCATGAACCTCACATTTTATGCATAACCTGCCCTGATGGGCAGAAATGATCGTCTTTTTTAACCATTTTTTC
Organism: Aeromonas sp. JL9; assembly: GCF_024436075.1. Classification (NCBI taxonomy): domain Bacteria; kingdom Pseudomonadati; phylum Pseudomonadota; class Gammaproteobacteria; order Aeromonadales; family Aeromonadaceae; genus Aeromonas; species Aeromonas sp. JL9. The sequence continues at coordinate 110,771 of NZ_JANFNV010000007.1, read as the reverse complement.
CTATTTTTAAGAACCGGGTCGGATTCGATATTGAATAGAAACCCGAAATGTTGCGATAACTTTTCCATGGAGTGGACATGTCGTTAGCAAAACTGTTAATCAGAATAATTGTCGTCCTGTTCCTGATCGGTGCAGCGCTGCTGTTTGCGCTGGAAGTCACGACGGTCCGCCAATCCATCCTCGACCAGATGTCAGCCAACCTGGAAACCGCCATCACCGCTCTCGGGCTGGTGCTGCAAGGAACCCTGCTCAATGACGACAATGTGCTGGCCGAGACCATCGTCAATGCCATGTTCGATGGCGGCTTCGTCAGCTCGGTCACCCTGATCGATCCCGATGGCCAGCTGCTGTTTCAGAAGGTCTTCCACTCTACCCAGCAAAATGTCCCCGGCTGGCTTCCCTCGGTTATCGGCATGCCGCCCGTCAAGATTGAGCAAGAGTTGACCGATGGCTGGCGCATGCTGGGCACTCTGACCCTTGAGGGGCATAGCGGCTACGCCTATCAGCATCTGTGGAATGCCATCAGCCGCACCGGTCTGGCGCTGCTGGCGGGCCTCATCGTATTTACCCTGATCATCTCCCTGGTGTGCAAACGCCTGCTGCAGCCCCTGGAACAGATCAACCTGCAGCTGATCCGCATCCGTAAACACCAGTTCAACAGCACCCTGCCCACCCCCTGGTTGCAAGACCTTAAAGAGGTGGCACTTTCCATCAACCAATTGGTTTCCGAACGCAAACGGGATCTGCTGCAACAACGACTCAAAATCACCCAACTGGGAAAACAGCTGCCACTGACGACCCCACAGCCGCTGCAAGGAGTGAGCCCACTGCCGGAAGGCGGGCAACTGCAAAAATTTGTCTCCACACAAGGGGAGATCACGCTCTATCAGCGTTTCTTGCCCAGTCAGCACCTCGGAACCGACAGCGATCTCGCGACCGTCCAGAGCGCCCTGCAACAGTGGCAGCACTCTCATATAGAAGGGGTCTTGCTGCCCCTCTCCCTACTCAATCATCCGCAATGGTCCGAGATCGCCCCTCTGCTAAGCCAGGGTCGAGGAAAAACACTGGATTGGCGCTGGGATGTAGCCACATTCCCCGCCCACGGCCAGTCTACCTTGGCCGCGTTGCAGGAACAGGGGTGTGAGCTCGCCTTCAGCGCCATTCCCCTCAATGCGGATACCTTCAATCAACTTGACCCGCTCAATCCCATCTTTATCAGCTGTCAGCTGACCGATGCGCCGCTCTACTGGAATCTGCTCTCCCAAACCATGCATGCCGCCGGTTATACCCTGCTGGCAGAATCGGGAGAGTGTCGCGACATCGACAAACTGCGGACCTGGGGTATCGATGGTTATGCCAAGGAGGCGCAATCATGAAGAAGCTCGCCATGCTGTTGCCCCTACTGTGGCAACCCGGCCTGATGGCTGAAACCGTCACTATCACCACCGGGGGTGAGCAGGGGATTTATCACCAGATAACCAAAGAGTTTTGCCGTCTGGCCCATGAGGTCGATGAGCAACTTGCGTGCACATTGCAGAGCTCATCGGGTTCAATAGAAAACCTGAAGCGGCTGAAGAGTGGCGAGACCTCCTACGCCATGGTGCAGTCAGACTGGCTATATCAGGCAAGTCGGGGCTTGGGCCCTTTTACCACCCAGCCGCAACCTGAGCTGCGCGCCCTGTTTGCCACCCATGCCGAGCCATTCACCATAGTGATCCGTGCCGACGGCGATATCACATCACTGGAGCAGCTCAAGCTCGCCCCCATCGACATGGGGTTGAAGAACTCGGGAACCCGCCAAACGGCGCTGACCCTGTTCAACATCTTGGGAGCGAAAGAGCAGGATCTCGATCTGAAGAGCATGGCCAACCTGCCGGATGCGCTCTGCAGCAAGCAGATCGACGCATTTGCACTGGTGATGGGGCATCCTAACCGGATTGTGCTCGACACCGCCAAACGCTGCGCGGTCAGTTTCCTCCCCATCGATGGGGCCACCCGTGATCAGCTACTCAAAGGGGTCAAATATTACCAACGTAGTCAGGTGCCCGCTCGTATCTACCCCGGCAATCTGAAGGCAACTCCCACCTTTGCCATTGCCGCCACCCTGGTTACCAATGCCAGCATGCCGGAAGAGTCTGTCTATCGTCTGACCAAGGCCATGCTGACCCAGCAGACCAAGTTCAATGAGCAGACTTATGGCTACGCCAATATGTTTCACCGGGCACGCAATAAAACCGGCCCGGTGCTGAGTATTGAACAGCATCCGGGCGCGGCGAAATATTTCGATGAGTTGAAGGCGGCGGGCAAGCTATAACTGACGACGAGGAGAGCGCAGTTGCTCGCTGGAGAAACGGGTCTTCATCGATGTCCACTGCGCCAACCGATCGGCACTCCCCGCCAGCGTTCCTTCCCGCCGTGACTTCATGATCCAGATGCTTTTGGCATCGAAACTGTAAACGGGAATGAGATCGGTACGCTTGCTGCCCGGCAGGATCCGGCTGTTGATGTTGTCGAGCACCAGTGGGTCAGCCTTGGGTGTCGGGAAGTAGAGCGTCACCATGTGGAACTGGTTGTAACGCACCGCCTTGACGTAGGCCAGCCGCAGCTTCTTCTCATCCACCCCCAGCTCCATCAGGGTGTAGTACTTGGAGATGCTGTAATCCTCGCAATCCCCACCTCGGGCACCGATGAACTCCAGCGGATTGGCCCAGTAATCCTCATCTCCCCACAGCTTGGGGTCTTCACTGTAGGTGAGATTGTTGAAGTAGTTGTTCACCAGCTCGATCTTCTGCTGATCCGTGGTTCCCGCTCTGGGAGTGAGCAGGCGAGAGAATGCCTCGGCCCGCTGGATGGCCCGGCCACCATACACTTCCTGTAGCTTGGCCCGCAGATCCGGACTGGCAATATATTCGGAAAGACGCGAAGCCTGCACGTTGGCGCAACATAGCGCCAACGTGCAGACCGGGATCAACAACCATTTCATACCGGACACTCCATGTCAGATGCTGGAGGTCAGTATAGTCCCTCCGGATGAGAGGCTCAGCAGGCGATCAGCGACACTGGGCAAATGCGTCTGCCAGTTGTTGCATGAATTGGGGATAACCATCCGGGCCGAGTGGCACCTGTTCACCCACCTCATCCAGCAACAGTACCTTGGCGCCGGTATTGCGTGCCACCGATTCGATCACAGCCGGTGAGAATTGCGGCTCGGCATAAATGCAGCTCGCCTGCTTCTCTTCCAGTGCCTTGCGGATATCCACCAGGGTCTTGGCGCCCGGGCGACGCTCAGGGCTCACGGTAAAGTGACCTTTTGAACTCATGCCGTAGTGGCGCTCCCAGTAACCATACGCCTCGTGGAAGACAAAGTACCCCTTCTCATTCACCGCCTTCATCTGACCAGCAATCACCTTGTCTTTGGCATCCACCTTGGTATCAAATGCCGCGAGGTTGGCGTCATAGCGAGCCTGATTGGCCGGATCCAGCTTGCCCAATTCACTTGCGATCGCCTTGGCAATCACTTTGGCCTGCGTCGGACCAAGCCAGATATGGGGATCGACCCCTTCGTGATGATGTCCCTCATGCCCTTCATCATGATCATGGTTACCGTGCTCGTGGGCGGCATGATCGTGATCATCATGGTCATGGGAGTCATGACTATCCTGAGTCGCGTAGTTGAACAGCGGCATTCCCTCAACCTGAGTCAGGGCCAAAGCATGGGGATGATTGGCCAGCGGCTTGGCCATAAACCCTTCCAGCTCGGGGCCAACCCACACCACCAGCCCAGCACTGTTGATGCTGCGAATATCGGACGGGCGCAGGGAGAAATCGTGGGGAGAGGCGCCGGTCGGCAACAATACCTTGGGCTCACTCACGCCGTCAGTGATCGCCGCAGCGATGAAGCCAAGGGGCTTGATGGTGGTCAGTACCTCAATGGCACGAACAGGCAAACTCACCGCCAGCAGGGCAGTGAAAAGCGCAATAATTCTCATTGGTGAATCTCGTCAGGGGGTGAGTATGTGATAATATAACAGCCGCTTTTTGTTATATTATAACTCTCACTGGCTGTAAACCCCGGAGTTGTCATGAGCCAACTGGTAGAGCTGAAAGAGGTCTCTCTCTCGTTTGATGGACGCTCTGTGCTCGACAAGGTCTCCTTTACCCTCAATAAAGGCAAAATCACCACGCTCGTCGGCCCCAACGGGGCGGGCAAGAGCACCCTGAGCAAGCTGGTGCTGGGTCTGCTCACCCCGGATTCGGGCAAGATCACCCGCAGCCGCGATCTGAGAGTCGGCTATGTGCCACAGCGCCTCTATCTGGATCCCACCCTGCCGCTGACGGTGCGCCGCTTCCTGCAACTGGGCAAAAATAGCCGCCTCTCCATCGAGGAGGCACTGGCCCGGGTTGGCGCAGAGGGATTGCTGGAAAACCGGATGCAAAAACTCTCCGGCGGCGAGATGCAGCGTGTGCTGCTGGCTCGCGCCCTGCTGGTCAAGCCCGAGCTGCTGGTGCTGGACGAGCCGGTTCAAGGCGTGGACATCACTGGCCAGATCGAGCTCTACGCCCTGATCGGCCAGCTCGCCGCCGAATTTAATTGCGCCGTGCTGATGGTCTCCCACGATCTGCATCTGGTGATGGCCAGCACCCACGAGGTGATCTGCCTCAATCGCCACGTCTGCTGTCATGGCGAGCCGGAAAGCGTGGCCCGCCACCCCGAATTTGCCCGTCTGTTCGGGCGACCGGAGCAGGAGGTGCTGGCGGTCTATACCCACCACCACCACTGCGATGGCGAACACCATCATCATGAACCGCAGGCCCCCGTCATCCGCCTGCCCTCTCGCAACAACGCTCACAGCAAATAGCGCAAGCAACAGGACATTCAAGTGGACAGCTTTCTGTTATACGCCCTCGCGGCCGGTCTCGGCATCGCCCTGCTGGCCGGCCCCCTCGGCAGCTTCGTGGTATGGCGCAAGATGGCCTATTTTGGCGACACCCTCTCCCATGCCTGTCTGTTTGGCATCGCGCTGGGCATCCTGCTGCAGGTCGATCTCACCCTGGCGGTAGTGGTCTGCTGCCTCGCCATGGCGATGCTGCTGGTGATCATGAGTCGCAACCAGCAAGTGGCGACCGATACCCTGCTCGGCATTCTGGCCCACAGTGCCCTGTCCCTCGGTCTGGTTACCTTGAGTTTTATGGATAACGTGCGGGTGGATCTGATGGCCTACCTGTTCGGCGACCTGCTCTCGGTACAACCGATAGATCTGCTCTGGATCTACGGCGGTGGCGCGCTGGTGCTGCTCACCCTGTGGCGATTGTGGGATCCCCTGCTCTCCATGACCATCTCGGAAGAGCTGGCACGAGTCGAGGGGATCCGGGTCGATGTGCTGCGCTGCGTATTGATGCTGCTGATCGGACTGGTGATCGCCGTGGCGATGAAGTTTGTCGGCGCGCTGATCATCACCTCCCTGCTGATCATCCCCGCCGCCACCGCCCGCCGCTTCAGCCAGACGCCGGAGCAGATGGCCGGCTTTGCCGCGCTGATTGGCTGTCTCGCCGTGCTGGGTGGATTGACCCTCTCCTGGTATCAAGATACTCCGGCAGGCCCCTCAGTGGTTGTCTGCGCCACCAGCCTGTTTGTGCTGAGCCAGTTCAAGAAAGCCTGATAACCCGAGCAATTACAACGGCATGCTCTGGCGTGTCTCCATCATCAGCCACTGGCGCAACCGGCTGATGGCGGGCTCATGGGCCCGGGAGCGCTTGCAGGTGAAGTAGAAGGCATCCCCCGTCTCCAGCTGGTGTACCGGCAAGGCCACCAGCTGGGGATCATCGGGCCGTAGCATGTAGTCATTCACAAATGCCACCCCCTGATCCCAGGCCGCCGCCTCCATCGCCAGCAGCACATGGCTGAAATGGTGCATCCGCGCCTCGTCAGGGATCACCAAGCCACCCGCCTTGGCCCAGCGCTGCCAATCCTCCCCCCGCGCCTTGTAGATGGACTGCACCGAGAGCAGCGGCAACTGCCAGATGGCCTCAGGCCACTCCCCGCTGATCTGCTGCAACAGGCGGCGACTGCAGACCGGAAAGAGCCGCTCCTGATAGATAAGATCGTGACAGTAGCCCCGTCCGTGGGGTGAGACGGTGATAAAGCAATCCGCCACCCGATCGGAAAGTTCGGGATCTTCCGCCACCATCTCCAGACTCAAATCCAGCTCGGGGTAGAGTTGGCGCAATCCCGCCAACCGCGGGATCAGCCACTTCACCGCAAACGAGCTGTAGACTGCGAGCCGGACCCGCATCTCGCCGCCCCCGCGCAGCTGTTCGCTGCTCTGAGCAATCTGGCTGAGCCCGGCGGCAATCCCTTCGAAGTAGCTCTCCCCCTGGGTTGTCAGCGAGAGCAGCCGACCCTGACGCAGCAGCAAGCGCTCACCCAGAAAATCCTCCAGCAGGCGGATCTGGTGGCTGACCGCACTCTGGCTGACGTTCAATTCAAGGGCGGCGCGGGAGAAGCTGAGCAGCCGGGCCACTACCTCGAAATATTGCACCGCACGCAGAGGAGGAAGCTTCATTATCTAAATATCTCATGAGTGGTCATTTTTTATCATTTTACTGGATATCAACCGGCACGCTACCCTCCGCTCATCTGAAGTGGGAGGTGGTATGAATGCAGTAGGGATCGGCATCCTTTATCTGGTGCTGGGCAATATGGTGGCGGTTTTTTCCGATGCGCTGGTCAAGGTGCTGGAGCCGGATCAGCCCATCTTCCAGTTTGTCTTTTTCCGCCAGCTCTCGGCCGCTATTCTGCTGATGCCCTGGCTGCTCTGGTCATGGCGCCGCAACCCGCCGGTGGCCATCAAGTGGCACCTGCTGCGGGCCCATATCTGGGCGGTCGGCGTCTGCCTGATGGTGGTGGCCCTCACCCGCTTGCCACTCGCTACCGCCAATGCCCTCTTCTATGCCGCCCCCCTGATGATGGTGCCGCTGGCGGTGTGGATGGCGGGGGAAGCGATCTCGCGCCAGAAGGTGCTGACCGCGCTGATCGGCTTTATCGGGGTACTGATCGTGCTGCGCCCTACCGAAGTGAACTGGGCCGCGCTGGCGGCGCTCGGGGTGGCGCTGTCGATGGCGCTCAACAATCTGCTGATCAAGCGGCTCCCGCTCAAGCAGCCCATCGCCCAGACCCTGTTTTTCACCAACGTGCTGAGCATGCCCTTTATTCTGGCGCTGGCATTGTGGGAAGGGGGCGACTGGCAGTGGCAGATGTGGTGGCCCGCCTTCGGTTCTTCGGCGCTGATCATGGTCTATGCAGGATTGTGCGTGGTGGCCTATCGCAAGGCGGAGGCGAGCAAGATCGCCTCGGCGGAGTACACCGGTCTGCTGATGGCGGTGGCCATCGGGGTGTGGCTGTTTGACGAGCAGCCGGGCCTGCCGCTGCTGCTGGGCTGTATCTGCATCGTCCTGCCGCTCATCGCCATGGCCCGCAGCAAGCCAAAACCGCTGGCCGAGCCGGCGGTTTAAGCACTCAGGGTCGTGCCAGCAAAGGGGCGACCCTTTGCTGCAGATGGGGGACGATCTCCTGTTCGAACCAGGGATTCTTCCTCAGCCAGAGAGTATTGCGCGGGGAGGGATGCGGCAACGGCAGCCAGCCGGGACCATAGTCGGCCCAGCTGCGCACCGTGTCGGTGAGCGATCCCTTGGCCGCCCCCCGCAGGTAATGGGCTTGTGCATACTGGCCGATCAGCAGGGTCAGTTCGATATTGGGCAACAGCATCAATACCTTGTCGTGCCAGGTAGGCGCACATTCGGGGCGCGGTGGCAGATCGCCGGATTTTCCCCTGCCGGGATAGCAGAGCCCCATCGGCATGATGGCGATGCGGGATTCGTCGTAAAAGGTGGCCTTATCGACCCCGAGCCACTGGCGCAGCCTGTCACCGGAGGGGTCATCCCACGGGATACCGCTGGCATGCACCCGGGTACCGGGCGCCTGACCGATGATCAGCAGGCGGGCACTCTCGGCCCCGCGGATCACAGGACGAGGCCCCAGCGGCAGATGAGCCTCGCACAGACGGCAGGCCCTGATTTGCTCAAACAACTTATCGATTCGCTGCATGACGTTGATAGTACCAGCATTTCCCTGTTTTCCCTCTTGTGGAAACAGGGCGCGCCCCCTACTATCGTCATGGGTGTTTAATTTAATAAACGGACAATAATGAAAAACTGGCTAGGTACCGGCACCGCGACCCTCTCCTTCATCCTGTGGGGGATGCTACCGCTCTATTATCAATTCATGCCCGAGGTCAACATGTGGGAGCTGATCTCCCACCGGGTGCTCTGGTCTGTGGTGCTGCTGGGCGCCCTGTTTTTGCTGCTTGGCCACAAGGTGCCTTGGGCACAACTGCGCAGCGAGCCGCGCCAGCTCGGCCTCATTCTGCTGGCGGGCCCCGTGATGTCCATCAGCTGGTGCATGTTCACCTGGTGCCTCACTACCGGGCAGGTGCTGACCACCAGCCTCGCCTTCTTTATGACCCCACTGTTCAATATCGTATTCGCCGTCATCTTCCTCAAAGAGCGGCTCACCCCGCAAAAGCATCTGGCAGTCGCTCTGGCACTGGCGGGTCTCGCCTACATGCTCTTCTGCTACGGCCAGCTCCCCTGGTTCTCCCTCATCATGGGGGCCAACTTCGCCTGCTATGGCCTTATCAAGAAGAAAATCCACTACGACACCGGCACCAGCCTCTATCTGGAAGCCATGGTGCAACTGCCCGTCGCGCTGATCATCATCGGCACGCTGGCATGGCACGGGGAAGGGGCATTCGTGAACGGGGATCTGGCCGACAAGCTGCTGCTGATGGGCAGTGCGCCCGCTACTCTGCTGCCGGTGGGGCTGTTCTGCTATGCGGTGGCGAGAACCCGGATGAGCACTGTGGGACTGCTGCAATATATCGAGCCCAGCCTCGCCTTCCTGCTCGCCATCTACTGGTTTGGTGAGGCGCCGGACCCCATCAAGGCTGTCGGTTTCGCCTTTGTCTGGGCTGGTCTGCTGGTGAGCCTGTTACCGCTGCACCGGCTCAAGCGCCGCCCTCAGGGCGTATCGCGATAGGACTCCAGCACCTTGTGCCAGCGGGGATCCCGGTCCATCTGCTCGGCGATGTCGTTGAGGGTGGCATGCAGCTCGGGACGGGATTTGGGTAGCAGGATATGGCGGGTATAGCTAGATTGGGGGAAGGGCGAGATAAACAGCTTGCCCTGATAGTGCTGTGCGTCGATGAAAAAGCCCAGCGATGAACCACTTACCAACGTCACATCGATGCGGCCGCGCACCAGCAGCTCAAGATTGGTCTTCACCTTCTTGGCATCCTGACGCACCAGCTCCCCGCGGCCAGCTGCATCATCGATCCCCTGATAGCGGTAACCCTCCACCCCGCCAAACACCAACCCTCTGAGGGAGTCAGGCCCGCGATAGGTGACCGGGTTGTCGATGTTCGAGACCAGCTCGTTGGTGTCGCGCATCACCGGAAAGGTCCAGAGATAGCGTTCGCGATGGGGATCCCCCACCCAGGCGGGATTGACCCAGACAACCAGACCGTCAAAGTCGGGATCCGCCATCTCCAGCGCCAGCCGGGCGCGATTGACCAGCCAAAGCTCTATTCTGGGTTCACCCCCCAGCTTTTCATTGAGATACTTGACCAGCTCGCGGCTCAGCCCTTCATCCACTCCGGTGTTGAAGGGGGGATGCTGATGGTAATCGTAGAGACGGATCGTCTCCCCCAGAGCCGGGACCGACAACAGTAACCACAACCAAAACCAGACTCTCATCGCACCTCCTTGAGCTGCCTCTGAGTTTGGCACAGAGAATTTGAATGAGAGAACCCGCGACCACCACTCCTGCGCCGCAACCATCCGCTCCTTCCCGCTGGTCTGTCTATATGGTGCGTACCGCCACCGGCCTGCTCTATACCGGGATCAGCACGGATCCGCTGCGCCGTCTGCGTCAGCACCAGAGCGGCAAGGGCGCTCGCGCCCTGCGCGGCAAGGGGCCACTGACGCTGGCGTGGCAACAGGAAGTCGGCGAGAAGGGGGCAGCCCTGCGCATCGAATATCGCCTCAAGCAGCAGCCGAAATCCTTCAAGGAGCAGCTGATCCACAGCCCGGCACTCTGGCAGAGCTGGAGCCCCCAGTGGTTACCCGCAGCCACCCAGCCTTGAGGACGACAGGCAAAAAAAGGCCACTCGATGAGTGGCCGGAAAGGGGAAATCAGGGAGCATCACACAACGTCTTGCACAACCTCAGGCGGGTTAGAGGTAGGTATTGGAACGCTTGCTGCGGTTACTGATCAGCCAGCAAACCGCCAGCACCAGCAACAACCAGGGGGCCAGCTTGATGATCAGAGCAAGCATGCCACCCAGCGCCCCAAGCAGCACAAACAGGCCGCTCACCAGCAACATGGCTACCAGGGTAAAACCGGTCAGTGCCATGACCAGCAGCACCACCAGCAAGATGAAAAATTCCAGCATAACTTGCTCCTTATCAGTACCTTGTCTGCCGGCTTGGCAACCCTTCGGTCAATCCAGCCAGCGCTTCAATTCATAACGGGGCGGCATCATCAGCACCGCCAGCAGATAGGCGGCCAGTGCCAGCGGCGGCATCAGGATCAGGGCGAGCAGTGCCACCACCCGCACCGTGACTCTGGAGACCCCCAACCGCCTGGCAATACCGGCGCAGACCCCGGTCAGCTTGCGATGCACCAGATCCTTGGGCCAGGGGCTCATGATTACACCTCCGCCTTCTGGCCTTTGAGGCGAGCCAGCTCGCGCTCGATCTCGTCATTGAGCTCCAGCTCGCGGAACTGGGCCTCCAGCGAGGGATTCTGCCCCAGGGTGGCCGCCTCCAGCTGGGCTTCCAGCTGATCGACCCGGCCCTGAAAACCGTCAAAGCGCGCCATCAGCTCATGCATCCGCTGGTTGTCCACCTGGGCGCGGGCACGAATGCGGCTGTGGGCAGTCTGCTCGCGCAGGGTCAGCAGTTTCTGCTTCTCGCGCGCCTCGGTCAGCTTGGTTGCCAGCCGCTCGCTGTCGGCGGTGAGCTGGGCCAGCACCTCGGCCACCCGGGCCTTGTCCTGCTCCAGCTGTTCACATTTTTTGACCTCCGCCAGCTTCTCGGTCAGCGCGGCACGGGCAAGATCCTCACGTCCCTTCTGGATGGCGAGCTCGGCCTTGGCCGACCACTCCAGGATCTGCGCCTGCAACCCCTGCTGGTGACGCTCCAGCTGTTTCTGTTCGGCAATCACGCGGGCGGCCTGGGTACGCATCTCGACCTGCACCTGCTCCATCTCTTCGATCATCAGGCGCAGCATCTTCTCCGGCTCTTCACTCTTGTCGAGCAGGCTGTGCAGGTTGGCATTTATCACGTCGGTCAGGCGGCTGAATACGCTCATGGTCTGGCTCCTTGTTGATGGGATGGCTATCTCTTCCCATTGCATTACAAGAGCCGTGCCAAGAAAAATTATTGTTGTTTTACATATAGATGGGAATTTAATGAGGAAACTCAAGGATGGTTTATTGGTGAAAATAGCCAACCAGGTGGTGATTTTCACCAACAAAAAAGGGAGCCTGTGGCTCCCTTGTCGATTCGTCTGCGCTATCCGTCAGGCGGCGTGGCTGTGGCCCAGCTTGCTGTCCAGTTCGGCCAGCTTGGCCTCCATCCGGGCGCGGCAGGTGTCGGAGAGATCGCGAATGCCGCTGGCACCGTGTTCCTTGCTGCAGACCGGGGCCATCACTTCCACCAGCACTTCGCCGTTATCCCAGCGATTGAGGTCGACCTGACCGAAGTAGCTGGAGCAGACGATGGGCACCACCGGCACTTCAGCCTGTACCGCAGTGTGGAAAGCGCCCGCCTTGAATGGCAGCAGGCCACGTCCCTGGGAGCGGGTCCCTTCCGGGAACATCCAGATGGAGGTGCCACGGTTCTTGATGCGATCCACCACCTGACCTATGGTGCCGATGGCACGGGAGCGGTTGGAGCGGTCGATCAGCACGTTGCCGGAGAGCCAGAAGATAAGGCCGAACAGCGGCAGCCAGAGCAGGCTCTTTTTGCCCACAGCCACCACACCGGGCTGCACCGCACCGGTCACGGTGAAGATGTCGAAGTTGCTCTGGTGGTTACAGACGTAGACCGCCGGGCCGACCGATTTGACCTCGTCGGCCACCGTCACTTTGACTCGCAGCCCGATCAGCGGGCAGACTGCGTGATACATGCGGGCGAAGACATAGACGTTGTTGGGATGGCGCGGACGAACCAGACAGAGCAGCAGGCCGAACAGGAACCAGAAAATGAGCAGCAGACCAAGCAGCAGCACACGGGCAATTTTGAGCATCGAACACCTCGAGTTTTAACTCGGCGCAGTATACTGATCCCCCTTTTAGCGAACAAGCGTTCGCCAAACAGAACCGACCACCCTCCCCGTCGCGCCACCCACAGTACTTCTCATCAATACGCCGCCGACTTGCCCCACCCGCCATTGGTCGTTAGGATGGCCCCATCTTGATGGACGGGGCAAACATGATGTTGCAACAACGGGTAGCGAAACATCTCCTGCTGCTGGTCTGCCTGCTGGTGCTCAATTGTGCGGCCCAGCCGCTGGCCCGGCTTGCCCTGCTCGATCACGCCCTCAGCTGTCAGGTGCTGCCCGTTCCAGGCTCGGCAACGGATCAAGAGGATGCCAAACCGGCCAGCCCGCAGCCCACCAGCTGCCAGCTCAACGGCAAGTGGCTAAGCGCTGCCACCCTGCTCTGCGTCGAACAGCTCTTCTTTGCCGTGGCCGTGCTGATCGCCCTGCTGGCTCCCCTTTGGCGCTACACACCGCCACTGCCCCCTCCCAGAGTCATCTCGCCGCCCGAGCGGCGTCTGCACCTCACCCTCTGCGTCTGGCGGGAATGAGTTCGGCTGCGTTCTTTCGTTAGCTGTCACTCAATTTTTTGCGAGACCAAAAAGATGTCGAATCTCTTCAAGGCGGCCCTGCTACTGGGCGGTCTGCTGTGGCAATCCATGGGATTGGCCAGCGACACGGGCTGGCTCACCAGCCCACAGAATGATCACGCCCGGGTACGGCTGCAGGCCGACCGCAGCACGGCAGATCAGACCCGCATCCTGCTCGATGTCGAGCTGGAATCAGGCTGGAAGACCTACTGGCACAGTCCGGGAGAAGGGGGCATTGCTCCCCAGATCCTGTGGGACGAGCCGGTCGGTGACTTTCAGTGGCGTTGGCCGGTGCCACGCCACTTCGAGGTGGCCGGGCTCAGCACCCAGGGTTATCAGGGGGATGTGACCTTCCCCCTCAGCCTCAACTACCCAACCGGGCAACCGCTCAAGGGGACTCTACGCCTCTCCACCTGCAGCAATGTCTGCATCCTGACCGACTTTCCCTTCACCCTCACGGTGGATGGGCAGGCCCCAGCCGACTTCGACTTCGGCTGGGCGAAGGCGATGAGTACCCTGCCCCAGCAATTGCCTGCCGAAACCCGGGTCGAGCTCGGTTATCAGCACAACCAGCTGCAACTGCGCGCCGAGCGGGCAGAAGGCTGGCAATCACCAGCGCTCTTCATCGACGCTCTGGAGGGTGCCGAATTTGGCAAACCGGCGCTTGAGGTCGAGGGCAACACCCTGATCGCCCGGGTGCCGGTGAGCGATGGCTGGCAGGGGGATGCGCCGGATCTGCGCGGCCAATCCCTCGGCCTGCTGCTCACCAGTGGCGAGCAGGCCTGGCAGACCAAAGGCTCGATTGGCGAAGCGCTCGTATTGCCAGCGCCGAGCCAGCCCCTCTTCTGGTTGCTGGGGGCGGCGCTGCTCGGCGGCCTGATCCTCAACCTGATGCCCTGCGTGCTGCCGGTGCTGGCGCTCAAGCTGGGAACTGTGTTGCAACATCAGGAGCGTGAACAGGGAGCGGTGCGCAAACAGTTCCTCGCCGCCAGCGCCGGGATCATCGCCTCCTTCTGGGTGCTGGCGGCTATGAGCAGCCTGCTACGCGCTACGCAAGGGGCCGTCGGCTGGGGCATCCAGTTCCAGAGCGCCGGTTTTATCGGCTTGATGGTGCTGGTCACCCTGCTGTTTTGCGCCAACCTGTTGGGGCTGTTCGAGATCCGCCTGCCCAGCGCCCTCAGCACCCGCCTTGCCACCAGCGGTGGCAACGGCCTCGGCGGTCACTTCCTGCAGGGGAGCTTCGCCACTCTGCTGGCGACCCCCTGCTCGGCCCCCTTCCTCGGCACTGCAGTGGCCTTTGCGCTGGCAGCGCCCCTTGGCCAGCTCTGGCTTATCTTCACAGCATTGGGGATTGGCATGAGCCTGCCCTGGCTACTGGTGGCGGCCCTGCCGCGGCTCGCCCTCTGGCTGCCCAAGCCGGGTCGCTGGATGAACCATCTGCGTATCCTGCTCGGCCTGATGATGCTGGGCTCCAGCCTCTGGCTCACCAGCCTGCTCGACAACCATCTCGGCAGCTATGCCACCGGCTGGCTGATGGTTGCCATGCTGCTGGCGCTGCTGACTAGCATCATCTGGCGTTACGGCATCCGCGGCTTCACGCTGGCGATCGCCCTCGCCGCCCTGATTGGCAGCCCCCTGCTGCTGAGCGGCGCCTTTAGCGCGCAGGGCTCGGCCAACGTTGACAAGGTGGTCTGGCAGCCGCTCTCCGAACGCGCCATCACAGATGCGCTGGCCCAGAACAAGCGGGTCTTTATCGATGTCACCGCCGACTGGTGCGTCACCTGCAAGGCCAACAAATACAACGTGTTGCTGCGCGATGAGGTGCAACAGGCCCTCTCTGCCCCCGATGTGGTGGCCCTGCGCGGCGACTGGAGCAAACCAAGCGACACCATCGCCGCCTTCCTGCGTAAGCGGGGCGCGGCGGCCGTCCCCTTCAACCAGATTTACGGCCCGGAATTGCCGCAAGGGGCCACACTGTCACCCCTGCTCGACAAGGACGATCTGCTGACCACATTGCACAAGGCTGGCCTGCTTCAGGCTGGCACCACCCGATTTTAAGGAGCAACCATGAAACCGACTCTTAGCGCCCTGACCCTGCTGGCCTCCCTTTCCGCAACCCTGCTGGCTCCGGTCCTGCACGCTGCCCCCTTCACCCCGGAGCAGGAGGCGCGCATCAAGGAGCTGATCCGCGAGACCCTGATCGCCAACCCCAAGATCCTCGACGAGGCCGCCGAATCCTGGGAGAAACAGAACGCGGCAGCCCAGGAGGCGCAGCTTGGCAACTTCATCAAGGGCAACAAGGATGTGCTGTTCAACAGCGCCACCAGCCCGCGCCTCGGCGCCAAGAACCCCAAGCTGACGCTGGTGCTGTTCACCGACTACAACTGCCCCTACTGCAAGCAGTTCGATCCCCAGCTGACCAAGCTGCTCAAGGCCTTTCCGGACGATCTGGGGCTGGTGATCAAGTTGCTGCCGTTCAAGGGGCAGACCTCCGCCAAGGCGGCCCAATACAGCCTGACCCTGTGGCAACAGGATCCCGCCCGCTTCCTCACCCTGCACGACAAGCTGATGAGCAAGCAGGGGATGCTGACCGAGGCGGACATCAACAAGGCGCTGGCGGCCACCGGCAACACCGCGCTCAAACCGGCCGCCAAGGCGACCGAGGAGCTGCGCAACAGCCTGCGCATCGGCACCATCCTCGGGGTACAGGGCACACCAGCGACCCTGATTGGCAACCAGCTGGTACCGGGCGCCATCCCCTATGAGGAGCTGGAGCAGCTGGTAAAGGCCGAACTGGCCAAGCAGGGGTAAAGAATGACCACCAATCCTCAACCCCGCTGGCGCCGCTGGGGCAAGGAGGCGCTCTGGCTGCTGCTGATGGCGCTGATCATCTCGACCCTGCTGGATCTGTGGCGCAGCCCGACTCTGCCAGAGGGGGCAATGAGCGCCCCCGTCACTCTGCAGGATGGTAGCAGCACGGATCTCGCTACCTTAAGCCAAGGCAAGCCGCTGCTGGTCTACTACTGGGCCAGCTGGTGCGGTGTCTGCCGTTTCACCACCCCGGCGGTGCAGCAGCTCTGGCAAGAGGGGGAACACGTGCTGACGGTGGCGCTGCGCTCCGGCAATTCGGAGCAGTTAGGCAAGGGGATGGGCAAGAAAGGGCTCACCTTCCCGACCCACAACGACGAGTCGGGGGATCTGGCCGCCCAGTGGCAGGTGGGGGTTACCCCGACTTTCCTCGTCATCAAGGATGGGACGCTTGTGAGCAGCACCACCGGCTGGAGCTCGAAGTGGGGCTTGCAGCTGCGGCTCTGGTGGGCATCGCTCTAGCCACGCAACAACATTGCCTCAACAGGGCCATCCCACCGGATGGCCCTTTTTTATGCCTGACATTTTTATCCCGACATCAGGCGGGGAGCTGCATCCCGCGTACCTGCGCCAGCAGGGCAGTCACCGCTATCGAGCGCAACGCATCGGGGGCATAGCAGAGCCCTACTCGCCGCTTGAAGGAAGAGGCCGCCAGCTCGGCGACAGTACAACCGGGCAGACAAAGCGAACGGGGCAGCCAGGCAATCCCCGCCCCGGCGGCCACCATAGTCGCCGCCAGTCGCAGCGACCCCGCCCGCCGTGGATAGAGGGGCGCCTGATTGCCGAGAATGGCGATCAGCCGCAGGTGGGAGTCGTGGCGCGGGCAGGTTACCCAGGGCTCGTCCGCCAGCGCATCCGGGGTGAGCGCTCCCTTGCCCGTCAGCGGGTGGTCCGGCGGCAACACCAGCACGAACTCCTCCTCCAGCAGGGGGATAAAGAGCTCGTCACCGCAACGCAGGGATTCACACCCCAGCCGCACATCGCCACAGCAACCCTCCTCCAGAGTCAGCAGGATCTCCTCGTGGGCGAGTACCCCGTTGACCAGCGTCCCAACCACGCCATCGCCAAGGTCTGCCTCAATCCCCACCGTCACCTCGAGGCAGGGGGAAGTTTCACGAAACTCGCGGGCGAGGGAGTCGGTATCGGCGATCAGCCGCTTGGCACGGGGATAGAGCCGGTGGGCCGCTTCGGTCCCCTCCACCCCGCGCGCCTGCCGCACAAACAGGGTCACTCCCAGCTCATCCTCCAGCATCTTGATAGTGGTGGAGAGGGTGGGCTGGGTAATGAAGAGGCGGGTGGCCGCCGCCGTGATGTTGCGCTCCTCGAAGACAGCCACAAACGCACGCAGAGTTCGCACATCCATAGAATTCACCTATACCAGACAGTCATAAAAGCCATTTTTCACGGCGACACGGGGCAAATATAGTGGCTTACCTGCCACAAGGCATCCCAATTTTCTATATCAGCGTCTATCAACACAGTCAGGAGCCATCATGCGCCATCTCTCTGTCATCGGCCTCGGGGCCATGGGCTCCGCCCTCGCCACCACCCTGCTCAAGGCGGGCCATCCGGTCACCGTCTGGAATCGCAGCGCCGCCAAGGCCGCCCCGCTGCAAGCGCTGGGCGCGACACTCGCCCCCTCGGTTGGCGCGGCCATCGCCGCAAGCGATATCACCCTTGTATGCGTCGATAACTACGCCGTCAGCCAGCGGCTGCTGGATGAGGCGAGCGACGCCGTGGCGGGCAAGCTGCTGGTGCAGCTCTCCACCGGCAGCCCGCAGGGGGCCAGAGCGCTGGAGAGCTGGAGCCACGCCCGCGGCGCTCGCTATCTCGATGGCGCCATCCTCTGCTTCCCGGATCAAATAGGCACCAGCGATGCCAGCATCATCTGCTCGGGGGCCAGCGCTGCCTTTAGCGACGCCGAGCCGGTGCTGCGCCTGCTCGCCCCTACCCTCGACCATGTGGCCGAGGCGGTGGGCGCCGCCGCGGCGCAAGATTGCGCCGTCGCCGCCTACTTTGCCGGTGGTCTGCTCGGTGCCCTGCACGGCGCCCTGATCTGCGAGGCGGAAGGGCTGCCGGTGGCCAAGGTGTGCGCCCAGTTCAGCGAGCTTTCACCGATTTTGGGTGGCGATGTGGCCCACCTTGGCAAGACGCTGGCGAGCGGCGATTTCGATCACCCCTACGCCAGCCTGAAAACCTGGAGCGCCGCCATCAGCCGCCTCGCCGGTCATGCCACCGATGCCGGGATCGACAGCCGCTTCCCGCGCTTTGCCGCCGATCTGTTTGAGGAAGGGGTGGCGCAAGGATTTGGCCAGCAGGAGGTGTCGGCCCTCATCAAGGTGCTGCGGGCGCGCAATGGAGCGGCACAATGAACGAGCTGACCAACCACACCCCAATTGCACTGGTCACCGGCGCCGCGGGCGGAATTGGCCGCCAGCTCTGCATCGGGCTGGCCGAGGCGGGTTATCGGGTGATCGCCACCGATCTGGCTCCTCACGCTTTCGACCATCCCGAGATCCACTTTTACCCGCTCGACTTGCGCGATGAGCAGGCCATCACGCGCCTCTTTGCCGAGGTGCGCGCGCAGCACGGCGGCATCCATCTGCTGATCAACAACGGCGCCATCAGCAAGTTCCACACCCGCTTCGAGGAGCTGAGCGCAGCCCAGTTCGATCAGGTGATGACGGTCAATGTGCGCGGTGCCATGCTCTGCGCCCGCGCCTTTGTGCAGGCCAACCGCGGGTTGCCCTATGGCCGCATCATCAATATTGCCTCCACCCGCTGGCAGCAGAACGAGCCGGGTTGGGATGCCTATGGCGCCTCCAAGGGGGCACTGGTCGCCCTCACCCAGTCCCTCACCAACTCGCTGGCCGACTACCCCGTCACGGTCAATGCCATCAGTCCGGGCTGGATCCAGGCGGAGGATTACCACACCCTGACCGAGGCGGATCACCGCCAGCACCCGAGCGGCAGGGTCGGGCGCCCCGACGACATCACCCGCGCCTGCCTCTTTCTGGCGGATCCCCAGAACGACTTTATCAACGGTGCCAATCTGGTGGTCGATGGCGGGATGAGCAAGAAGATGATCTACCACACCTCCGCCTCCTTCTGGGAGGAGTAACCCCTGCGGCGGCAGCCTTACCCCAGCCTGCCGCCCGCCCCTTCCCTGCCCGTTTTTTCATCGCTTTTGCCCCGCCGCCCTTGCACTGGCCAGACCGACTGGCAACAATAGACGCTCAACTGACACCTCTTCATCTCGCCCGTTAATTGATCGCCCAACTCATCGCGTTGGCGGGCTGTTTCCGTTAAAATGACGGGTTTTTGCCGTGCCTGGTTTGCCAATCCCCACCATCAGGCACTCGCAGCGTGAATCCTATGATGCCAGTGATGCAGGATCTGCCATGAACAACTACTTTCGGGTGCTGGGCGTCAAGTCCAACGCCAGCGAAAACGACATCAAGAAAGCCTATCGTCGGCTGTCGAACCAGTACCACCCCGACAAGCTGCACGGGGCGAGCGAAGAAGAGAAAGAGCAGGCAGCCATCAAGCTGCACCAGGTAAAGCAGGCTTATGAAGTGCTGTCCGATCCGAAACAGCGGGCCGCCTTTATCAAGGATTTCAACAACGTCATCGTGACCGACCCCGCCTCCGCCATGCAGGAGATGTGGGATCAGTTCTACCCCTGAAACAGCAGGCAGAAAGAGCAACTATGCAAAAGAGATGGGACCAGGCGCGGCTCAAGTCGCTGCAAAGCGATGCCAGCGAAAACATCGAATCCTACCGGGATCAGGACGACCCCAAGGGGCTGGAACAGTTCACCGACCAGATGAAGAGCCTGCTGCTGGCCGATATGAGCATGCTGGAGTTTATGCCCGAGTATCTGCCGCTGGCTCTCTATGGCCGGGTGCAGTTCCCGGCCAAGGCCAAGTCGCAGTGGAACAAGTGGCTCGCCAGCGGCGAGCAGCCAAGCTGGGACGAGTTCAAGGTGAGCGTCGGCTTCAACAACGCCGCCCTGCCGCTGGTCAAGGCGGTGCGGGCCCAGAGCGAAGATCAGCTGATGGAAGCCTGCGCCGTGCTGTTCCTGCTCGATAACCCGCTGCCGCGCGGCAGCCACCGCAGTGATGACGACTATGAGCTGCGCGACGAAGAAGATGAAGACGGGGAAGATGCCGACGCCGACTACCATGGCGGCAGTGACCGCTATGGTGATGACGACGGCGATCAGGATATGTACGACGAAGTCCGTTTCTAATTGGGGCAAGGCATGAGCAACAGTCTGATAGAAATTACCGCCATCGAGATCAAAGAGCTGGCCGTTATCGAGCCGAAGCAGGCCAGCGAGAAGTTCGAGCTGATCGCCAAGACCATGTCTGACGACCAGCTGGCAGAAGTGATTGAAAACATTGATATCGTTACCCTGACCCAGATTAACGGCCAGCACGACATCTCCTTCCCCTCCATCATCTCCGAGCTGATGACCCCGGAGCGGATCCGCGACATCGTCTGCCAGCAGCCGCTCTACTGGGAAGAGGCGATCAAGAACAACGCCGACGAGCTGCAACAGCATACCTTCGATTTCCTCAACTACCTGATCCGCACCCAGGATAGCGAAGCCAAGCAGCGCGAGATCCTCGAGTGCGTGGCCGAAGATCCGGCCGGTCTCTTCTACCTCGCCATCCCCTTTATCGAGTTCTATCGCGGCGAACGCTATGAAGAGGACGAAGGCTATCGCGACGTGCTGCACGCCGAAGAGGAAGATCTCGAAGAGTCCCTGCGCTACAGCGAGCGCCAGCAGAGCGAGGATGTCCACGACTACGCGCTGGATGACCCGCGCAGCCTCTTGATGCTTATTCGCGAGCTGGCCCCCGAGGTGGAGAAAGCCATCAAGGCGCTGCTGCGCAACGAGCACTCCAGCTGGGACGGCATCATCAACAAGTTTGCCGCCGAGCTGGTGATGCAGGCCAAAGAGAAGAACAAGGTCGAGGAAGACGAGTACGGCGACGTCGACGACATGTTCAGCTTTCTGGATTAAGGAGCCCATTCATGCAGTTAGTCATTCGCGATGCCAACCAGGGCCCCTATCTCACCCAGGTGCTGCGCTTTGGCCGCGACAACGAACTCTTGAGTCAGCAACAGCTCGCCGCCATCAAGGGCAAGGCGGTGCTGATGAGCCTCAAATTCGCCGACAAGTACTACAACAAGTACAAGATGCACCTGCTGGAGCAGGCGGCCCACGACGTCATCGGCGTGGTGAGCCTCGGCCTGCAGGAGCTCTCGGCACGGGATCCGGCCAAGGCGCTGGCGCTGCTGCAGGCGCCGGAAGGCCCCATCAAGCCGTTCCAGAAGGGCTGGTCGATGCTCATTACCGTCAGCCCCAAGCAGGCTGGCAACAGCCTCTATGGTGATGTGGATGCGCGGCTCTTGGACAAGATCTCGAGCCCGCCCGATGTGGAGGAGTGGCAAGGGTGGCAGGAGTACGAGAAGGCGCTGACCGAGCACAACAAGAGCCGCCTGATGGAACTCATCGACCAGCACTTCTTCGCCTGCGAGAGCGACCACCCCACCATGGAGGACAAGCTGGCCGAAGCGCTGCTCTACCGCATCCTCTGCGGCAAGGGCAGTGGCGCCGCCCCGCTCAAGGTGAAACAGGATCTCAAGCGCAAACTGGCGCGGGAGATTGAGCTCGACGAGAACTGGTACGACACCGACTACCTCGCCGCCCAGCTCGCCCTGATGCTGAGCGCGCTACCCGCCGACATGGCCGCCGCCCTGCGCCAAGAGCTGAGCCCGGGCTTTGTGCCCAACCTGCTCCACACCCTCGGCTTTGTGCGCCAGTACCAGCTGCTGCAAAAAGAGAACGCCTCGCCGGAGAAGCTCGACAACGTCGAGATGCGCGCCGGGCTCAAGCACCCGCTGCTTGGTTGGCCGCTCTACCACGACTTCTAAGGCCGCTTTCACCGCCCATCAGTCGCACCAACGCCCGGCCTGCCGGGCGTTGTTCTATCCTCCCCTCACCCTCTCGACAGCAAAGAGAGAACACACGCAAGTCACCCTGCTGCGACCCCTTCTCCTCCCGATATTTATTCACTCAATACCCGAGGATGAATAAACAACCTGCAATACAACCGCTTGGCGCCAGCTGCGTTTCGGGACAACAAAGCGCTACACAGATCCCGCTACAGCGCCATAATCGGCACCAAATAGCCGACTGGATCACATCAACCGTGCCGCAATCGCGTGGTAAATCGAGCTAAACCCACGACTCAATCGCGCATAAAAAGGCGGAATAGATCAATAAAAAGCAATTAATCTCGCCAGATTAAATTTCAGGTATGGCTATTTGCACCGCTTGGCCGCTAAATGACAGACCGGCCTTCAGACCAGCATGGAAGCGCACAAGGCTAGCCGGCAGCAGACCGGTACGCTCTCAGGACGAGTAATGACTTTCTTCTCTCACAGGAGACAGACCGTGAGCGCTTCGAATCAACACCCCACCATTCCCCCCGGCTCCGGGGCGCTGTTCTTTATCCAAACCTTCTCGACCCTGGGGTTTGCCGTGCTCTACTCCACCCTGGTGCTCTACGCCACCAAGCGGCTCGGCTTCAGTGAATCCCAGGCCAACGCCATGATGGGGGTCTTCGGGGCCTTCAACTATGGCCTGCACCTGTTTGGCGGTTATCTCGGCGGGCGCTACCTCAGCAACCGCAACCTGTTCGTGATGGGGATGGTGCTGCAGGTGATCGGCTGCTACTTCATCGCCGAGATGGGGATCACCGGCCTCTACTGGGGACTCGCTATGTTCCTCACTGGCAGCGGCCTTAACGTCACCTGCCTCAACATGATGCTGACCCAGCGCTTCGCCCCGGATGATCACCGCCGCGAGAGTGCCTTCCTGTGGAACTACGCCGGGATGAATCTGGGCTTCTTTATCGGCTTCACGGTGGCGGGCTACTTCCAGCTCACCGAGGATTACCGCACCCTGTTCCTGTTTGCGACGCTGGGCAACATCATCGCCATCATCGCCACCTTCGCCTGCTGGCCGATTCTGGCGGATATCAGCACCCCGCTGCGCCATGTCAAAGGGAGCGGCTTCTACCGCCGCATGCTGGTGGGGATCGCCATTCTGGCCATGCTGGTGCCGGCGCTGCGCCTGCTGCTGACCCACGCCAGCTTCAGCGGCAGCTTCGTGATGATCCTCGGCGCCGTGGTGCTGGTGCTGCTCTGCGTGATGACCGCCCGCCATCCGGACGCCGCCGAGCGCAGCCGCATGGTGGCCTACCTGATCCTCGCCCTTGGCTCCCTCATCTTCTGGTCGCTCTATCAGCTGGCGCCCATGGGGCTGATGCTCTTCTCCGAGCACAACATCAACCTCAACGTGTTCGGGCTGCGGGTCGCTCCCCAGTGGATCCAGAACATCAACACCCTCGTCATCGTCATCGGGGGCCCGTTGATGGCGCTGCTGTTCAAGCGACTGCGCGAGCAGGGGTGGAATATCGACATCCCCTCCCAGTTTGCCGCCTCCCTGTTCTGCATGGGGCTCGGCATGCTGGTGCTGCCGCTCGGCATCCATCTGGCGGGTGCCGACGGGCTGGTCGCCTTCAAGTGGATCGCCATCAGCTATGTGCTGCAGAGTTTCGGCGAGCTGCTGATCTCCCCCATCGGTTACGCCATGATTGGCAAGCTGGCCCCCGCCAGCCTGCAAGGCTTGATGATGGGCTGCTGGATGATGGTGACCGGCGTCGCCTCGGTGCTGGCGGGCTATGTCTCCGGCGCCATGCCGCAAAATATCGGCAGCACCCCGATGGCCACCAACCCGGGTTACAGCTCGGTATTCAATATGCTGGGCTGGGGCTCGCTGGCAGGCGGCGTGGTGTTGCTGCTGCTGGTGCCCCGCCTGCGCCAGTTGATCGCCTCCAAGCTCACCCCGCCACCGGCGGCGACAGCCATTCCTGTCTAATCGGGTTCGGGCCAGCCATTTTATTGGCCCTGCCAGCGCGAACGGTTGAATCAGCAACGCGGCTGATAATGCAAAGGGCCCCGCCATCATGGATGAGGGGCCCTCGCTTTTGGCGGGATGGATGGCTTTTTTCAGGCGGGCAGAGTGGCGCCCATGATGATTTTTGCATCAAATCGGCCAATCCATTTTTGGCTGTCGCATCAATGAAACAATCCAGTATCTGGGACAAGCTGCGCAACCCATGGCCGCGGCAACCTCGCGGGGCACAACCTTGGTGTACGATTGTCTGCACCACACCCGAATACATATCGAGAGACACCATGAATGAAGATCAACCTGCCGCCATGCCAATATTGAATGACAAGGATTGCTATGGTTTCGAGCGCAAAACTGCCGGGGATTTTCCCTTTTATCGCGAGGGGCCCCATGCATTATCTGCCCGCCACTGGGTAGTGCTCCTGCTGGGTGCGGCGCTGGGTTTCTCGATGCTGACGGTGCCGATCGCATTTTTTAAAACCACCATGGGCGGCTTTGTTCCCGCCATCCTGTTTCCACTAATCCCGCTGGCTGTACTCGCCATCATGGTGGGTAAAGGGTGGCGCGCACTGTTTCGCACGCCGACATGGCGCGATGTTCTGTTGATGGTCGCCATTGCTGGCGCCAATATTCTGGTCTCCTTTACCGTTGCATTATTGCTGCAGCTTGTTTTCAAAATGAATGCAAACCCGGCCAACGCCCTGCTGGCAGAGGCCTCAGATACGGCACTCATCCTCTTTTATTTAAAAACGGCCCCGCAGCTGTTCGGTGAGGAGGTGGTCTCCATCTTGCCGTTTCTGGCTGTGCTCTGGTTTTGTCACCAAAGACTCGCCATGACGCGCAAGCGTGCCATTATCACCGCCTGGATCTGTACTGCGCTTATCTTCGGTGCGTTGCATCTGCCCACTTATGAGTGGAATTTCGTGCAATGTTTTCTGGTTATCGGAACGGCCCGCATTGTGCTGCTCAGCGGCTACATCATTACCAAAAATATTTGGGTATCGACCGGCGCACACATTATCAATGACTGGCTGCTGTTTACCATCATGGCGGCATTTCTGGGCGCTCACGCCGCCGGGTAGCGGCAATTCATGCAATCCATTGCACCGGCAGCCTCGCGGATTCAATAGCGGTGCAATTTCATTGCACCCTACACCTAACCCTCTCCCAAGGGGAGAGGGAACCAGTGCCTGCCAACCTGTAGCCATAGCTGTCACCCTTAGCTATCACGCCATACCACGGTCACTATCAATGGCTGCGATCTCTGCTCCATTCTCCCACTCTTTGCCATAGATAAGGGGGGAAAGGTCGGGGATAAGGGGGAACAAACCACCGACAAGCAGCAGAGCGTGAAATCAAGCAGGGACGCGTAGGGTCGATTAGCGAAGCGTAATCGTCCGCACCGTAATCCCGGGGGCGATGGACATAGAGAAGAGATCAGCTGGCACACCAGCAGAATTACGGCAACCTGTTTTCGCGATCGTCTGATTACGCTTCGCTAATCAGACCTACAGGACGAATCAAATCGACAGTCTCATGGATATACCGAGCCAGCTCACACCTTTAGCCCTAAAAGCTTCAGACAAAGCCACACTCGAGATAGAGTATAAAGATAATGAAAATGACCTCATTGATTATTTTCAACACTGGAATGGAACTCACGAGGTAGATAATATGGCATTAAAGTTTACGAGCTCTTTTGATGTTTTTAAAGAACGACTAAGTTCTTTAAACGGAACTTGGGATGAAAGCCAACATAATAAAAAAGTATTTCGGCTCGGCCATGGGGTCATGAACTGGTTTGAAACTACAGGCTCTATACAATTCCAAGGGAAAAACCCTGAAAAATATAAACTAGAAACAGAAGTCCCTAATCTATTATACCCTAGCGAAAACCAACGATTAAGTGCATTCCCAAGTGTTTCTGTTGATGCACTCACTGACTCAAGGCCAAATGAAAATAACAACAAAGAATCTCAACCTCTATCTTTAGAGCTTGAGTACTTAACAAAAGGTGTCAATGAGAGTGAGTTAATAATTGGGATTGTCAGCGCAGTAGGTACAGAATACAAAAGAGTAACCGACCCATTGACAGATAGGCTACAAGGGTTCGGTTATACAGTTAAAGATATTCGCGTCTTAAGTATTCTACCTACTTACCATGGTAATACTAACGAGTACGCCAGAATTAAACATTATATGGATGCTGGAGATAGCCTTCGAGAAAAGAGCAGAAACAATGCAATTCTATCTGCAGGCGTTGCCAAAGAAATATCAAAATCGAGAACTACAAACACGTCCAAGACAGCTTATATAGTCAATTCATTAAAACACCCTAGCGAGGTAGAGTTTTTACGAAAAATATATGGTGACGGCTTCTACCTAATTGGAATACATGCAGATGAAAAAAGACGTAGACAACACTTGTGTGAAGATAAAGGTTTAAATCAAAACGAAGCTAATGAGCTCATAAAAATTGACGAGGATGAAAGTGTTGACCATGGACAAAAAACCCGTGATACCTATCATTTATCTGACTTCTTCCTTAACTTAGGTAGTAATAACGATCAAGTAAAAAATGGACTGCAACGTTTTCTGGAGTTGATATTCTCCAACCCATACAAAAACCCAACCTTTGATGAATTTGCTATGTTCATGGCTTTTAACAGTTCTGTTCGTTCAGGAGATTTGTCACGACAGGTTGGTGCTATAATAAGTAGAGAGCAACAGATTATTGCAACAGGAGCAAATGATGTACCAAAATCAGGCGGGGGATTATATTGGGCTGAGGTAGACCCCAAAACAGGAAAAGTAGAAGATCACCCAGATGGAAAAGACTATATGAGAGAGGGTGATTCCAACAAGCAAGCCCAATCAGAAATAATAGGTGAGATTGCAGTAAATCTTCTAAACAAAGGTTTATTAAAAGAAGAAAACAAACTAGACATCATAAAGATTTTGAAAGATAGTAAAATTTCCGACCTCACCGAATTTGGGCGTGTAGTTCATGCCGAAATGGATGCTTTACTTTCTTGCGGAAGAGCTGGCATTTCCACCAATGACTCAACTATTTATTGCACAACATTCCCTTGTCACAATTGTGCTAAACATATTATAGCCAGTGGTATTAAACGTGTTGTCTATGTAGAACCATATCCCAAAAGTAGAGCTTTAGATTTTCACTCCGAGTCCATTAAATTGATCTCTGAGTTCGAAGACTTAGCTTCATCTAATCAAGATACAGTAGCATTTGAACCGTTTATTGGTATTGGCCCACGTCGATTTCTTGATCTTTTTTCCATGAGTTTAGGTGGTGGTTCCAAACTGAAACGTAAAGATAAAGGTGGTGCGATCTTAGAATGGGACAAATCAAAAGCACCAATTAGATCCCCGCTAATACCAAAGTCATACTTAGAAATAGAAACTGCAGCATCAGAGCTTTGGATGCAAATACATCAATAATCTACACTTTACGCATAAATAGAAGGGAGCGACCAATCGCTCCCTTCTCCATTAATTACCCTTCCTGATTTTCCCCGGCTACCGGTTCGGTTCCCGCGGCGGGTTCAATCTCGATGCGATCGACCCGCTGCAAACCGCGGGGCAGCTTGGCGCCACGGCGGCCGCGCTCGCCGCGGTAGTAATCGAGATCGGAGGGTTTGAGGGTCAGCTTGCGCTTGCCGGCAAACAGGGTGACGGACTGGCCCTGCGGGATGACAGCAGCCATCACCACAAACTCCTCCCGTGCTTTCACCCGAGCCGACGGAATGCTGATGAGCTTGTTGCCCTTGCCCTTGCCGAGCACCGGCAGGGTGTTGAGCGGGAACAGCAGCATGCGCCCTTCGTTGGAGATGGCCATGCAGAGATCGGTCTCCGGCGAGCCGATTTTCTGGGGTGCCATCACCTGACCCCCTTCCGGCACGGTGAGCAGCGCCTTGCCGTTCTTATTCTTGCC
Organism: Aeromonas sp. JL9; assembly: GCF_024436075.1. Classification (NCBI taxonomy): domain Bacteria; kingdom Pseudomonadati; phylum Pseudomonadota; class Gammaproteobacteria; order Aeromonadales; family Aeromonadaceae; genus Aeromonas; species Aeromonas sp. JL9. Next base: position 82,986 of record NZ_JANFNV010000007.1, on the reverse strand, counting down.
GATCAGGTCGTCATAGGTGCAGACAAAGCCGTAACCGGCATCGGAGCAGATAAGATACGGCTCGCCTTCGTTACCCATCACCAGATGACGCACCTCTTCACCGGCACCCAGCGCAAAGCGGCCGGTGAGCGGCTCGCCCTGACTGCGGGCGGAGGGCAGGGTGTGCGCCTCCAGCGAGTAGGTGCGGCCAAAGCTCGACAGGAACACCGCCTGCTGGTTGCTGCGGCCAAAGGCGTGGGTCAGGTAGTTGTCCCCCGCCTTGTAGGAGAGCCCCTCGACATCCACGTCGTGGCCCTTGGCGGCGCGCACCCACCCCTTGTCGGAGAGGATGACGGTGACCGGTTCGCTCGGCACCAGCTCTTTCTCGGTCAGCGCCACGGCGGTGGCACGCTCCACCAGCGGGGTGCGGCGATCGTCACCGTACTTCTCGGCATCGGCCAGCAGCTCTTTCTTGAGCAGGGTGTTGAGACGGCGCTCGGAGCCCAGAATGAGCTCCAGCTTGTCGCGCTCTTTGGCCAGTTCGTTCTGTTCGGCGCGCAGCTTGAACTCTTCGAGCTTGGCCAGATGGCGCAGTTTCAGCTCGAGGATCGCTTCGGCCTGGGTCTCGGTAATGTTGAAGCGCTCCACCATCACCTTGCCCGGCTCATCCTCGGTGCGGATGATCTCGATCACCTCGTCGATGTTGAGATAGGCGATCAGCAACCCTTCGAGGATGTGCAGGCGAGCCAGCACCTTGTCGAGGCGGAACTGCAGGCGGCGACGCACCGTCTCGCGGCGGAACTGGATCCACTCGCTGAGGATGGTCTTGAGGCACTTCACCTGCGGCCGGTTGTCGAGGCCGAGGATGTTGAGGTTGACCCGGTAGTTCTTCTCCAGATCCGTGGTGGCGAACAGGTGGGCCATCAGCCCCTCTACATCCACCCGGTTGGAGCGCGGTACGATCACCAGACGGGTCGGGTTCTCGTGGTCCGATTCATCGCGCAGATCGGTCACCATCGGCAGCTTTTTCGCCACCATCTGGGCGGCGATCTGCTCCATGATCTTGGCGCCGGAGGCCTGATGGGGCAGCGCTGTGATGACGATGTCGCCATCCTCCTCGCTCCAGACCGCCCGCTGCTTGATGGAGCCCTTGCCGGTCTCGTAGATTTTGCGGATATCGTCGCGCGGGGTGATGATCTCGGCGTTGGTCGGGTAGTCCGGCCCCTGAATGTGCTGCATCAACACATCCAGCCCCGCATTGGGGTTGTCGAGCAGCTCGGCACATGCGTAGGCCACTTCCCGCGCGTTGTGGGGCGGGATGTCGGTCGCCATCCCCACCGCGATACCGGTCACCCCGTTGAGCAGGATGTGCGGCAGACGGGCAGGCAGCACCACCGGCTCCTTCATGGTGCCGTCGAAGTTCGGCGTCCACTCCACCGTGCCTTGGCCCAATTCAGAGAGCAGCAGCTCGGAGAAGCGCGACAGGCGCGCTTCGGTATAACGCATGGCAGCGAAGGATTTGGGATCGTCCGGCGCACCCCAGTTGCCCTGACCATCAACCAGCGGGTAGCGGTAGGAGAAGGGCTGGGCCATCAGCACCATGGCTTCATAACAGGCGCTGTCGCCGTGGGGGTGGTACTTACCCAGCACGTCACCCACGGTACGGGCAGACTTCTTGTGCTTGGAGAGCGCAGACAGCCCCAGCTCGCTCATGGCGTAGATAATTCGCCGCTGCACCGGTTTGAGGCCGTCGCCGATATGCGGCAAGGCCCGATCCATGATGACGTACATGGAGTAGTTCAAGTAAGCCTGTTCGGTAAAGGTGCGCATTGGCTGGCGCTCTACCCCGTCCAGACTGAGCTCGATAGCATCACTCATATGTTTTTCTCTTGCTATGGCGCCCCCCAGGAGGGCACGCCTGAAATGCGGATCGGCAGGTGACCGACGGCTTAGATGATGGCGAGGTTACCCTTCTCTTCGAGCCACTCGCGGCGATCACCCGCCCGCTTCTTGGCCAGCAGCATGTCCATCAGCTGAAGGGTCTCGTCAGCCGCATCCACTTCACTCTCTCCTGCCGACTCCATGGTGAGCTGCACCAGACGGCGGGTGTTGGGATCCATGGTGGTTTCCCGCAGCTGTTTCGGGTTCATCTCACCCAGACCCTTGAATCGGGTCACCATCACCTTGCCCTTCTTCTTCTCGGCTTCGACCCGCTGCAGCACACCGTTCTTCTCGTCCTCGTCGAGGGCGTAGTAGACCTCTTTACCGATATCGATCCGGTAGAGGGGCGGCATGGCGACATAGACGTGACCCTTCTCCACCAGCGTGCGGAAGTGCTTCACAAACAGGGCGCAGAGCAGGGTGGCGATGTGCAGACCGTCCGAGTCCGCATCCGCGAGGATGCACACCTTGCCGTAGCGCAGGCCGCTGAGATCCTCGGAGTCGGGGTCGAGCCCGATAGCGACCGAGATATCGTGAACTTCTTGCGAGGCGAGCACCTGACCGGCCTCCACCTCCCAGGTGTTCAGGATCTTGCCGCGCAGCGGCATGATGGCCTGAAACTCGCGATCCCGCGCCTGCTTGGCACTGCCGCCCGCAGAGTCACCCTCCACCAGGAACAGCTCCCCCTGCATGGGGTCGGCGCAGTTACAGTCGGTCAGCTTGCCGGGCAGCGCCGGGCCCTGGGTAATCTTCTTGCGCACCACCGTCTTGGCGGCGCGCATCCGGCGCTGGGCGCTGGAGATACAGATCTCGGCGATCTGCTCTGCCAGCTCGGTGTTGCTGTTGAGGTAGAGGCTGAAGGCATCCTTCACCACGCCGGAGACAAACGCAGAGCTCTGGCGGGAGGAGAGGCGCTCCTTGGTCTGACCGGCAAACTGCGGATCCTGCATCTTGATGGAGAGGATATAGGCGCAGCGATCCCAGATATCTTCCGGAGTGAGCTTGACCCCCCGCGGCAGCAGGTTGCGGAACTCGCAGAACTCGCGCATGGCGTCGAGCAGGCCCTGACGCAGGCCGTTGACGTGAGTACCGCCCTGGGCGGTGGGAATGAGGTTCACATAGGATTCGGCGAGGCATTCGCCCCCTTCCGGCAACCAGCAGAGCGCCCAGTCCACCGCCGATTGTTCGGAGCTGAACGAGCCGATAAAGGGCTGCTCCGGCAAGCAGGTGAACTGCTTGACCGCATCGACCAGATAATCCTTGAGGCCATCTTCGTAGCACCACTCCAGCTTGATGCCGGTGTTCTTGTCGAGGAACTTGATGGTGAGGCCGGGGCAGAGCACGGCCTTGGCTTTGAGCAGGTGCTCCAGCTTGGTGACCGAGAACTTGGGCGAATCGAAGTAGCTCGCCTGCGGCCAGAAGCGCACCCGGGTGCCGGTGTTGCGACGGCCGCAGGTGCCGGTGATGGTCAGCTCCTGCACCTTCTCGCCGCGCTCGAATGCGATGTCGTAGACCTGACCGTCGCGACGCACCGTCACCTCGACCCGATCGGAGAGGGCGTTTACGACCGAAATACCCACCCCGTGCAGACCGCCGGAGAACTGGTAGTTCTTGTTGGAGAACTTGCCACCCGCGTGCAGCTTGCAGAGGATCAGCTCCACCCCGCAGACCCCCTCTTCCGGGTGGATATCGACCGGCATGCCGCGGCCGTCGTCGATCACTTCGAGGGACTGGTCTTCATGCAGGATCACCTCCAGATTGCGGGCGTGACCTGCCAGCGCTTCATCGACGCTGTTGTCGATGACCTCCTGGCCGAGGTGGTTGGGCCGGGTGGTGTCGGTATACATGCCGGGGCGGCGACGCACCGGCTCAAGGCCATTGAGGACCTCAATGGCATCCGCATTGTATTGAGTAGACATGGAGGGCCTTGCGAATTGACGTTTGGAGGGAATCTTAACTGCTAGGCGGGGGTAGAACAAACTCCCCGCACCGAAAGCTTGATCTGGAGAAGAACAAGCAGGGCGAGACCGCCCTTATTGACTCAAACCTGACTATAACCCGAGGAAACGGATGATCTGGGCGGGGTAGCGCTCGAACGCGACAAAGGCGTGGTTGCCGCCGCACTCCAGCGAGAGGCGGGCAAAGCGGTATTCATCCAGCGCCTTGCGATAGTCGAGCACCTCATCCCCCTGCTGTTGCAGGATCCAGAGTCGCTCCGGCGCCGCCACCGGTACCGCCAGTGCCCGCAGCTCGTCCATATGTTGAGGCAGCAGTTCGTACTGCTCACCCGTATAGGGATTGGTCTGGGGGCCAAGGTAGTCGCAAAGCAGCTCATGCGGGCGCACCGCCGGATTGATCAGTGCAGCGCGGCAACCGTACTGCTCGCTCACCCGGGTCGCCATAAAGCCGCCGAGGGAGCTACCCACGGCGCCGAACTTGAATTCACTGCCATAACGACGCTGCAGATCGGCAATGGTCTGTTCGATAGCCGCCCAGGCCGCCGCTGGCGTATTGGGCTGGGCTGGAATGATCACCTCGATGTCCGGCCGATTGGCGGCCACCCAAGCAGCCATCTGCTGCGCCTTGGCGGAGCCCGGTGAGGAGTTGAAACCGTGCAGATAAAGGAGAACCGACCTCATGAAATGCTCTCCTCAATAACCGGTGGCGTTGGGGTCGGGCACAAACTGCCCCACCGGCAGGCGCCACACCTCGCTGGCCACCCGCCCATCCGGATAGAGGGTCAGATAACGCCAGCCCGGGCCGGACTCGTCCAGCGCGAAGCCGTCGGATAGCGGTTTGAACTGAATGCAGGTAGAGGGGCTGGCAATCAGCCGCACTCCGCGGTGCACCTCGTCAAACTCCTGATGGACGTGGCCAAACAGGATGGTCTTCTGCTGCGGATGGCGAGCCAGCACGGCGAACAGGTCATCGGCATTCTTGAGATTGTGCTGATCCAGCCAGGCGCAGCCCACCGGTACCGCCTGATGGTGCAGGGTGATAAGGGCGTGGCGATCAGGATATTGGCGCAGGGCACGGTCGAGGGCGGCCAGCTGGTGATCACCGATCATGCCGTGAGGTTTGCCGCGCACCTGGGTGTCGAGCAGGATCACCTGCCAGTGGTCGCCCACCAGTTGCTTGGATTCACTGATCCCGGCGGCATGGAGATATTCGGTCATCAGCGGGCTGTCATCGTGATTGCCCGGCAGCCAGTAGATGGGGCGGCCAAGGGGCGCCATCATGGAGGCGAAACGCTGATAGGATTCCGGGCTGTGATCCTGCGACAGATCGCCGGTCGCCAGAATCACCTCGTAGGGGTGTTCATTGGCCTGCACCTGTTCCAGCACGGCGGCCAGACTCTCTGCGGTGCGCACAGCCAACAGCCGCCCTTCGGCACTCGCGAAGAGGTGGGTGTCGGTAATTTGCAACAGGCGCACACTGCCGTCCTGCGCCTGGGGGAGCTCTGTTTCCAAAATCACGCTTCTTTTTATTTGTTCAACTGGAGATATTGATCGGGCTGGTGCCATGTCTGAGACAAAATTTTAGCCATTCGGCCAGAAACAGATTTACCTGCTCCTTTTCATCCCGCTGGTGCATCTTTTTATTGGGATAATCATAACGTGGTTGCAAACGGGAAATCTGTTGCGCTGCACACACTTCCGCCATCCGCACATCATGATACAAACGAATCTCTATCTGAGCTTGTAAATATTCGGGCAATTCGGGGTTGTGCTGGCTCAGGATCACCTGATTGGTGAAGCGACTCTCGCCAATGATGGTGAGCTGGAACTGCAGATCGTTGCCGACCCGATAGCGGCGCTCGGCTCCCACCTCCCCTCCCGGCGGTAGCAGCTTCATCAGCGCCATATAGTTGACCTCGCAGGTACGCTGCAAGGACATCAGATCAGGCACATAGCGCCTGCTCTGTTGCAGGGTCAGCGCCACCTCAGCGATCCGCCAGCCAGCGGGCGCGCAGCTCGCCATGGTTGAGGGCCAACCACTGCAGGGCAATGACCGAGGCCGCATTGTCGATGCGCCCCTCTTTGAGCCAGGCGTAGGCCTGTTCGCGGCTCACCACGTGCACCCGGATATCTTCGCCCTCATCGGCCAGACCGTGCAGTCCCTCGGCCTTGCTGGCATCCACCTCGCCCACAAAGACCTCGATCCGCTCGGTGCTACCGCCCGGGCTCACCAGATAGCTGATGGCATGCTCGCAGCGGGCCACCTCGATCCCGGCCTCTTCCACCGCTTCGCGGCGCACCACCGCCTCGGCGGTCTCACCTTCGTCGATAATGCCGGCCACCAGCTCCAGCAGCCAGGGGGTCGGACTGGTCTCCATGGCGCCGATGCGGAACTGCTCCACCAGCACTATCTGGTCGCGTACCGGGTCATAGGGCAGCAGTGCGGCGGCATGACCCCGCTCGAACAGCTCGCGCACGATGGGCTGATTCCAGCCGCCAGCAAATAACCGATGCTGCAAACGATAGACATTCACCTTGAAGAAGCCGTTATATCCAGCTGATTTTTCAATGATTTTCACATCATCGGCGGCGTAATGCCGATCTTGCGGCAAGGGTTGCTGCGACATCCGGGGCTCCCGTCAGCTTGACTTGTATCAGTTTGACCATAAAATCCGAGGAACATGAATGAACGTTCATTCACTCGGCGTACCATGGTAATGAGGGGTGGATTTTAGCAGCCACAGACCATTTGGCTAGGCGCGCGGGGAGAAAACTGCGTCCGGTTCTTGACGTTCCCGTCACCGGACCTGAGACTCTTAGCATTAAATTTTGCTTATAGTAGAGTGATTAAGCTGCAATCAAGCTTGGTCGGTGACAATATTTGCCTCTCCAGCAACCAGTTTGGGTTACTACATAAGGTTAAAACGATCTATGAAAAGAACACTTTTGTCAGTCATGGTGTTGCTGGGCGTCAGTGCCGGTGCCCATGCCGAAAACCTGCTCGACATCTACCAGCAAGCCCAGATCAAAGACCCGCAGTTGCTGCAGTCCAAAGCCGTTCGCGACCAGGCCTTCGAGAAGATCAACGAATCCCGTGCTCCTCTGCTGCCCCAGATCGATCTGGGTGCCGGGCTCAATTATCTGCAAAACAAGAACGATACCCAGAGCAATACCAACGCCAAGGGTGAAGTGACACTGTCGCAATCCCTCTATCGTCGCAGTAACTGGGTCAATCTGGATATCAGCGAGAAGCAGGCCACTCAGTCAGATGTCGCCTACAACCTCGAGATCCAGAACCTGATGGTGCGCACCGCCAAAGCCTACTTTGATGTGCTCAAGGCGATGGATACCCTGGAGTTCGTCCGTGCCAACAAGGTTGCCGTAGAGCGTCAGCTGGAGCAAACCCAGCAGCGTTTCGAAGTGGGCCTGACCGCCATCACCGACGTCCATGAAGCGGAAGCCTCCCGCGACCAGGCGCTGGCTGACGAGATCAATGCCGAAAACTCGCTGGACAACAGCTACGAGACCCTGCGCGAGCTGACCGGTATCGATCATCGCAATCTGGACGTGCTGAATACCGATCGTTTCAGCCCGCAGAAGACCGCCTTCGGCTCCGACAAGTGGCTGGAGCTGGCGCTGGACAAGAACCTGCAACTGCACAGTGCCCGCATCAGCAAGGACATTGCCAAGGAACAGATCGATCTGGCCAAAACCGGCCATGAGCCGACGCTGGATCTCGGTGCCGGACTGCAAACCAGCAATACCGATTACAAGCTGGATAGTATTCAGAGCGGCGGCAATGACAATCAAGCCAATATCGGTCTGACCTTCAAGCTGCCCATCTACAGCGGTGGCGCCACCAGCTCCAAGGTGAAGCAGGCTCAATACAACTACGTAGCGGCCAGCGAACTGCTGGAGAAGAACTTCCGCTCGGTGCAGAGCACAGTACGCTCCTCCTACAACAACGTGAACGCCAGCATCGGCTCGGTGCGCGCCTACAGCCAGTCTGTGGTCTCCGCCGACAGCGCCCTGAAGGCGACCGAAGCCGGTTACGAAGTGGGTACCCGTACCATCGTCGACGTGCTGGACTCCACTCGCAAGCTGTACGAGGCCAAGCAGAAGCTCTCCGAAGCCCGTTACAACTACATCCTCAATATCCTGAGCCTGAAACAGGCTGCCGGTATTCTGGAAGCGCAGGACCTGGTGGAAGTGAACCAGGGTCTGATGCCTGCCACGGCAAAAGCCAAAGGCTGATAGCCGCTATCGGACATGAAAAAGGCGACCGCAAGGTCGCCTTTTTGTTATCCGTATTTCTGTCGGCTTGCTACCGCCGATAGAGAGCCCCGCCAGATTGCGGGGCCAGCAGAACGTTAGCCGCGCTCGCGGATCGTCTTGATGATGTCGGTGGTAGAGCAGCCATCCTCGAAGTTGAGAACGCGCACCTCACCGCCGTTGGCGGTCACCTCGGCGTAACCGGCGATATCTTCCGGCTTGTAGTCACCGCCCTTGACCAGCAGATCCGGCAGGATCTCGGCGATCAGGCGCTGCGGGGTATCTTCACCAAACGGTACTACCCAGTCCACCGCGCCCAGCGCAGCCAGCACCGCCATGCGACGCTCGGTCGGGTTGACCGGACGACCCGGCCCTTTCAGGCGACGAACCGACTCGTCGGTATTGACCGCCACGATCAGGCGATCCCCCAGCTTGCCAGCGTTGGCCAGATAGGAGACATGGCCGGCGTGCAGGATGTCGAAGCAGCCGTTAGTCATCACCACCTTCTCGCCACGCAGACGGGCGGCACGAACCGCCACTTTCAGCTGGGCTTCGGACATGACGCCGAAGCCGGTCTCCTGCTCGGTGTAGAGGGCGTTGGCCAACTCGACCGGACTGACGGTAGAGGTACCCAGCTTGCCGACCACGATACCGGCGGCGGTATTGGCCAGTGCGCAGGCTTCGTCCAGGCTCTTGCCTGCCGCCAGCGAGGTGGCCAGGGTAGAGATCACGGTATCACCGGCACCGGTCACATCGTAAACCTCGTGGGCCTGAGCCGGCAGATGCAGCTCCGGCTGACCTTCGCGGATCAGGGTCATGCCGTTCTCGGAACGGGTGACCAGCAGGGCATCCAGCTCGAAACGCTTGACCAGATCCAACCCCTTGGCGACCAGCTCCTCTTCGCTCTTCACCTTGCCCACCACGGCCTCGAATTCGGACATGTTGGGGGTCAGCAAGGTAGCGCCGCGGTACTTCTCGAAGTCGGTCCCCTTGGGGTCGACCAGCACCGGAATACCGGCGGCACGGGCGCGCTGGATCATGCCGGGCACATCGTTGAGAGCACCCTTGCCATAGTCGGAAAGGATCATCACGTCGCTGTTTGGCAGCGCCTGCTCGACCTTGCTCATCAGCAGGGTGGCATCGACGGAGTGGAAGGGCTCTTCAAAGTCCAGACGCAGCAGCTGCTGGTTGCGGGACAGCACCCGCAGCTTGGTGATGGTCGGGAAGTCGGCCAGACGAACGAAATCACAGGCCACCTTGACGCCAGCCATCTGGCCAGCCAAGGCATCGGCAGCCTCGTCCTGACCGGTCAGGCCAAGCAGCACAGCGTGAGCGCCAAGGGCGGCGGAGTTGAGGGCCACGTTGGCCGCGCCACCGGGACGCTCCTCAATGTGTTCAACCTTGACCACGGGCACCGGCGCCTCGGGGGAGATCCGACCGGTAGGGCCATGCCAGTAACGGTCCAACATGACATCGCCAACGACCAGAACGCGGGCTTTTTCAAAATCGGGCAGGGTGATCTTCATCTGTATCGACTCTCAAAACCTGAAAAATCAGCGGGCGATTTTATCACACTCTTTTATCCGGTGTAGAAAAAGCCGACCGCAGTTGCCGCCGCTGTCACGCTAACCGGACGCGGGTTACCCCTCTGACCAGCACACAGCCATTCGCCCCCGCCCCCCCTTTTCGGCTAGAATCCCCCGATTGTGTTTGCGAACAAGAGATTAGCCATGGCCCATGACAACGCTCCCCGCCTGGAGCCCCGCCTGTTTCATCCCCGTTACTGGGCCAGCTGGTTCGGCCTCGGCCTGCTCTGGCTGCTGACCCTGCTGCCGTGGCGTAGCCAGATGTGGCTGGGCCGTCAGCTCGGTCGCCTCGCCGCCAGGATATTGAAGTCCCGGGTCAAGATTGCCCGTCGCAATCTGGAGCTGGCGATGCCCGAGCTGACCCGGGATGAGCGGGAGAAACTGCTCAAGGCAAACTTCGAGAGCGTGGGCTGCGCCGTGTTCGAGGTGGGGATCGCCTGGTTCTGGCCAGACTGGCGGATGCGCAACCTGATGAAGGTGGAAGGGGAAGAGCACGTCATCGCCGCCATGGAAAAAGGTCAGGGCATGCTGCTGCTCTCCTGCCACTTCCTGACGCTGGAACTCAACGCCCGCTGTTTCGGGCTGGTGCGCCCCGGCGTGGGGGTCTATCGCCCCAACACCAATCCGGTGCTGGAGTATGCCCAGTATCACGGTCGCTGCGCCTCCAACAAATATCTGGTAGACCGGATGGATGTGAAGGGGATGATCAAGGCGCTGCGCAACGGCGACGCCCTCTGGTACGCGCCGGATCACGACTACGGCAGCCACGCCAGCGTGTTCGTGCCTTACTTCGCGGTGGAGCAGGCCGCCACCATCACCGGCACCGCCACCCTGGCGCGGGTGAAGAACACCATCACCCTCCCCTGCTACAACATCCGCACCAGAGAGGGTTACACCCTGCATATCGGGGCACCGCTCGCCGACTACCCCAGCGGTGACGACATGGTCGATGCCGCCCGCGCCAACCGCGAGATTGAAGCCGCTGTGCGCAAGGCGCCGGAGCAGTACATGTGGCTCCATCGCCGCTTCAAGACCCGCCCCTCTCCCGAGGATGCGGGTTTCTACTAAGCCGCAGCCCCGACAGGGCTCAGATCGCAAAAACCGACAAACCGCCTGCTGGCGGTTTGTTTTTATCTGCTATCAGCCCTGCGCGGCAAGCAAGCGCCCCGAACATCTGCCGCTCGATAACATCCTGCATGTTGGCGCCCATTCCCATCAATCAGCCGCAAAAGAGCCCTCATCACCAACCGTAAAAACTGAAAGCGGGTTACAAATTTATTGATTCATTGGTAAGCAATGGAGTGTTGCGATAGATCCATCGTCACCACCCACTGATGAGTAATTGAGTGATTTGTCCCATTCGAATACAAAAATTGAATTTGTGACGAAAGTCACTATTCAACAAGAGAGCCACAAAACAACTTTAGTGATTTGAGTCACAAAAAATGACCATGCAAAACAGAAAAGATCGAAATGTAGCCGAATTACAGCATGGGAATGTGATGTGGGTCACTGGTTATGGAGGGGGTATCGCTGGGCATCCGAGATCTGGATCACAAGACACCCCGTTTTCAGCCTAATTTGATCGCAAGCTGGTAGATTGAAGTTGCTTAGACGACCGGGATGGAGGTTCGGCAAAACCGGCCATCCCGACTACCACTTTTAATCAAACAGGCTTAAAACGGGGTCCCGACATGTTATCACCGGATACCAAAGTCAAGATACAGAATTTTGGACGCTTCCTGTCCAATATGGTCATGCCCAACATAGGCGCCTTTATCGCCTGGGGCTTTATCACCGCCCTCTTCATCCCCACCGGCTGGCTGCCCAATGAAACCTTGGCCAAGCTGGTTGGTCCCATGATCACCTACCTGCTGCCGCTGCTGATTGGCTATACCGGCGGCAAGCTGATGGGGGGTGAGCGCGGCGGCGTGGTCGGTGCCATCACCACCATGGGCGTCATCGTGGGGACCGACATTCCCATGTTCATGGGCGCCATGATGGTCGGCCCGCTCGGTGGCTGGGCCATCAAGCGTTTCGACAAGGCGATGGACGGTCGCGTCAAGAGCGGCTTCGAGATGCTGGTCAACAACTTCTCCGCCGGCCTTATCGGCATGCTGCTGGCCATCCTCGCCTTCTTCGTGATTGGCCCCTTCGTCAAGGTGCTCTCCGGCCTGCTTGCCGGTGGCGTCGGCTTCCTGGTGGATAACCACATGCTGCCGCTCACCTCCATCTTCGTCGAACCGGCCAAGATCCTGTTCCTCAACAACGCCATCAACCACGGCATCTTCTCGCCGCTGGGGATCCAGCAGGCGACCGAGCACGGCAGCTCCATCTTCTTCCTGATTGAAGCGAACCCGGGCCCGGGCATGGGCGTGCTGCTGGCCTACATGGTGTTCGGTCGTGGTGCGGCCAAGCAGTCCGCGGCTGGCGCCTCCATCATTCACTTCTTCGGTGGCATCCACGAGATCTACTTCCCGTACGTGCTGATGAACCCGCGCCTCATTCTGGCGGTGATTGCCGGTGGCATGACCGGGGTCTTTACCCTGACCCTGTTCAACGCCGGTCTGGTCTCCCCTGCCTCACCGGGTTCCATCTTCGCCGTGCTGTTGATGACGCCGAAAGCCTCCCTGATCGGGGTCGCCCTCTCCATCATCAGCGCCACTCTGGTCTCCTTCCTGGTCGCCGCCGTATTCGTTCGCGCCCAGCAGCCGGAAGCGGACGAGGCCGATGCCCTCGGTGAAGCCACTCGCAAGATGAAAGCCATGAAGGGCGGCAAGCCCGAAACCGCAGCGGCCAAGAAGCCGGGCGGCGAACTGATGGCGGTACGCAATATTGTGGTCGCCTGTGATGCGGGCATGGGCTCCAGCGCCATGGGCGCCGGTATGCTGCGCAAGCGGGTGCAGGCCGCGGGGCTCGATATCAGCGTCACCAACCGCGCCATCGATCAGCTCGACGATCAGGTGGACTGGGTCATTACCCACAAGGATCTGACCGAGCGGGCCCGTCGCCATGCGCCGAACGCTCACCATATCTCGCTCACCAACTTCCTCGACAACGGCCTCTATCAGGAGCTGGTACAGAGCCTGAGCCGCGCTGCCAACGATGATGTCGCCAACCCGCAACTGCTGGTGGCCGCCAACGACGACAGCTACGAGCCGCAGGCCGCCGAAGTCTTTACCCTGAGCCGTCATGACGTGCATCTGGGACTGAAAGCGGACAACAAGGAGGCCGCCATCCTGACCGCTGGCCGACTGCTGGCCGAGCGCGGCTACGTGGCCCCAGACTACGTCAACGCCATGCTGGAGCGGGAACAGCTGGTCTCCACCTACCTCGGCGAATCCATCGCCGTGCCGCACGGCACCATCGCCGCCAAGGAGTTTGTGAAGCGGACCGGCATCGTTATCTGCCAGTACCCGGCCGGGGTCGCCTTTGGCGAAGCCGCCGATGAGGTGGCGCGGCTGGTGATCGGCATCGCTGCCCGCAACGACGAACATATGCAGGTGATAACCCGCCTGACCAATGCACTGGATGAACCCGGTCTCATCGACCGGCTGGCCAGCACCACGGATCCACAGGCCTTCCTGGATCTGCTGGGTGCCGAACAGGCTGCGTAATCATCTTTCATCGTCTTTGGTTCAAGAGGTTAATATCATGAAAACATTGCATTTTGGTGCTGGTAACATCGGTCGCGGTTTCATCGGCAAAGTGCTGGCGGATGCCAGCCATCAGGTCACCTTCGCCGACGTCAACGACACCCTGATCGACCAGCTCAACCACCGTCAGGAGTACAAGGTCCATGTGGTGGGTGCGGATCAGAAGCTGGACGTGGTGCGCAACGTGGCTGCGGTGAGCTCCGCCGGTCACGAGGTGATCGCCCGCATCATCACCGCAGATCTGGTCACCACCGCAGTGGGCCCCAACATTCTGGACAAGATTGCCAGCACCCTGGCCAAGGGGCTGCAGGCCCGCTTCGATGCCGGCAACCTGACACCGCTCAACGTCATCGCCTGCGAAAACATGGTGCGCGGCACCAGCCACCTCAAGCAGGAGGTACTCAAGTACCTGCCGGTCGCGTATCATGCCACGCTCGAATCCTGCATCGGCTTCGTCGACTCGGCGGTGGATCGCATCGTGCCGCCCGCCGCGGCAGCCAACGATGACCTGCTGGAAGTGACGGTCGAGAGCTTCAGCGAGTGGATCGTCGACCAGACCCAGTTCAAGGGGGAGTTACCACAGGTGGCGGGCATGGAACCCACCGACAACCTGATGGCCTTCGTCGAGCGCAAGCTGTTCACCCTCAACACCGGCCACATCGTCACCGCCTACCTCGGCAAGCTGCGGGGCTATCGCACAGTGCGCGAGGCGATCGAGGATCCGGTGATCCGCAGCAAGGTGCGCCGCGCCATGGAGGAGAGCGGTGCCGTGCTGGTAAAACGCTACGGCTTCGACCCGCGCCTGCACGCCGCCTATATCGAGAAGATCCTGGCCCGCTTCGCCAACCCCTATCTGGTGGATGAGATTGACCGGGTCGGTCGTCAGCCACTGCGCAAGCTGGCGGCGGGGGATCGACTGGTGAAGCCGCTGCTGGGCACCCTGGAGTACGGCCTGCCCAACGAGCAGTTGCAAGAAGGGATCGCCGCGGCGCTCCACTATCGCAATGCCGATGATCCGCAGGCGGTGGAGTTGCAAGCCCTGCTGGCGGAGCTGGGCCCGGCCAAAGCGTTGGCCCGCGTCACCGGACTGGATGAAGAGAGCGAGGTGGTTCGCGCCATCGTCGCCCGTTACGAAACCCTGTAATGACCCTGCTTGCGGCGCATTCAGCCACCACTGATAGCGCGCCAAGCGCTTGAATGGCAAGGGAATGTGCCCCATATGATAGAAACCGGGAGAGAGGCCCACTCTCTCCCTGTCAGCTGGACCCAATGCACCTATGACCACACACCAGGAAGATGAAGTACTGGAACGACTGAACGAGCAGGATGGCCCCCGCGGCTTCTTTCTCGAAGCCGTGACCATCCTGGAAGAGGCGGTCGACTCCCTGATGCGACGCGCGTTCCGTCAGGAGGAGTATGCCGTCAAATACGCCATCGAACCCCTGCTCAACCAGAGCGGCCCCCTCGGCCAGCTGGAGGTGCGCCTCAAGCTCATCTTCGCCCTCGGCCTCATCTCACTCGAGCGCTATCAGGATATCGAAGCCTATATCAAGATCCGCGACTTTCTGGTGCGCGACCCCAAGGATTACCGCTTCAGCGACAAGCCGATCCGCGATCTGCTCGACCGCCTGCACGGGGTCAATCAGGGTGGCATGATGAAGCTGGAGCCCCCCGCCAGCGAAGAGGATTGGGCCTTCTACCAGATGCAGCTCAACCGGCTCGATCAGATGGTGCGCTCCGCACTGGTACTGGCGCTGGCCGACTGTGTCGGCGAGCTCCACAAGGAGAGCCCCATCTAATCGGGCCCCGAGGCCACACCATCACCACGGTTGGCGTCTGGCTGGCGCCCTTCACACCACCGCCAGCCACCATGACGCCGACTGTCGCACATCTCCCCATCCCGGCCATGACGCCCGCACCTTCGGGTGTCAATCTGACCAACTTAGCCACTACACTAGCTCCATACTCACTGCCTGAATCGAGGTCTGCATGATTGCCCTCTCTCTGGCCGGGATCGCCCTGGTCTCCGTACTGGCCCAATGGCTCGCCTGGTCGCTGCGGGTGCCCGCCATCTTGTTTCTGCTGCTCACCGGCCTGACTCTGGGCCCGGTCAGCGGCCTGCTCGACCCCGATGCCCTGCTCGGGGAGCTGCTGTTTCCGCTGGTCTCCCTGTCGGTAGCCATCATCCTGTTCGAGGGGGCGTTGACCCTTCATCTGGCCGAGCTCAAGGGGATCGGCAAGGTGGTGCGCAATCTCTGCTCCACCGGCATGCTGGTCAGCTTCGCCGTCATCGGCAGCGCCGGTTACTTCCTGCTGGGGCTGGACTGGCGGGTCGCCACCATGCTCGGCGCGGTACTGGTGGTAACGGGCCCGACGGTGATCGCCCCCATGCTCAACGTGATCCGCCCCACCCGGGAGGTGGACCGCATCCTGCGCTGGGAGGGGATCGTCATCGACCCCATCGGCGCCCTGTTTGCGGTGCTGGTGTTCGAGGCGGTACGCCTCGGCAGTCAGGGGGATCTCATCAGCCATACCCTGCTGGCGCTGGGCAAGACAGTGCTGGTCGGCTCCCTGATCGGGGTGGTGGCAGGCTGGCTCACCACCCTGCTCATTCGCAAGGACTGGCTACCGGTCAGCCTGCACAAATTCGGCGTGCTGGCGCTGGTGCTGGTCACCTTCAGCCTCTCCAACTGGCTCAGCCACGAGTCCGGCCTGCTGGCGGTGACCGTGTTCGGCATCTGGCTCGCCAATCAGGAGGGGCTGGATCTAGAAGAGGTGCTGGCGTTCAAGGAAGATCTCGCGGTCATCCTTATATCCAGCCTGTTTATCCTGCTGGCGGCCCGCCTCGATCTGGCACAGCTCTGGCAACTCGGCCCCATGGTGCTGGCGCTGCTGTGCGTGGTGCAATTCGTGGCGCGTCCGCTCTGTATTCTGGTCTCGACCTGGGACTCGGATCTCTCCTGGCGGGCTCGCGCCCTGCTGAGCTGGATCGCCCCGCGTGGCATAGTCGCAGCGGCAGTCAGTGCCTCGTTTGCCATCAGCCTGCATCAGGCCGATATTCCCGATGCCGACAAGCTGGTGCCGCTGGTATTTGCGGTGATCATCTCCACCGTGGTGTTGCAGAGCCTCACCTCGGCACCGCTGGCCAGCCTGCTCAAGATGCGCCAGAGCGCCCCCAATACCTGGCTCATCATAGGGGCCAACTCGGTGGCGCGAGCCATCGGCAAGGCGCTGGCGGATCAGGGGGTGCCAGTGCAGCTCTGCGATCCCGCCTGGGAGTTCTGCAAACAGGCGCGGATGAGCAACCTCCCCTGCTATTTCGGCAACCCCCAGTCGGAACATGCCGAGCTGCACCTGCCGCTCACCAGCATCAGTACCGTGCTGGCGCTCTCCCCCAATCGCCACAACAACGCCCTCGGGGTGCTGCACTTCGCCCACCTCTACGGCGAGGAGCAGGTCTACTCCCTGCGCTCCAGCGAGCAACACGGCAAGGCTAACCGGGAGAGCGCCACCTTTCGCGCCCGCCAGAACCTGTTCGGCCCCGACATCAACTATGCCAGGCTGAGCGGCTTGCTGAGCCGGGGTGGCCAGATCAAGGCGACCCGCCTGAGCGAGGCGTTCGACTGGGCCCAGTATCAGACCGCCAATCCCGGCGCCATCCCGTTGTTCATCATGGATGGCAAGGGCAAGCCCCAGATCGTTACCGGCCCCGTCACCCCGCAGGCGGGTGAGCTGCTGATCGCCCTGCAGCCGCCCAGAGAGCAAGGCGCCGAATGAACGAAGCCAACCATAATCCGCTGATCGCCCCTCTGCTGGTGCTATTGCAACAGGCGGCGGGCAGCTACAAGGTGCATGAACTGATGGCTGCTCTGCGCCAGCAGGGGGAGATCCCCCGGCTGGCCGACGATGAACAGCTGCAGCTGTTTCGGGTCAACTTCCTGATCATGAACGCCCTCTACCAGCTGCAGGCCGAGCTTTATGAAGAGGGTTGGTGGCTGCTGATCAGCACTCTGGATATCCGGCTCGAACCGCTGGCCGGGAACCAGGAGGCCAACCACGGCTTTGCTGTTGGCGAAAATCTGCGTAGCTACTATCTCGACTGGCAGGTGTTCTGGCAGACCGACCGTGCCGAAGTGGAGGCCCTGCTCAACCGCTTCTGGCGCGCTTATGACGGTGAGGGGCACAAAACCGAGGCACTGGCCCTGTTCGAGTTGAATGAAGGGGCAAGTCAGGAGGCGATCCGCCGCCGCTGGCGGGAGCTGGCACTGCAGCACCATCCGGATCGGGGTGGCAATGCCGAGACCTTTATCCGCATCCGCTGGGCATGGGAGGTCCTGCGGGGATGATCCCGTTGCCGCACCACTGTTGCCGCACATAAAGGGCAGGCATAGACTGGAGCTGGATATTCCCCACAGGAGAGCATCATGACAGTCAGTGAACTTCGTAAGCTCTATCAGCAACAGATCCTGCAAGAGGCCGAAATACTCCACGACGTGGCCATTCCCGGCTGGCTCATCGAATTCAGAGGCAAGGATGGCGCCCTCTACGAGCTGACCGACACCCTCGGCTGCCCGGTCAGTTTCGGCACCGTCGAGCAGGCCCGCGAACATCTGCATCAGGTGGCCGACTGCCCGGTTCAGGTGGAACACCTCTACCGCTTCTTCGAACGCTAGCCCCACCCACCTCACAGTAAAAAGGCTCCCGAGGGAGCCTTTTGTTATTCCGGTTGCTTTCTATTCCGGTTGCAGCGGTTCCGCCACCTTGCCCTCCAGCTTTCTAACCGGCTTTTGCAGGATCAGGTTGGCCGGATAGGTGACCAGATCGCCGTTGTCATCACGTACCCGCACGTAGAACAAGCCAATCTCGGTGATGACGCCGGTGACCGAATCATCTTTGTCGAGGATGCGGATCCGGTCGCCAATCTTGTAGGGGAAGGCGAAGAAGATGGTGATGCTGGCGGTGATGTTGGAGAGGATCGACCACTGGGCGACCATGGCGACCCCCAATACCGCAAAGAAGGAGGACGCGAGCACCACCAGTCGGGAGAAGTCGAGCCCCCATACCCCGGCCAGCACCAGCAGGGTGGCGCAGCCGAGCAGGAAGTGGAACACATGGGCCACGTAGAGCACCCGGTTCTCGCTCACCTGCCTGCTCTGACCGAGCGCCAGCAGGCTCTTGTGAATAAGCCGCCGGATCAGGGTATGACCCAGCAACAGCAGCAGGGTCAGGCCAATTGATTGCCACATGGGTTATGCCTCCTTACCACCAGCGCCGATGTTTGAGCCAGATAGCCAGCCCGCTGGCCAGCGCCACCAGCGAACCACAAAAGACCCAGAAGGCGGTCGGATTCTCGGCCCCGGGGATACCGCCGAGGTTGATGCCAAACAGACCGGTCAGGAAGCTGGCAGGCAAAAAGAGCAGTGCCATCACCGACATCTGGTAGGCGCGGCGGTTGGTCGCTTCTGCCATCAGATTGTTGATCTCGTCTGCCAGCACAGCGGTGCGCGCCACCCCGGCATCGAGGTCATCGAGCCAGCGCCGCAGTCGATCGGCGATATCGAGCAGACGACGGCGGTCATCCTCATCCAGCCAGCTGATCTTCTCGTTGGCCAGCCGCGCCACCAGATCCCGCTGCGGCGAGAGGTAGCGGCGGATCATGATGAGCTGCTTGCGGATCAGCGCCAAGCGGCCATTGGCGGGCATGTCGCGCATCAGCACCATCTCCTCCAGATCGAGGATCTTGTCGTGCAACTCTTCAACAAACTCCCCCGCCCGATCGGTCAGGGCATCACAAATCTCCACCAGCCAGTCGGCCGGGGTATCGGCGCCGCCACCCAGCTTGAGCTGGTTGAAGACATCCTGTTCGGAGAGCAGCGGACGACGACGGCTGCTGATAATGAGATCCGGGGTGATGAAGATGCGCAGCGCCACCATCTCTTCGGGCCTGTGATCCTTGTTGTGGTTGATGCCGCGCAGGATCAGCAGCACCGTCTCCCCCATCCGCACCAGCTTGGGACGATTGCTCTGGCCGAGCAGCGACTCCCTGGCCGCCTCGCTGAGCAAGGGGGTCTGCAACAGCCAGCGCGCCGAATCGGGATTGCCGTAATCCAGATGCAACCAGCCGGGATGTGCCGCCGGGACTTCGCTTCCCGCCGTCAGTGGCGCCATGCCACCCTTGCCATCCAGGGTCAGGGCATAAATCACTTCACCGGGCACCCAATCCATCTCGTCTCCTTCTCGTTTCATGTGCTGGCCCCAGCTTACACCAAAGGCAGGGCCGACTCAGCCCCGCGCCGGGAAGGGAGGCCTGTGTTAACATGGCCGCTCTCGTTTTCTATCCGCTTTCACTACAGGAAACCATGCCATGCCCATCTGGGTTGATGCCGATGCCTGCCCCATTCCGGTCAAGGAGATCCTCTACCGTGCCGCCCACCGCGCCCAGGTCGTCACCACCCTGGTGGCCAATCAGGGATTGCGGGTGCCCCCCTCGCCCTTCATCAAAACCCAGCAGGTGGAGAAGGGATTCGATGTGGCAGATCATGTCATCGCCCAGCAGGTTCAGCCCGGCGATCTGGTGATCACCAGCGACATCCCCCTCGCCTCCTGGGTGATCGATGCCGGTGGCGAGGCGCTCAACCCCCGTGGCGAGATCTACACCCGCGAGACCATCAAGGCGCGGCTCGGCATGCGCAACTTTATGGAAGAGCTGCGCTCGGCTGGCGTGCAGACCGGCGGCCCGGCCCCCTTCAATGCCGCCGACAAGCAGCGCTTCGCCAATGCACTCGACAAGTGGCTGGTCAAAGGCAAGCTGTAAAGAGACCCTAAAGGCGCCCTGCCTGGGCGCTTTTTCGCCGTAACATCCTGATTTTTAAAATAAGAGCTGACCACAACCGTCAGGCTGGTAAGATGCGCCGCCATCTTGTCCACGCCGTAATCATCATGACCGCCCAAGGGCACCTGCTCTTCTCCGTTACCTGCACCCTGATCGCCCATAAACTGCAGCTCACTCCGGCGCTGGCCGATGCCAGCCTGTGGCAGACCATCCCTGCCGCGCTGGCCAGCGCCCTGTTGCCCGACCTCGACCACCCCAAATCGGTGCTGGGGCAGCGCCTGCCGTGGATCTCGAAACCTCTGTCGCGGCTGTTCGGCCATCGCGGCTTCACCCACAGTCTGCTGGCAGTCGCCGCCGCTATCTGGGGGCTGAACCAGAGCCTGCCGCCGGACACCCTGCCCATGGGGGTCAAGGATGCGCTTATCGTCGGCTACCTCAGCCATCTGCTGGGGGACTGGCTCACCCCGGCGGGCATTCCGCTCTTCTGGCCCATCAAACGCCGTTACCGCCTGCCAGGCTGGCCGCTGCGCAGTGGCGGCGCCATCGAAACCGGCTTTTGCACCCTCACCCTGCTGGTTGCCGGCTGGTGGTGCGGCTGGCAGCTGTAAGCCAGAAACAAAAAAGCCCCTGACGAGGTCAGGGGCCCAAGCAGTGGTGCGAACCACTAGAGGATCAGATCATGATGCCAGCGATAACGGCAGAGAGCAGGCTGACCAGGGTAGAACCGTAGACCAGCTTCAGACCGAAGCGGGAAACCATGTTGCCCTTCTCTTCGTTCAGCGCTTTTACCGCACCGGCGATGATGCCGATGGAACTGAAGTTGGCGAAGGAGACCATGAAGATGGAGAGGATGCCGACGGTGCGCGGAGAGAGCTCGGCAGCCACCTTGCCCAGATCCATCATCGCCACGAACTCGTTGGTCACCAGCTTGGTCGCCATGATGGAGCCCGCTTGCAGCGCTTCACCACTCGGGATACCCAGGATCCAGGCGATCGGGTAGAAGAGGTAACCCATGACGAACTGGAAGTTCACGCCAAATGCCATCTCGAACAGGTAGTTGATCAGAGCGATCAGGGCGATGAAGCCCACCAGCATGGCACCCACGATAACGGCAACGGTGAAACCGGCCATGATGTACTCACCCAGCATCTCGAAGAAGTTCTCTTTCTTCGGGGTGTGGTGCTCGTCACCTTCGGCAATGGCCTTGATGTCGGTCACGGAGTTATCCGGCTCGTAGGGGTTGATCAGCGAGAGCACCACGAAGGTACTGAACATGTTGAGCACCAGCGCGGCAACCACGTAGCGCGGCTCGATCAGCTGCATGTAGGCACCGACGATGGACATGGAGACGGTAGACATCGCCGTCGCCGCCAGGGTGTACATCTGCTTCTCGTTCAGGTGCGGCAGGATGTTCTTGAGGGCGATGAAGTTCTCGGACTGGCCGACGATCATCGAGCTGATGGCGTTGAAAGACTCCAGCTTGCCCATGCCGTTGATCTTGGCCAGCACGGTACCGATACCGCGGATCACCAGCGGCAGCAGGCGGATGTACTGCAGAATACCGATCAGCACGGAGATGAAGACGATGGGCATCAGCACCATCAGGAAGAAGGAGAAGGCTCCTTCGTTGACCAGACCACCGAACACGAAGTCGGTACCCTGTTTGGCAAACTCCATCAACTTGGTGAAGCCGGCCGCGAAGCCACCCACCACCGCCAGACCCACTTCGGAGTTCAGCATGAACCAGGCCAGCGCCAGTTCGACTACCAGCAGTTGGCCGATATAACGCAGTTTAATCTGTTTCCAGTTGTGGCGGTTAGCCAGCAGAGAGAGAGCGAGGACCATCACCAGTCCGAGCACAAAGTGAACGTATTCCATACCTGTAGCACCTGAGTAAATTGTAATTTTTGACCGGCGCCATCATAGACATTTGCACATTTAAAAATCAGATAGCCATCACAATCCCGCGCAATATTATGGAGGCGGAATAATACAAACGTTTTTAAATTAATTGTGCAATGAACTGATATTAATCGCGCAACATGAAAATATAAATTCTTTTAAAAACATCATATTGAGTAAGATTGGCGCCGTTTTCATGTTCTTTGAAAATATTTCATCAGCATTTTCGCAACATTCCCTGTGGCGCAGTAACTGTTCGTGGAATATTTCCCAATCATTATATTAAAACACCGAAAATAGAAAACGTTTATCCGCGATAAATAATTAGATGAGTGTTTGAAAAATAGTCCTTATCGCATTGTCGATGATCGTCCGCGATCGGTTTGGCAACAAATGAACCTTTCATGACTCTTCGTGACCAGCCGTTCAAAAATCCGCCACATCCGGTGTCACATTCTGGTATGATGCGCAGCCTTAGCGCTCGCGCATCCCCGTTTTCTCCGAAATAGAGTCCTTTTGTGAATAACAGCGAATTTAGCAGCCTCAATCTCTCCCCCGCCCTGCAAGAGAACCTCACCAGCCTGGGTTACCTGCAAATGACCCCGATCCAGGCCCAGAGCCTGCCCCTGGTACTCGATGGCAAAGACCTGATCGCCAAGGCAAAAACCGGCAGCGGCAAGACCGCCGCCTTCGGTCTCGGCCTGCTGGCCAAGCTCAACGTCAACCGCCTCGAAGTGCAGGCGCTGGTGCTCTGCCCGACCCGAGAACTGGCGGATCAAGTGGCTCAGGAGATCCGTCGTCTGGCGCGCGCCCTGCCCAACGTCAAGCTGGTTACCCTGTGCGGCGGCACCCCGACCGCACCGCAGTCCGCCACCCTGAGCTTTGGTGCCCACATTGCCGTCGGCACCCCGGGTCGTATTCTCAAGCATCTGGAGCAAGGCACGCTGGAGCTATCCGGCCTCAAGACGCTGGTGCTGGATGAAGCGGATCGCATGCTGGACATGGGCTTTGGCGAAGATATCAACCGGGTCATCAGCTATGCCCCCCAGCAGCGTCAGACCCTGCTCTTCTCCGCGACCTATCCGGAAGGGATCGCCCAGATGAGCCGCGGCGTGCAGCGCAATCCGGTCGAGGTGAGCGTGGAGTCCCTGCACGAGGGGAGCGCCATCGAACAGAAGCTCTACGAAGTGCCCGCCGGCCAGCGCCTCGACGCCCTCACCTGGCTGCTGAGCCACTACCAGCCCAGCTCCTGCGTGGTGTTCTGCAACACCAAGCGCGCCTGTAACGACGTGGCCGACCATCTGGCCGCCAAGGGCTTCTCGGCGCTGGCGCTGAACGGCGACCTGGAGCAGCGCGAGCGGGATCAGGTGCTGGTGCGCTTTGCCAACGGCAGCGCCACCATTTTGGTGGCCACCGATGTGGCGGCCCGCGGCCTCGACATCAAGGAGCTGGGCGCCGTCATCAACTACGAGCTGACCTATGATCCGGAAGTGCACGTGCACCGCATCGGTCGTACCGGTCGTGCCGGCCAGCAGGGGCTGGCCCTGAGCCTCTATCAGCCGAACGAGGCCCAGCGCGTCAACTTTATCGAAGAGTACCAGCAGGCTCCGATGCCGCTGGGTGATCTCGACAGCATAGGCCGCGACATCAAGCCGATCGCCCCGCAGATGGTGACCCTCTCCATCGATGCAGGCCGCAAGACCAAGGTGCGGGCCGGTGACATTCTGGGTGCCCTGACCGGTGAAGGCGGCATTGCCGGCGCCGACGTGGGCAAGATCCAGATCTCCGAGCAGTACTCCTACGTCGCGGTGAAGCGCAGCGTGGCGAGCGCCGCCCTCAAGCGGTTGCAGGAAGGCAAGATCAAGGGTCGCAGCTACCGCGCCCGCAAACTGGGCTAAGGTTTTTGCAAGCCATTAGCCAGACCACAGGCGCCTGACAGGCGCCTGTTTCATATCTCCGATGCCGCCATGCGGCAAGACAGGCACCATGACCCAAGCAATCCAAACCGATGTGAGCTGCCAGAACTGCGAAGCCTGCTGCTGCCGCCTCGAAGTGATGCTCTTTACCGATACCGGCGTGCCGGACCGTTATGTACTGGAACGGGAAGGCGAGATACCGGTCATGCGCCGGCTGGACGATGGCTGGTGCGCCGCCCTCGACCGCAACACCATGATGTGCCGTATCTACGAGGTGCGACCGCTGATCTGCCGCGAATTCGAAATGGGTGAACCCGACTGCGTTGACGAGCGGGACAAGTGGTTTATCAAGCTGGATTAACCAGGCTCCTCGAATGCACTCACCACGATGATGTGCCCCATCCATGTACGAGGTACGGCCGCTGATCTGCCGCAAATTCGAAATGGGTGAACCCGACTGCATTGACGAGCGGGACAAGTGGTTTATCAAGCTGGATTGAAGCCCGCCCAAGCGGTGGGCGGGGTCGTCAAGCGCTCGCAGGTTCACAGGGAGCGGTGTTGAGCTGCTCCCCCAGCCACTGGATGGCCGCTGCCTCCTGCTCGAAATAACGTACCGCCCGAAAGGGCAATCCCGTGAAGATATTATCCGCCAGATAGCGCTTGAAGCCCCCCACGAAGACCACCGCCAGAAACTGACAGCCACTCTCGGCACACCAGCCAAACTGGCGACGAAAACGGGCCAGCACCTCGGGCCCGGCCGCTTCAAACTCGGTCGCGACCTCGACAATCCCCCAGGGGCCATCCATCAATCCGGCCAGTTCGTGACGAAATCGCGCCTCATAGGCCATGGCACCTGCCAGATTGAAAGGGCCACTCGGGCGGCAGATCAGCATCTGGCCCCTGCGCTCCATGTCGAATTGCCCATGTGGCTGCATGACTGCTCCCATTCCGTTACCACAATCGTCTGCAAATTGTTACCACAAGGTAATAATTTATAAGGAAAAGTCCAGCAGCAAACAGGCTTTCCCCAAAGCGTGGTCATCCTATCCAGCAAACCGTCGGCACCTCATGTTACCGACATCCCGCACTGAACCGATCTCAAGATGTGTGATTGCAGTTAACGAAACGTTACTGCTATTATCCGCGCCGCCACAAACATTCCACCAACCGAAAGGTTTGGCACCTCAACAAGGATGTGCAATGAAAAACAGGGACTCGAGTCATTACCAACGGATCTGGCGCTGGCACTTCTACGCCGGTCTCTTTGTCGCCCCTTTCCTGATCCTGCTGTCACTGACCGGGATCGTCTATCTGTTCAAACCCCAGCTCGACAACCTGATGTCCCCAGAGCTGATGAAGGCCACCCCCGCCAGCCAAACACTGAGTGCCGACCAGTTGCTGGCCAAGGCGATGATGACCATGCCCGATGCCAGCCTGCGTAAATACCTGCCGCCTGTCGCACCCGATCAGAGCGCTCAGTTCATCGTCAATCGGGGTGAACAGGAGCTGACCCTGTTTATGGATCCCGCCAGCGGTGCCCTGCTCGGCACCATGGATAACAAGTGGAATCTGCAAGCGGTGGCTCGCTCCCTGCACGCCGACCTGCTGCTCGGCACCACGGGGGATCGGCTGATCGAACTGGCTGCAGGCTGGGGGCTGGTCCTGCTGCTAAGCGGTCTCTACCTCTGGTGGCCACGCAAGGGGCCCGGGGTGGGCGGTATTCTCTGGCCCAGAGTCAGCCAGCGCGGACGCCTCTGGTGGCGGGATCTGCACGCCGTGGTCGGCTTCTGGGGCGCCGGTTTCCTGCTGCTGTTGCTGTTGAGCGGCATGACCTGGACCGGCTTCTGGGGCGATCAGTTTGCCGCGGTCTGGAACCGCTTCCCCGCCGCTATGTGGAACGAGGTACCCAAATCGGCACCGCTGGCTCGCAGCCTGAATCAGGCCCATGAGCAGACGGTTCCCTGGGCGGTGGAGAACACCCCCATGCCCAGCTCGCAGCCAGTTGATGAGGGGCACGATCACGGTGCCATGAACCACGGCGAGCACGAGGGAGTGGTGATGGCAAGCCAGCGCATTGCGCTGCAACGGGTGGTCGAGATCGCCCATGAGCGGGGAGTCCAACCGGGTTACAGCATCACCCCGCCGGTCGGCGACACCGGCGTCTACACCATCGCCCTGTTTGCCGACGATCCACGCAACGACGCCACCCTGCATATCGATCAATACAGCGGCAAGGTGCTGGCCGATGTGCGCTGGCAGGATTACGGCACGGTCGCCAAGACGGTGGAGAGCGGCGTCATGCTGCACATGGGCAAGCTCTACGGCTGGCCCCATCAGCTCGCCATGCTGCTTATCTGCCTGATGGTGCTGGCCAGCGCCGTGAGTGGTCTGTGGATCTGGTGGTGCCGTCGTCCGCAGGGCCGTCTCGCCGCGCCGCCACTGCCCGCCAAACTCCCGCCGATGCGCGGTGCCATCGCCCTGCTGATCCTGCTGGGGATCGCCTTCCCGCTGGTGGGCGCCTCCATGGTCGCCATCTGGCTGCTGGATACTCTGCTATTCTCCCGCCGCACGCTCAAAGTGGCTCGAGCCAGCTAAACCCGCCAGAAACCAAAAGGGCTCCCATCTCAGGAGCCCTTTTCATTATTCGCCTTGGCGAGTTGCGACCAGCGGTCAGGAGAGCGCCAACCCGATGGAGAGCAGCAGGCTGAACAGAAAGGCGCTGATGGCGGTCTTCTTGAGAGAACCGGTCAGTACCTCGCCATCGTAGCTTTCGCGCAAGGTGCGGGCCGCATCGCTGAGAGGCTTCATGGCGGGCAAGAAGATCCACGGCCAGAAACTGGCGGGCTGGATCAGGATAAAGGCGATGGTTGCCAGCAGCGCCGCCCCCAACAGTACCCAGTGATAGGCGATGGCGCGGTTGCGGCCAAGGCGCACCGCCAGAGTGATCTTGCCGCTGGCGGCGTCGGTCTCGATGTCGCGCACATTGTTGATGTTGAGCACGGCGGTGGCCAGCAGGCCACAGGCGGTGGCAGGCAGCAGCAGATCCCACTCCAGACTCTTGGTGAAGAGGTAGTAGGAGCCGAGCACCCCCAGCAGACCGAAGAAGAGGAACACCGAGATGTCGCCAAACCCGCGATAGCCGTAAGGGGTCTTGCCGACGGTGTAGGTCACCGCCGCGACGATGGCCGCGCCACCCAGCACTACAAACGCCAAAATCTGCAGCCACTGGCCACCGAAGGCGCAACCGAGCAACAGCAGGCCACTGGCCACCGCCGCCAGCGCAGTCAGCACCATCGCCACGCACATCTGCTTTTTGGTGATAAGACCGGAGACCACCGCGCGCTGCGGGCCGATCCGCTCACCGTTGTCGGCGCCGGAGACCGCATCGCCGTAATCGTTGGCCAGATTGGAGAGGATCTGCAGCAAGATGGCGGTCAGCAGGGAGAGCGCCATGATGGTGCCATCGAAGGCGCCACGACTGGCAGCCAGCCCCGAGCCCAGCAGGATGGAAGAGCAGGCGAGCGGCAATGTTCGCAAACGCGCCGCCAGCAACCAAACAGAGAAGGTATTTGTCATTTTGTGATGGCCAAACAATCGGATATTGATCGTGTTAAGGGTTATCGAACCGGATTTGGGTATACTTGGCCCCGGAGAGTGAAGCTCCCGCGGGCGATTTACATGGACGAATGGGCAGATAATATATAGGAAATCATCGCCCTTTGGCATAAACCTACGGCATCCAGCTACCGGATCG
The DNA here is from genome assembly GCF_024436075.1 of Aeromonas sp. JL9. Taxonomy (NCBI): domain Bacteria; kingdom Pseudomonadati; phylum Pseudomonadota; class Gammaproteobacteria; order Aeromonadales; family Aeromonadaceae; genus Aeromonas; species Aeromonas sp. JL9. The sequence goes on along the minus strand of NZ_JANFNV010000007.1, from coordinate 55,190 downwards.
CTCGTTACTACCCGGCTCAGAAAAGAATCCATGTTGGCTCAGACCCATATCAAGCAACAACTGGACGCCCTGCGTCACAGCAACGTCAGCGGCTTCGTACGGTTGCGAGTGGCGATCGAAATCCGCTCCTTTCTGGGCTGGCTCGCGGCGCAAACCCTCTATCCCCGCATCTACTGGCAGGCCCGTGGAGAGGCTCGTCCCGAGTATGTCGCGCTGGGCGCCATCCATGAACTGACCGAACCGCACGCCATCAAGAAGGTGTGCACTAACACAGCCAACCAGCATCATGACGACAGCCCTCGCTACTATGGCGGGCTGGCGTTCGATCCGGCCCAGTCCGGCTGGCAAGGGTTTGGCCCCTGCCGTTTCGTGCTGCCCCGCATCGAGCTGGTGCGCCGTGGCGAATGCGTCAGCCTCTGCCTCAACCTCTGGCTGGATGAAAACAATCTCGAGGCCGAACTGCAGGCGGCCGAAGCCGCCCTCGATGCCCTGCGCCCGGAAGCCCCGCTACCCGCCCTGCAAAAGCAGCCCTGGCAGCGGCAGGATTGCCCCGGTCCCGCCCAGTGGCAGACGCTGGTAGAGCGCGTCACCGCCTCTGATTTTCAGGCCCACACTCCCAAGGTGGTGCTGTCGCGGGAGAGCCTGCTGACCAGTCCGAACCATGATGCGGATATCAATCCCTGGGCCATGCTCGACCAGTGGGCCCGCCACGCCCAGGACTGCTTCCACTTCGGTTTTCAATTCTCCCCCGAGCAGGCCTTTATCGCCTGTTCTCCCGAGCGGCTCTACCGCCGGGAAGATCGCCACCTCTTTACCGAGGCACTGGCGGGCACCATTCGCCGCTCCGGCGATGAAGAGGTGGATGCCCAACTGGCCGCCGAGCTGCTGGCCGACAGCAAGAACCGGCTGGAGAACCGGCTGGTACATGCCGACATCCTCAGCCGTCTGGCGCCACTAACCCACGATGCCACCCTGACCGAGCCGCGCATTCTCAAACTGCGGCTGCTGCAACACCTCAAGTGCGATATCGAAGCCGAGCTCAAGCCCGGCGTCTGCGACTGGCAGCTGCTCGACGCCCTCCACCCGACGCCGGCGGTGGGCGGCGCTCCGCGCGAGGCAGCGCTCGCCTTTATCCGCGAGTTCGAACCCTACGATCGGGGCTGGTACGCCGGAGCCTGCGGCATGCTGAGTAGGGAGACCTCCGAGTTCTCGGTCGCCATTCGCAGCGCCCGCATTCAGCCGGGCAGCGTCACCCTGTTTGCCGGTGCCGGCATTGTCGCCGGTTCCGAGCCTGTCGCCGAGTGGGCCGAGCTCGACAACAAGATCGCCAATGTGCTCTCCCTGCTGGGATAGTCATTCACCCTTTTCACGCTACGAGAGCCCCTATGCCCACCCGTAAAGAGCCTGCCAGCGAAGAGTTTGCCTGCACACCGTTTTCGAGCCAGCACGCCACCTTCAACCACGTCTGGTCCTCCCTCTTGCTGGAGGAGCTCTTTCGCCTCGGGGTGCGCGACATCGCGCTGGCCCCCGGCTCCCGCTCTGCGCCGCTGACCATGGCCGCCGCCGCCCATCAGGGCTTTCGTCGTCACCTGCACTTTGACGAGCGCGGTCTCGGCTTTCTGGCACTCGGGCTGGCCAAGGGGAGCAACCGGCCGGTGGCGGTGATCATGACGTCGGGCACCGCGGTGGCCAACCTCTGGCCCGCAGTGGCAGAGGCCCAGCTCACCGGCGTGCCGCTGATTATTCTCTCCGCCGATCGCCCTCACGAGCTTATCGACAACGGCGCCAATCAGGCGATCGACCAGCAGGGGATCTTCGGCCGCTACCCCGTCTATCAGCAGAACCTGCCGAGCCCCACCCCGACCATTCCGGCGGCGTTTGTGCTGAGTTCGGTGGATCAGGCGCTGGCCAAACAGGCACTCACTCCCGGGGTGGTGCACTTCAACTGCATGTACCCCGAGCCCCTCTATCCGGGCGAGCACTATCAGGATTTCTCCGACTATCTGGCCCCCCTCGGTGACTGGCTCGGCTCGCACAAGCCCTGGAGCCCGTGGCAGCAAAGTGAGCCGACCTGCCCACCTCAGGCGGAGTGGGAAACCTTTCGCCAACAGCGCGGCATTATTGTCGCCGGCAGGATCACTGACCCCGAACAGGCACAGGTGGTCGCCGAACTGGCAGAGCAACTTGGCTGGCCGTTGCTGGCAGATCTGCAGAGCCAGATCCGCTTCGACAGCCGCAACCTCATCCATATGGATATGGCGCTCAACGACCCTGAATTCGTCGCCGAGCTGGGCCGCGCCGAGGTGCTGCTGCAATTTGGCGCGCGGCTTGTTTCCAAGCGGCTCGGCCAGTTCATCAAGCACCATTCATGGCAGGATTACTGGCTGGTGGATCCGCAACCGGCGCGGCTGGATCCCGACTACCGGCTGCGCAACCGGCTGCTCTGCAGTGCCAGCGCCTTTGCCACGGCCCATCCGGTCACCACACAAGCCCCCTGGCACACATTGGCCGAGCGGCAGCACAACGCCAGCCAGCAGATCGCCGCTGCCTGCGAGCACTTCTCGGAACTCGGGGTCTGCCATTGCCTCAACAGCCTGATCGAAGGACAACTGTTTGTCGGCAACAGCATGCCTGCCCGACTGATGGATATGCTCGGCGAAACGGGCAAGGGGCCGAGCCGGGTGATGACCAACCGTGGCGCCTCCGGCATCGATGGCCTGATCGCCACCGCCTACGGGTTTGCCCAGTCGAACGACCAACCAACGACCCTGTTGCTTGGCGATCTCAGCGCCCTGCACGATCTCAATAGCCTGGCCCTGCTCAGCAAGGCGAGCCGACCGCTGGTGGTGATCCTGCTTAACAACGATGGCGGCAGCATCTTTCGTATGTTGCCGGTGCCCACCGAAGGGGAGCTGCTGGAGAGCTACTACCGGCTGCCCCACGGTCTCAGCTTTGAACATGCCGCCGCCATGTTTGGCCTCGCCTATCGGGCGCCGACTACCCTGCTCGAGTTCGAACAGGATTACTGCGCCGCCCTCCAACATAGCGTTACCTTGATCGAGATCCGGGTACCGAGCGAGCAGGTGGCCGATGATCTCAAGGCGCTGGGGGCCGCCATCCGTGGTAAATAAAGATGCCAATGTGCCGCTGGTGCTGCTGCACGGTCTGCTGGGGGATAGCGGCGACTGGCAACCGGTGATTGACCGGCTGCCCGCCATCCACTGCATCGCCCTCGATCTGCCGGGTCATGGTCAGCATAGCGCTCTCAACGTCAGCGACTTTGAGCAGAGCCACCAGTGGTTGATAGCCGAGCTGGCCAGCCGCAACATTGAACGCTATCTGCTGGCGGGTTATTCGCTGGGCGGGCGACTGGCCCTCTATCACGCCAGCCGCGAGCCCGCCGGACTGCGGGGGCTGCTGCTGGAGAACTGCAACCCGGGGTTACCGGCCTGTGAACGGGCCGCCCGCATCCAGCACGATGAACAGTGGGCGCGGCGCTTCGAGCGGGAGCCCTTGGCTGACGTGCTGGCTGACTGGTACCTGCAAGGGGTGTTTGCCGATCTTGACGATGCGGCCCGGGCCCGCCAGATCGCCCGCCGCCTTGGCAACGACGGTCAGGGCATCGCCACCATGCTGCGTGCCACTTCGCTAGGCAAGCAGCCGGATCTCGCCCCCTGGCTCATGGCGAGCCAACTGCCGGTTACTTATGTGAGTGGCAAGCGGGATCACAAATTCCATCAGCTGGCTTGCCAGCTGGCGAACCAGGATCGCAGAATCAACCACTTGGTGCTTGATGGCGGCCATAATCTGCACGCCCATCAGCCTGATAACTTTGCCCGACTCCTCGCGGAGTGGGTCAACCAACAAGAAGAGACGAGTCATGATTGAAGCAATGACGGAAGCTGAACTGTATGCACCTGTTGAATGGCAGGATTGCTCCGCCGGTTACGAGGACATCCTCTATCACAAGTCCAACGATGGCATTGCCAAGATCACCATCAACCGTCCCCAGGTACGCAACGCCTTCCGCCCCCGCACCGTCAAAGAGATGCTGCAGGCGCTGGCCGATGCCCGTTATGACGATCAGATCGGCACCATCATCCTGACCGGTTTTGGCGAGAAAGCCTTCTGCGCCGGCGGCGACCAGAAGATCCGTGGCGACTACGGTGGATACCGGGATGACGAGGGGACTCACCACCTCAACGTGCTCGACTTCCAGCGCGACATCCGCACCTGCCCGAAACCTGTGGTTGCCATGGTAGCGGGCTACGCGGTCGGTGGCGGCCACGTGCTGCATATGATGTGTGACCTGACCATCGCCGCCGACAACGCCCAGTTTGGCCAGACCGGCCCGAAAGTGGGCTCCTTCGACGGCGGTTGGGGTGCTTCCTACATGGCTCGTATCGTCGGCCAGAAGAAGGCCCGCGAAATCTGGTTCCTCTGCCGCATGTACGATGCCCAGCAAGCCCTCGACATGGGTCTGGTCAACACCGTCGTGCCACTGGCGGATCTGGAGCGCGAAACCGTGCGCTGGTGCCGCGAGATGCTGCAAAACAGCCCGATGGCACTGCGCTGCCTGAAAGCCGCCCTCAACGCTGACTGTGATGGTCAGGCGGGCTTGCAGGAGCTGGCGGGCAATGCCACCATGCTGTTCTACATGACCGAAGAGGGTCAGGAAGGCCGCAACGCCTTCAACGAAAAGCGTCGCCCCGACTTCTCCAAATACAAGCGGAACCCCTGATGACACTAGCCCTGTATCGCTATCAACTGCCTTTTACCCAGCCACTGACCTTTCACGGCAAGGTGGAGGTGGCGCGAGAGGGGCTGTTGGTGCGCATCAACGACGGCTGGGGGGAAATTGCCCCCCTGCCCGGCTTCTCGAAAGAGAGCCTGCAACAAGCAGAGGCAGAAGCCCTTGCCACGCTGGCGGCCCTAGCCGCTGGCGACACCCCGAACCCCGTGCTGCCGTCGGTGCAATTTGGCCTCGACTGCGCGCGCCGGACATGGCCGGAGCAGCGCAACCCGCTGCCGGAGCCCTATCCCCTCATTCAAGGCTCCCCCCAGGAGCTGCTGCGCAACTGGAAAGAGTGGCTGCACCGCACGCCCGGCAAGGCCAAGCTGAAGGTGGCACGCTACCCGATGCGTGACGAGCTGGCGCTGATCCGCCTGCTGTGCGACCGCCTTCCCTCCCTCAAGCTGGTGCTGGATGCCAACCAGGGCTGGACCCGCGAGGAGGCGTGGACCTTCTGCGGCCACCTCGACCCGAATCGCATCGAGTATCTGGAAGACCCCTGCGCCGACTTTGCCGACATCGCCTTTGTCGCCAACCGCACCGGCATGCCGGTGGCGCTGGACGAACTGCTGGCACAAGGCAAGCCGTGGGAGCCGATCCCGCAACTGCGCGCGCTGGTGCTCAAGCCTACCCTGCTCGGTTCACTCGCCAACTGCGAAGCGCTGATCGCCCGCGCCCGCGAACTGCGGCTCAAGGTGATCCTCTCCTCCTGCTTCGAATCGGATCTGGGCCTGAACCAGCTCTTTCATCTGGCGGGCGAATGGGCGCCGGAACAGGCGCCGGGTCTGGATACCCGCCGCTGGATGGCAGGCAACTTGCTGGGGGAAAATGGCAAGCCGGAACTGAGCCGACTGGAGCAACTGTATTACCGTGATTGACCCCTCCCGTTCACCCGAACAGACACCTTGCCCGGTACGCCACCGGGCAATCACAGCCCCGAACCGCATTGCCATCCACGCAGTCTCCCCCCTCAGTTACCGCCAACTCGATGCCCGCCTCAACAGCCTGTGCCAACAGCTGGAACAAGCCGGAGTGCGTCGTGGCGATCATCTGGCAGCGGTGGTGCGCGGTGCGCTGGAAGATGTGCTGCTGGCGTGGGCCTGCGTGCGCAGCGGTGTGGTGTTCTGCCCGCTCAACCCCGCCTTTCCTCTCGAAAAGCAGCGCGAACTGGCGGTACAACTCGATGCCGATGCCTTCTGGTCGGCAGGGGAGATCCCGGCAGGCAACTGGCAGCCCTTGCAGCTCGACTTCACGCACGAACTGCCGGCAAGCGAGGAAACATGGCCGCTGGAATCGACCCAGCTCAACAACATGATCCTCACCTCGGGCTCCAGCGGTACGCCGAAAGCGGTGGTGCACCGGCTCTGCAACCACCTTGCCTCGGCGCGCGGCTCTGCCACCCTCATTCCCCTCGATGAGAAGTCCGGCTGGCTGCTCTCCCTGCCACTGTTCCATGTGGGCGGCTACGCCATCCTGTTTCGGGTCTTTCTGGCGGGTGCAACTCTGGTGCTGGATCAACGTGAACGCTCCCTCAAGGAGCGGCTGGAGTGCCAGCCCATCACTCACCTCTCGTTGGTGCCAACCCAGCTCTGGCGCCTGCTGGCAGAGGGTTTTGATCCCGCCCGTACCCGCCTGCGCGAGCTGCTGCTCGGTGGCGCCGCCATCCCGCAACCGCTGGTGAGCCGCCTCTGCTCCATGGGGCTCGAACCCAAGGTGAGTTATGGTCTCTCCGAGATGGGGAGCCAGGTCTGCACCGCTATCCCCGGCGATGCAGGCATAGTTGGCAAACCGCTACCAGGACGGGAAGTGTGCATCAGGGAGCAGGAGATCTGCGTGCGCGGCGCCACCCTGTTTGCCGGTTACTACCGAGATGGCGAGCTGGAACTGCCCCTCGATGACGAAGGCTGGTTTCATACCCGCGACAAGGGGAGGTTCACTGCGGCAGGGGAACTGCTGGTAGAGGGACGTCTCGATAACCTCTTTATCTCGGGTGGCGAAAACATCCAGCCCGAAACCATAGAGCAGCGACTGGTAGATCATCCCGCCATCGCCCAGGCGCTGGTGGTGCCGGTACCGAGCGACGAGTGGGGGCAACGCCCCGCCGCCTTTATCGACTGGCACGGCGAGCCGGTTCCCGACTCCGAACTGGCTGCCTGGATCCGCAGCACCCTGCCCGGCTTTATGGTGCCCGACCACTGGCTCCCCTGGCCCGATCTTGGCGGTAATCTCAAGCCACAGCGGAAACAATTTCAGAATATCATTAGGTCGCAATAATTATTCATGCGACAAAAAGTGACGCCACGGGGCCATCCAAATACACATATGGCTCAAAATAAAATGCTGGTGGTATCAAAATCCTCCTCCTCAGTCTGAATAAGTGAGAACGATTACATAAACGGCCTTTTTTTGCACATTTTTTGAACCAAATTAATTGGCTGTAGTACCATACCCTCCACCATGCATTTAGTAGGAAAGCTAACTATATGATAATAAACGAAATTGACGATTTATCATTATTTGAACAAAGACTGCGTGGTGGTAAAATGCTCTCCTTGGCAGTAAGACGAGTCACACATGAGTAACAGAATTTATAAAATTGCAGAGGATATCTTTTTCTCCGCTGCAATATTCCGAATCTCGAAAGGGGACAAGGACATCAAGCTCAGCAACAAGGAAGCCGAGCTACTCGAAATGCTGTGTGATGAGGCAGGCACTGTCATTCCAAGAAGCAAACTGCAGGATGCCTTGTGGCCAAATCAGGACAATACCGATACCAATTTGAACCGGCAGATACTCTCGTTGAGAAGAAAGCTGGAATCCTTCGGCTTAATGGATGCGATCGATACCATTCCACGGGTTGGCTATATGTTTTGTGCTCCGATTGAGCTCGCAGGGGAAAGTGAAGAGCCAGCACCAGCGGAAGAAATTCATGCGCCGACGCCTTCCCCTGCACCTCAAGCTAGGCGGCAATATACTCGCCGCAAATATGACCGATATTTCAGCCCAAAGCGTATTTTGCTGTTTGCATTGCTGCTGGTCTCGCTGACTTCACTAGCCCTCGTCATTTATAACTATGCGACAGCAAATACACTACGCACTATCAATTTAGGTCAGATTTCTCTCTATATGACCAGCGAGACGGAAAAAGCACTGAATGTGAAAATAGATTCACTGACGCCCTTGATAAAACCAGTTTCACGTAAAGCTGATGAGCAGATTTCAATTCTGGTTGGAAAAGAAGCCATCAGCTATTTTTCCATCAACAATAGCAGCAGGAAATTATCCGAAAATATCTTCCTGTTGCGTAGCGGTCACCCTGTGGCCGAAGAAGTTCAATGCGTTATCACAACCATGAACCAGCAGGGAAATAATGTTTCCAACAACTATTACAATAATCAAGAAACCACAGTCAGATATCACAGAGATTGTCAGGCACCAGACAACTGGGTAGAAATGACCAGAAAGAGTAAATATATTGTGACCATGAACAGAGAAATAGTAGTGGCCACCGTGATAGCCACTGACAATCAGGGAAAGACGCTGTTCAATCTGGATTCTGTTGGGGATCTGGAGCGGGATAATGGCGATATTTCGGTTGAGATAAAAAATACCATTGTCAATTTCATTGACCAGCAGGCGCTGACCAATAACGCTCTGGTCGCCACTCTGGTCGCGGCGCTAACGCCCCCCAAACAAAAAGCCAAGTTCATTCAATTGCCCGGAGGTATTTACCTTTCCAGTTATCTAGGTGGCGTCATCACCTGGCCCAGCCATGGCAATACAAAAGTCATCCAGCGCAATGACTTCTGAGTTTATTCATAAGCAACGATGAAATTGGCGACGGCAGAATAGTCGCCAGGCTGGATGTTCTTGGCGGTCAATGCCGCTGGATGTCCTTCGACCCTGGCAAAAAATTGCAGCTCATTATCTGCCGCACCACCCAGCAGATAGCCGCGGGAGGCACTACCCAAATTCAGAGGTGATTGAGCCACGTCATACAGGCGGATGCCTGCCCCCTTGGCAATCCCAGCCGTGAATGCCAATCCGCCGCTTAGTTCGGTATCCTGCGAGCCAGTAAAGGTCACCTTGGCCATGCGGAAAATACCCGGCTTGCAATTGGTCAGACGAATGGAGAACGGCACTAGCTCCGCGACTCCGTTGGCATAGAGTTCCTTCACATCAACTACCCCCATCTCGACCTCCTGATCAAGGGATTCAGGAGAAACCACACAGGGCTGATCGATGATCCTGCCATGGAGATGGACCGTATTGCCAAGCAATTCCAGATCATTGCTGGCACGGGGGGCTGCCGTTACCCCCCACAACGGGTACAGCGCCAAGCCTATCCACAATGTCCGTAGCATAAAACATCTCCTCATTGGAACTCGGCAACGATGGTGGCTGTCGCATAGAAATCGCCCGCCGGAATATCTGCACCTGTCGGGGTTACCGGTGCAGCGATAAAGCCCCAATCACCGATATTTCCCTGCATGGAAACCGGATAGAAGGTATTCAATTTCAGCTGAGAACCATCCAGCTGTTTGAATTTTATCCCTAAATCGGAAATAACATTTCCACCTTGATAGCCATCCCGAGTTGTCCGCAGATAGTCTTGACTGAAAGAGGTTGGTTTTCCAGAAATACCAAGATTGATCTTCAAAGCATCCCCTTCGAAAACACCACCACGGCATTGAAATGTCAGAGGAACCGTCTTTTCAAAGTTATTTCCATCCAATCCTGATCCCGGCAAATCACCAAACTCTACTTCAATAGTCTGCCCACCATTAATCACACACTCTTCAGGAACATATAATATTGCAGATGTAATCGTAATTCGAGACATTGGCAAATTATTAAAATCTGTAGTGGTAGACCCCAAACGGCCATACATTTCTACCACTTGACGATCTGAAATTTGCACACCATTAATTATTTGTTTTCTCACGCGAAAAGTTACCTTTCCACGGCTACCGCTTTCGAAATTATTTATTCTTGTCTCTTTCCCTTTAGTACAAGAGTAATTTGGGTAATCGTTACTTTCATTCGGAAATGGGGCTGTAACAAATTTTTTCTTCCAACCGGCTATCCAAATTTCGACTTTCATATCCAAAAAGTCATTTAATTTTACAAAACCATCACCAGCTTGAGGCAAGCCATCCGTCATTGTTGCTTTATAGTACACTGGAGATTGCGGAATGCTTCTATCTGGGCAGGTAACGATACCTGAGTATTGCCCTCCCAAATTCCACTCAAATGCCTTGGTAGTAAAACCAGGTCTGTTTTGAATGTCAGCCTTGTCCAACGATATATAGTAATCATGGGTTGGATTAGGCGTCACATAGCCATTTGCCAATGCCGTTCCTGCAAACAGCATAAGACTTGAACAGAAGATGGAACGTAGCATAGGCCTTACTCGCTCTTCACGGCTTTACAGGCATTGCCTGCACACTGGTATTTGATGTCCATATATCCGCCGTAGTCATTGACGTAGCTGATCACAAATTCATTTCCCAGTGTTTCCGGAATGGTGACCGTCTGCTCTGACTTGGGGGCAACCATAAAGGCAGAGAAACCCTTGATGGTGGTCCGCTCCTTGCCCTGTGGATGACCTAGGCCCACGTAGGTGATGTAGTAAGGGGTCGGATTGTTGACCTTGAGGGCCTTGCCCTGCTTGCTGATCAGCACCTGATCCTGCCAGATGGCACCGCGCTCGGGCAGGATCGCCTCGGGGCGGTAGAACAGCTTGATCTTGGACTGCACGGCAATCTGCATCACGTTGCTCTTCTCGCTCTTGGGCGGGATCTCGCGCAGGTTGAAGTAGTAGATGGACTCACGATCCTTGGGCAAGCTGTCGATGGCCGGCACACTGGCGATGCGCACGATGGACTTCTGGTTGGCATCCACCCGCTGTACCGGCGGCAGCACCACGAAGGGAGAAGAGATCTTCTGGCCTTGGGCATCTTCAATCCAGGCCTGCGCCAAGTAGGGCAGCTTCTGGTTCTCGTTCTTGATGTTGAGGCTGATGGACTTTGCGCCGCCCGGATAAACGGCACGAGTACGATCCAGCACAATGGCGGCACTGACGTTGAGTGAGGTCATGCCAAGCGCAGCCAAACAGATATAAGAGAGCAGCTTTTTCATCGGTATCCCATTACTTGCAAGTGAGAGTCTTCATCGACAGATCGGTTACTTGTTGCGGCGCCACTATCTTGCACTGGCGGGCCCCGCCCCAGGAGAGTTCAAACGCTTCATTCGGTTTCACCCCGGTCAGATAGACCAGGCCATCTTCATCCACCACCGAGAGCACACGGCCGGAATCCTTGACGACGGTGGCACCAAACGGCGGCACTGAGCCATCGGGTAGTCTGACATTGGCCAGCAGCTTGAACCCTTCCGCAATTTCGAAAGCATTATACCCAATTGCGCCCTCGGTCAGGGTCCCCTGCTTGATGGCATTCATCGCATCGATGTCGTCGCTCAGCTGATCCACATCGACCCGGGTGTCACTCTTGCGATAGTCGGTCATGTCGCTGATCACCGCGACGCCAAAGCGGTTGGTCACGGCGCGGCCATTGTTGAAAGAGATGCCGGAGGTATTATCGGTATCCACCATCATACGGGTACCGCCACGACGAGTCGCCTGGTGCAGGGCTGCACCGTGCTGGGTCGCCGTCAGACCGCCACGCAGGCTGGCACCAACCGAGGTGTATTCGCTCTGCACGCTGTAGGCATTGAGACTGACAGCTCCGATGTCGCTGTTGTGGTTGTAGTAACCCCGCGCCACGGCGTGGCCATTGCTCTGCACGCCCGCCCCCAACTGATAGGTATCATCCGGTCGACTGTAGTCCTGATAGGTGGCTAGGTGAGTCACCTTGCCGTTGGAGGACTGTACGCTGTATCCCGCGCTCTTTCTGTCCCCTATTGGCACGCTGAGGGTCAACATGACGCTCTTGTCATCCTCGTAGTTCTCGGTCTTGGTCTTGTAGGCCGACACATAGACGGAAACATCCTTGAAGCTGCCGATGTTCACGTTCTTGTTGATAGTGAGGCCGTAGCGATCCTCTGCCTCGTGATCCCAGTAGGTTCGGTGGGTGTAGTCCAGATAAACAGTCAGCGCCTTGGCTGCATCCTCCGCCCAGAAGGTCTTGTTGGCGGTGATGGTGTAGAGCTCCTTGTCACCCCAGGTGTTGTAGTCATCATTCGAGGTCGTAGTGTTGTTCTCCAACCGATCCTTGTTATTGAGGAACTGCGACATGGTCATGAAGTCATGTTGGGAGAAGCGATAACCCGCGAAGGTGATCGAGCTGTTGTATTCATCAAACTGCTTGGCGTAGTTCACCCGTACCGACTGGCCAATCTTGGTCGACAGGCCCGGCAACTTGGCGATGGACTGGGTCAGGTCGGCGGAAATAGCGCCGAAGGCATAGAGGTCACGACCGATACCCAATCCCATGGAGTTGTATTCACCCGCAATCAGGCTGCCGCCGTACAGCGACCAGGAGTTCGCCACCCCCCAGGAGAAATCACCGGTCACAAAGGCAGGGCCGTGCACATCGTGCACCGAATCCGTCTGTTCGGAAGGTGCACCAACCGCCAGGTTGTATCGGACATAGCCAGGGCGAGTCAGGTAGGGAACGGTTGCCGTGTCTACCTGGAACGAATTGACACTGCCATCTTGCTCCTCTACCCGCACATCAAGGCGGCCGCGCACCGAGCTGTCCAGCCCCTGGATGCGAAACGGGCCCGCCGGCACGTTGGTTTCATAGATGATCCGGCCGGACTGGGAGATAGTGACCTTGGCGTTGGTCTTGGCAATACCGCTCACTTCCGGCGCATAACCCTGCAGACTAGGCGGCAGCATGCGCTCGTCATTGGCCAGGTTGACGCCGGTATAGCGGAAACCATCGATTAACTGGGAGTTGAGCTGCTGCTCACCCACTGTCAGCTTGGCGGCCATGTTCGGCAGCGGACGATAGGCATAGATACGGTTCAGCTCGGTCGACGTCCGCTCATTATCACCCCAGTAAGAGCTGGCCTGATAGTCACCCCGCAGACGCCAGGCGCCGTAGTTGAACCCCAGCGTACCATAGCTGCTGATGTTGTGATTGGAGTAACCATCGCCTTCGTTGACCTGGGCATTGATGTTGTAATCCAGCATCATCCCCGGGATCCCTTCATCCCATTGCTCGGGCGGAATCCAGTTGGGATCGCTGTACTTCATCCACGCCTGAGGGATGGCAATGCGCAGCAAGCCGTTACCGATATCGTTCGAGATCACTACGCCGTCCAGCGCCAACAGGTTGGCACACTGACCATCGTGCCAGGTATCGATCTTGGCGATGGCCTCGTCGGTCAGCGCCAGCTTGGGAATCACCTCTTGCGGCAGGCAGGCTACCCCACCCTTTCCCTTGCCAGTATCGCTCTCGTAGAAAGGGATTTTCTGCAGGGGCAGCTTGTTCTTGTTGACCTCGATCTCGAGGTAGTAGTCGCCGGGCAGGATGTAGCCTTCGTCGGCAAACTGGGAGAGGTCAATCTTGGTCCGATCATCCAGATCGAGCGCATCAATATTAAACTCCGTTTCTGCCCATGCGTGATTTGCCACCGCCATCAGGCCGGACACGCATAGCATAAAAGCCATTTTTGAATAATGTTTTTTTCTCACAGAGTCTGATGTTGAAACGCTCATATTTTCACTCTAGGAATTGCATAAAGGTCTCACGTAATGAGGTATCTACACTAAGCAATTGGTTTGCTTACATATAATTGAGTTCTAACAGCGTCGTACTGTCCGGAAGAAACAGCTGACTGCTGATGAGCCCCAAATTGAATTCCAGATCACTGTTGACGATATCCGAGACAATAAAGCGCTCACCGGATACCTTGTGATATTGGCCGTTATTGAGAATGCCCAGCTCATCGCTCATGGCACCACGCACGGACATGGAAATAAAAGGCAGTGATGCCACCGTCGCCCCATCAACCTGACAACCGCTGATTTTCAACGTACCCGGTTGCTGAGCCTGCAGCGGAATGCTGCGCAGCACCTTCAGCGTACAGCCCGATTCGGCTAGTCCATCCGTGAGTTCGTTGGCGTGGACTGATCCCGCCATCATCACCAGCTGCAGCACCATGGCCGCCATCATTGAAGTTTTCATGATTAGGGTTCGATGTGAGGAAACAGAATGTGTGAAGTTGTGGTGGCTCGCACCACCACAACCCTTGTCACACGTTAAGGCACTCTATTACTCGTAGGAGAGAGTAAAGTTGGTCACTGCAGTGAAAGCACCGGCTTTCAGCGGGTTGGTGTCTTGTTTTGCATAGCCTTTCAGCACGGCGCTGAACGGCAGTTCGTTATCACCATTAACCAGGGTAAAGGCTGAAGTCGGAGTACCCAGCACGATCGGAGCACCACCCGGAGCGGTCATCTTGATACCGGCACCAGCGGCGTCACCACCACCGATCACCAGCAGGCTGGAATCTACCGGGTCTTTGGCACCGCTGAAAGTCACCTTGACAGCATCTTCGGCGTCGGAGATTTCACAGTTCAGCAGCTTGATGCTGAACGGCTTGGAGTTGGACTCACCACCGTTGGCCAGCTCTTTGGTGCTGATCTGGCCCATTTCAACTACCTGGTCAACAGACTCAGGGGCTACAGAGCAAGGAGCGTTGATGATTTCACCGTTAAAAGTGACTTTACCGGAACCGGCACCACCAGCAGCAAAAGCGGAGCCGCACAGCAGCATGGAACCAACACCCATAGCAACCAGAATCTTATTAGCTTTCATTCGTTTATACCTACATTAACGTGTGTTGTACTGCATCACTCCAATCATGCTGGAGTCACGATATTAAGTGATGCCGCGATATACTGCACAGCAACTGCTGGCGCTCGTCTCTCATTAAGCCGATGAGAAGTCATGCCAATAATAAACTGTGCCTCTTCAGGTTTATTTAAATAAGCAAAAGCAGCACACCGCATCAGGGGTAGTTCCCGCTACACCTCAACTGCACAACTACATACGTCCTTGTCGTCTGTGCAGAAAGCCGCATTCCGCTTTTGCTTGACGAACAAATTAACGACTCGTTTGATGCACATCAAATACATTTTGATTTGTATAAATTTTTTTATAAACACATAGAAAACAATAACTTAAGCAAACAATGAAACATAAAGCGAGATCATGAAATAAATAAAGTTCATATAAAGGACATCTATTGTAATATTGTCAGACTATGAATTTAAAGCCGCACACAAAACTCCAACAAAAACACAACAAAGATAACCTATCTATTTTTGACAATAGTTATCAACCACTTCATGAATCGCCCCCTAAAGAGGTAATCAGGTAATCAGGTAATCAGGTAATCAGGTAATCAGGTAATCAGGTAATCAGGTAATCAGGTAATCAGGTAATCAGGTA
>NZ_JANFNV010000007.1:0-39877 GCF_024436075.1 Aeromonas sp. JL9 | reverse complement strand
ATCAAATTATTGGCAGCCCACACATAAATATACATCTACTACATTACATATTAGTCATAGATATGACGCGCTAATATAGAGGCTTGTCCGCAATATTCACAGGCAAGATTTGAGATAAAAAAATAAATATACGTTATTAATTATGCAGACTAACTGTGATCCATCTCTCATGATTTTTAAGCCGATTGATTTCTCAAAGTGGAGTGTTATCATCTAGACATAGAGTAAAGGGCAAACCGATCGAAAGGTCGGGACGCAAAGCCACCGGTCTAAGGGTTTTGATACCTAAGACAGCGGAGCTGCCATCTGAGAAGAGTGATGTTATTGCCGATTTATGGCATTACTCTTTGATTGCGTTGCCCTTTTCGTACAACACCTGTGACGAAAAGGACATAGATATGAAAGCTCAACACACCGCCTCCCGTTTAGTTCGCAAGACAGTTTTCTCTGTATGCACCTCCTTGCTGCTTGGTACCGCCTTGTTGCCATCCACTGCTTCTGCGGCTGATGGCTCAGTGACGTTTACTGGCACTATCTATGAATCTCCATGTGATTTTTCTGACAGCAGCGTGACCTGCTATTCAGGCATGAACAAACAAACCATGCCTTTGGCTCACTTGCAGCAAGCCGGTCAAATCAGCTCAATTAGCAGCACTATCAGCTACAAAGTGACCAATGCCAGCAACATGGCGATCGTGACTGTCAGCTATCTCTGATGACTCATCTGTAGTGACGCTGAAATTGGCGCGAAACAGATGAGCAGGTGGTGTTGAAAGCAACTCTTATCAGGTCGCCTGTGCTACCCATACAGGCGGCCAATATCTTTTCATCCCGCCTCCTCACGAACAAATAGCTGGCTTTGCTGATTGAGTCACCAGTCATCATCCGCCCAGATAATGTGGCTTAAGCCATAGGGACATCTCGCTTTTCCTGGTCCTTTGCTGCATGTCTCGTGTTGATTAAATGAGATCTGACACGCACTTTACACAACTAACAACTTCTTCAATAAAGTCGCATGTGAGCCCTCACTACGGCAGCAGGAGTTCAAAAACAGCAAGCATATAAATCAACGCTATATCATTGATTTATATGTCATTTAAAAAATCATTGATATTCTTTTGAGTCCCTGTAAATTGCCTTGCGATTACTCGCAAGACAATACACAAACAAGAACAAAGGGATAAAAATGAACCGTTCAGGTACCGGGTGGCTGCTGCTGGCAGGCCCCCTGCTTTTGGCGACATCCTCGGCGCAAGCCAACTACTCCCCCTATGACTGGCGACAGTATCAGCTGACTGGCGAATCGAGCCGACAACTGGCCGCTCGCATCACCGAGATCACCTACGAGCTCAAGGCGCGCAGCAGCAATGCTCCTTACCAGCAGCTTAGGGTCTACCGTCGCTTCGACTGGCAGAGCAGCGATCTCGCAGCCCTCGCCGAACAGCAGTGTGGCGAGCCGCAGCTCAAGGTAGATGCGGGCTGGCAGATTCGCTTCGTGCGCTGTGAAGATCGGATTCCGGCGGGCAAGCTCATTCCCGCCAGCAGTTATGACTTTGGTTATGGCCTCAAGCAGGGTCGCTGGGAGCAGCTGGCGGGCACGCCGACCGCCCAGCGGCAGGATCGTCTGCCGCTGCCGCAAGCCATCATCCTGGGTCAGAGTGAAAGGGAGCTGGATCGCTGCGAACTCAACGCACAAGGCCGCTGCACCGAGTCGGAGTGGCACTATCAGCCGCAGGATTGGCAGCAGTTGCAGGTACTTGAAGAGACCCCGAGCGAGCGGGATGGCCGGTTGGAGCAGATCTTCTTCCGTCTGCAACCGGTGGCAGGCAGTCAGGCTGCCGCTCAGGTCAGCGAGATCCATGTCTGGCGCCGCTATCAGTGGCAGCTGGATCAACTTACGCCTCAGCAGGAGTGTGATGAGCCGCAGGAGCGCAAGGAGGGGAGCAACACCATCCGCTATCGCATCTGCCGTCAGGTGATCCCCGCTGGCAGCGAGGTTCAGGTAACGCTGCAAGATAGCGGCTACCAATACCCGGCCGCTGGCGGCGAGTGGCAACACCTGCCAGAGAGCAAAGCGTGGCAGGAGAGCCGGGTGCTCAATCGCCCCATCGTGCTGGCCAGCAAGGAGGAGCAGCTGGAATGCCGCCGTGCCAACGGTCGTCTCTGCTCCGAGCCCGAGCAGCCCGATGTGGAGCTGCTCGACAGCGATGCCGCCAAACTGGTGGCCGACGTGAGCGGCCAGAACAGTCCTGCCTGGCAGGCGGATTACGGCCACGATGACGCCAAGCTGATGGCGGTGGTGCGCGGCATGCGTGCCCTGCTGGCGGCCAACCAACCGACCCATCCGGCAATGGACAAGCTGCTCTACTATGTGCGCGCCCACAACTACCACGGCGGCGTTGGCAAAGAGAGTGATCAAGTCGCTCGGGCACTGGCCGGGGTGATGATTGATCTGCTCAACCACCCATTGCTGCTGGGAGCTGAACCGCAGGATCAGGCTGGCACAGTGCTGGAAGCCTGGAGCGTGGCGGCACAAGGACAACTTGGCCAAGCCGCCTTCCGCCAGAGTGCTGCTCCCATGCTGGCCCAGCTCAACCAGGCGCTCGGCTATGCGGTGCAACATGCGGCGCAGATCAATGGCCACAAACCCTGGGCCGATGGCCTGTTCGAGCTGCTCAATCTGGTCGATCAGAGCGCCTCTTACGGTCAGCAGGCTGACTTCAGCGCAGCTGTGCTGCAGCAGGAGGCGGCATTGCGCCAGAGCCTGCTGCAACTGGGCCTGAGCGAGCTGGCCCTCTGGAAACAACGCGATGGCTCACGGGATCTGTTTATCTTCAACAACATCCTCGATGCCCACAGCCGCCTCTACCAGATGATGCGCTACCTCCATCACACCAGCCCGGATAAGGCGATTGCCTATCGCCAGCAGCTGGATCGCGATGTCATCGCCATCATGCGCCAGCAGGGGCTGATCCCGGGTGGCCAGCATCCGGCTGCCATGCTGGAAGAGGTATCCCTGACCCTCTCCAGCTACTATCTCACCTACACGGATCGCACCAGCGAAGCCTGTGTCAGCGGCGAGTTCGCCGGGCTTTGTACCCCGATCCGCATGGAAGATATTCTGCCGTTCGAGCACACCTGCTCGCCCACCCTGCGTCTGCGCGCCCAGGATCTGACCCTGGCTCAGGCCGAAGGGATTTGCCGCGAGCTGGGTGATGAAGAGCAGCGCTTCCACCAGCAGATGGAGACAGGCTGGCAACCGGTGGCCGATGATCACAACGAGGCGCTGGAGCTGGTGATCTTCAACTCCTCCGCCGACTGGGGCCGCTACGGCAGCGCGCTGTTTGGTGTCTCCACCGACAATGGCGGCATCTATATCGAGGGGGATCCGGCTCGCCCCGGCAATCAGGCCCGCTTCTTCGCCTATGAAGCGGAGTGGAAACGCCCCGCCTTCCAGGTGTGGAACCTGCGCCACGAGTACGTTCACTATCTGGATGGTCGCTTCAACCAGTACGGCAGCTTCGGACACTATCCGCTCAACCGCACCACCTGGTGGGCAGAGGGGATTGCAGAGTACATCGCTCACGGCCAGTGCTTTGCCCGTGGTCTGGATAACGTGGCAAACCGCCCCGCCAACCAGCGTCCGACACTGGCGGCGATCCTCCACCTTGACTACGCCCAGGGTGGCGAGATGGTCTACTCCTGGTCCTATACCGTGCACCGCTTCCTCAACGATACCGGTCGCAGCGCCAGCTGGTTGGCGCTGGCACAGGCGCTGCGCAATCCGGATCGGCAGCAGGCGATGAGCGACTTCGAAGGGGAGCTGGACCGGCTGATCGCCAACGACAGCGACGCCTATCAGGCGTGGCTAGCCCGGGATCTGCTGCCCTGGTGGCAAGCCAACAAGGAGTCAGACGCCTGCAAGGGTAACGACTCCGCCCACTGATAGACATCCAACACAAAGAGGGGCAGCCACCGCAGCCCCTCGCTTTTTCCCCCGCACTCCCTCTTCTGCTGCGACAACCTCTGCCCGAATGAGGTGCCCGCCCGTTATCAAGCCTGACGCCAGCGGCCGAGTTGTAATAGAATGCCGATAGCCACTCCCAACTTCAGACCCTGACCGCACCGCGCATGAAGAAGTTTGCCAAGATCCTCCTCGCCTGCCTCGTTTTGCTGCTGGCCCTGATTGCCATGCTGCTGGGCTACAGCGAGTGGATCGTCTCGGATGCCCGTCACTACACCTACGATCAGGTGGACAAGGTGCCCTACAACCGGGTTGCGGTGGTGCTGGGTACCTCCAAATATCTCTCCGGGGGCGGCCCCAACCACTACTTCAAATACCGCATCAAGGCGGCGGCCGAGCTCTACAACAATGCCAAGGTGGACTTCATCATCGTCTCCGGTGACAACGCCACCGTGCAGTACAACGAGCCACGCCAGATGCGCCGTGCCCTGATCAAGGCAGGCATCCCCGCCTCCGCCATCTATATGGATTTCGCCGGATTCCGCACCCTCGACTCAGTGGTTCGCGCCAAGGAGGTGTTCGGCCAGGAGCGCTTTACCGTGGTCTCCCAGGGCTTTCATAACGAGCGGGCCATCTTCATCGCCCGCCATTTCGGTATCGATGCGGTCGGCTTCAATGCCGAGGATCCCAGCGCCTATCAGGGGATCCGCACCCGGGTACGGGAAGTCTTTGCCCGCCTGATGGGGCTGCTCGACCTTTATGTACTGGACAAGGGGCCCAAGTTCCTCGGCGCTCCGGTCCCCATCGGTCTGCCTGTGCCTTGCCAGTCACTGAGCACCATCGGCAGCCTGCAACCCTGCCTCAAACAGCCCAAACCGGCGGTGGATGAGGCCAAGCCAGCGGCAGTTTCTGCCGCTGTTGCCACCGAGTCAGCTACTCCATCAGCCTCGGCCGTGACGGAACAAGTCACTCCTGCTTTATCCGCAGCGGCAGCCACTGAGTCGGTCACTCCCACCAAACCCGCGGCAGAAACCACCGCCGAGATGCCCAGCACGGCCCTGCCCACATTGCCGATGACCCCTTCAGCCGCCAGCGTCAGCACTGCCACACCATAAACAGACGACCCGCCAACTGGCGGGTCTTGTTATTACAGCGCAGGTTGTGGCGGTGAGCCTGTACACCCATTCCCAGCGGCCAAGTCAGCCTCGCGCCGCCTGATAGCGGCGGGCCACTTCGGCCCACTCCACCACCTGATAGAAGGCTGCGATATAGTCAGGACGCTTGTTCTGGTACTTGAGATAGTAGGCGTGCTCCCACACATCCAGCCCCAGGATCGGGGTATGGCCATGCATCAGGGGACTATCCTGATTGGCACTGCTCTCCACCTGCAATCTGCCCGCCTTGTCCACCACCAGCCAGGCCCAGCCGCTACCAAAGCGGCTCAGGGCCGCCTGAGTGAAGGCCTGCTTGAAGGCATCGAATCCCCCCAATTCCCGCTCGATGGCCAGAGCCAGCTCACCACCCGGCTCACCGCCCCCCTGCGGGCTCATCACCAGCCAGAACAGGGAGTGGTTGGCATGGCCGCCACCATGGTTGCGGACCGCCCCCTGCAGGGCGGTTGGCAGAGTATCGAAGCGGCGCAGCAGCTCTTCAACCGGCATTGCGGCCAGCTCTGGTGACCCTTCCAGCACGGCGTTGAGGTTGTTGATATAGGTCTGGTGATGACGGCTGTGGTGGATCTCCATGGTCAGTGCATCGATATGGGGTTCCAGTGCGTCGTAGGCATAGTTCAGGGCTGGCAGGGTATGGCTCATGATGACCTCTGTTCGGATTAATGGAGCCGGGATGAGGGCTCGCTCTGGCACAAGCAGTGACCGAGCGAACGCATGATCCCGGCGTGACTGCCGTGGCGCTGTACGAACGTCAGCAACTCGGCACGGGTTGTGCGGGTATGGCGCAACGCGGCCTCTCGCAGCCGAGAGGAGCAAGCGGGGGAGTGACAGGTCGCCAGCAGGCAGTCGTGCACATAGCAGAGCAGGTCGGCGGCGCGATCGGGCAAAGTCATGGCCACCAGCAGATCCGCCAGATTGTGGTGAGCCACGACCAGCGCCGCCACCGCCTCATCCGCGTCGTGCCATTGCACCAACTGCTGACGAGCCAGCCAGAGCGCCTGCTGATAATGAGCCAGCGCATGATGATACTCGCCGCAATCAAACAGCCGGTTGCCCTCTCGGGTCTGCTGTTTCCAGTGACTCATGCTGCTGCCACCTTCGGTCGACTCGACCCACCCCTTCACCCAGGTTGCTGTCATATGCTTCACGCCAACAAATGATAATAATTATCATTACATTAATCATGTCCGTGAGACAAGGGGCGTCGGGATCGCAACAAACAGCCAAAGTAGCGCGGCCACCCCTTTGCAAGGAGTGGCCGCTTGAGGCACCGGTCAGTGGATTCGACCGGCTAATTGGAAGTTAACGGCAGGTCAGATGTTGTTGGCGGGCGAAGGCGGGGCAATTCCCAGCAGCATGTGATCCATCATCCCCACCATGCGCCCTATCTCGGGCTTGGTGATGGTATCGTTGGCCCCCAGTTGCAGCGCTTTCTGACGGTTGTCATCGCTCATCAGGGAGGAGAACATCACGATGGGCATCTCCTTGTAGGAGGGGGTATCCCGCAGCCGCTTGAGCAGGTGCATGCCATCCATGCGTGGCATCTCCACATCGGTGATCACCGCGTTGACAAAGCCGGTCACCGGCATTCTCTCCTCCTGTGCCAGACGATCGAAATCCGTCATCATCTCCAGTCCCTCGCCACCGTCCTTGGCCGTAATCACGTTGTAACCGGCGGTGCGCAGGGTGGTTTCGATCATCTTGCGGATAAAGGCCGAGTCATCCACCACCAGAATGGTTTTGCCCTGACGCAGCGCCATCATGCGATCGTCGATGAGCACCTTGCGGTCCTGGGTGACGTCGTACTTCTCCATGCTGAGCTCGGGGTTGATATCGGCGATGATCTTCTCGAAGTCGAGGATCATGATGAGGTTGCCATCGCGCCTGACCACGGCCACCACGCAGTCGTTCTCCCCCGCCTCCAGAAACTGGCTGGGTGACTCCACATCCTCCCAGGAGACCCGGTGGATCCTGCTGACACTGTCGATCAGAAAACCGTTGGCCATCTTGTTGAAGTCGGTGACGATCACCACCTTGTGGCTGGGGTCCGGGTTGGTCTTGATGCCGAGCCAGCCCGCCAGATCCACCAGCGGGATGAGGCGATCCCGCAGGGAGAATACCCCCACCATATGGCGCTGGGCATTGGGGTAATCTGTGGTCTCCGGCACCCGGATCACCTCGCGCACCTTGGCGACGTTGATCCCGTAATAAGCGGTTTTTTCACGGCCGTCCGGTAGCTGCTTCTTGAGGTGAAACTCGATGATCTCAAGCTCGTTGGTGCCACTTTCGGTCAGGATAGATTTACGCTCTTCCCCATCTTTGGACATCATGGTGACTCTCATTCTGGTTGCGCGGGCAGCAGACCGCTGCGGTTTTCCCTCAGTATAGGAATGGAATTCACCCAGCGGCTCGGATCTCGGCAAGATTGCAGCGTTAACCGCTTGATCCCGCAGGCTGGCACGATCGTATCTGCCAATCAGGACAAATCCATGCGCTGATAAGGAGCCTGAGATGAGTGAAGGTATCGTCGTGATTGGAGCTTCTGGCGGTATCGGGGCGGCGCTGGTCGCACACTGGTTGGCGGCTGGTGTCGGGCCAGTGATTGCCATCAGTCGTCAGCCCGCACCAGCAGGAGCCTCTTCGCCGGCCCTGCACTGGCTATGTTGTGACTACAGCGATGAGCAGATGGCAAAAGTGGTGGCCCGCATCGCGGAGTTGGCGCCGAAACCGCACAGGGTAGTGATCTGCAACGGCATCCTGCATAAGGGGGAGATCCAGCCAGAGAAGCGGCTCGAAGCAATCAATCTCGATGCCATGACCCGTCTCTACCAGACCAACGCCCTGCTGCCGCTGCGCTGGATCAGCCAGCTGTTACCGCTGTT
Organism: Aeromonas sp. JL9; assembly: GCF_024436075.1. Taxonomy (NCBI): domain Bacteria; kingdom Pseudomonadati; phylum Pseudomonadota; class Gammaproteobacteria; order Aeromonadales; family Aeromonadaceae; genus Aeromonas; species Aeromonas sp. JL9. Next base: position 31,859 of record NZ_JANFNV010000007.1, on the reverse strand, counting down.
TGGCCGCGAGCCTTGCACTCTGGCCGTTCTCAGCGCTCGGGTCGGCAGCATTGGCGACAACCGAGCGGGCGGCTGGTATGGCTATCGCGCATCCAAGGCCGCCCTCAACATGCTGCTCAAGTGTGCCGCCATCGAGCTGGCCCGGCGGGCCCCCGGCATCAAATTGCTGGCTTTCCATCCCGGCACAGTGGATACCCAACTCTCTCGCCCATTTCACGCCAATGTACCGGCGGGAAATGTGCAGAGTCCCGAGCTGGTAGCCGACCATCTGATTAAGCTGATGAACCGGCTGCAACCGGATGGCGAGCTGAGCTTTCTCGACTGGCAGGGCAAACCTATCGAGTGGTAGGGGAGATCAGAAGACGCGCCAGCAGCGCCCGCAACCTCTTGATCACGGCGGGCTTGCCCGCCAGTTGCAACCTCGCAGCCAGTCTTCCCCAGTCGGCATATTGCCAGATGGTGGCGATCAGCAGATAACGCTCATCCGGGGTGAGCTCGGCCAACCGGACCAGATTGCCCGCCAACCACAACTGCAGGCTGGATTGGCTCAGTTCGAACGGCTTGTGATGCAGGGCAAAGCATTCAATCTCGTCACGCTCGAACTCGCCAAGCTCCGGCGCGGTGACGGTGCTGCCTTGCAGACATTGCCATACCAACTCGGGATCCAACGCGCTCAACTCACCCGCCAGCAGGGTCGGCAACTGGCAAACAAAACGCTGCTGCCACTGATCCAGCTCGGGCTCATGCTCGGGTTTCAGCACTTTGAGCAGCAGGGCTGCGTGGCAGCCGCTGGCGGCATCCCGTTGCAGACCGATGCGCAGCACCGTCAGTCCGGCCTTGCGCCAGAAGGGGAGCAGGTCGGCGCTGGCCGAAAAGGCCGAGCCGAGGTAGTCGGTGCCAATCTGGCGATAGTGCTCCTCAAGCTTGCCAAGCAGTAGCGACCCCAACCCGTGGCGATGCAGCTCGGGATGGATGGCGATACGCATCACCCGGGCGTAGCTGCGCGCCCCCGCCGTTTTAAAACCGGCGTGGGCCAGCAGCGACTGGGGCAGCAGATGGCCGCGCGGACGGCGACGCCCGGCCCAAATCGCCTCGGCCAGCTCGTGCTCTATCTCCCCTTCCCGCGCCACCAGCGCCACTCCCAGCAGGCTCGCATCCTGCTCCAGCAGATGGATGTCGAGATCTGGACTCTCCAGCAGCGATCTGAGATCGCTCGGCGTAGTCTGGTAGTGAGCCAGCACCAGCAAGCCGAACAGCTGGTTGAGCAACGCCTCGTCGCTCGCCAGCGCCTCCTGACAGATAAGACGCCAGCTCGGGCTGGTCGGCGGCAAGGGAGTTGCCACTTCGGCATTGAGGCCGAGCAGGCGGAAAATCAGCGGCTCCAGCGGATCGCGCTCACTCCAGCGGATGGGCTCAGAGAGGTGGATCTCCTGCCACTCCGGGGTCTGGCTATCGAGCACCCGTTTGAAGCGCAGGTGAAAACCGCGCCCCGTCCCCTCGTAACCGTGCTCGGTGGTGGCAAACACGATGCGACTGTGGCGGGCCAGCATGGTCTCGAGCAGCGGGGTCGGAATGGCGGCCGCTTCATCCACCAGCAGCAGATCGGGATTAATCGCCTCGTGCACCAGCCGATCCGGCGAGCAGTAGCTCAGCCCGGCCAGCTGCTCCGGCGTAGTATCTAGCACGCGAGCGGCGTGGGCAAACAGGGTCGCCACCGTTGCCTGCGAGGGGGCCGTCACCACTATGTTCAGCGCGGGCTGCTGACGCAGTAGCTCGGCGGCAGCAAGCCCCAGCAGCGCACTCTTGCCACGACCGCGGTCAGCGCTCAGCACCAGCGGCCGACGGCGATGACCGTGCAACACCTTGTGGATGGCGGGCAGCGCCCGTGTCTGATCGCAGCTCAGCCTGCGCTCCGGCCCAATCGGTTGCCACGGCTGCGAGCAAACCGGCGGCTCCAGAGAGAGGGCGGGATCACCTTCCAACAACCGCACCAGCCGGGCGATAAAGCCGTGGCCCGCCCGGCTCGCCTCCTCCTGCTGGGCCACCAGCCGGATCCGGTCGGGATCCGGCCATGCGGGCCACTGCGCTCTGGGTGGGGTCAGCAGCAACAGCAAGCCTCCGGCGCGAAGAGTGCCCGCCAGCGCCCCGAAGGCGTCGGGATGAAAGCCGCTGAAGGCGTTTAACACCAGCGTGTCACACTCCTGACCGAGCCGCTGCAGCGCCTTGGCGGCGGGTTGCGGGGCATAACACTCGGGCCCGGCGCCAAGCCAGAAGACGGTCTCGCTGAGCAGGGATTGGGCGCGAGCAATGCAGTCGGCCTCCTCCCCCTCCAGCCTGATCAGGCGCCGCTCGCCGGCGCGGGCCAGCGCATTGCGCAGGCTGTTGAGCTCAGGCGGCGTCATGAAGCCTGGCTGTCAGCCGGTTTGCGGGGCTCGAACATGCGATCTCCCATCTGATCGATAAAGGTGTGGGCCTTCTGCACCATGAAACGCTCAGCATCGGCCGGATTGGCAAACAGATCGGAGCGGATGAAACGGTGGGTTTGCAGCACGCCGTCCAGCTCCTTGGTGATGCGCCCTGCCAACCGATACTGGCCCCCTTCCGCCATGGGCTCCGGATAGATGAGATAGCCGGCATATTCGGTGGGAGTGACTTCCGGCGCCTTGGTCGGCTCGCCCCCGAACAGGGCGCTGAACAGTTTCTTGAGCATGGTGATCTCCTCTGGTTGCCAGCATTGTCCCCAAGGGGTTGCACAGTGGCAAGCAGGGGATCTTATTACCAATGGTTATTTGCACTACGAACCATTCTCATTTAGATTTCATCTCATTCCACAAGAGGTGATCATCATGTACGTCTGTTTGTGCCGCGGCATCACAGATACCCAGATCCGCAAAGCGGTGCAGTCAGGTAAAAGCGAATTCCGCCAGCTCAAGCAGTCGCTCGAGGTGGGCGCCCAATGTGGCAAATGCGTGCGCATGACCATGGAGATCATTGCAGCCGAGCTCGACAAGCTGGAGCAGGAGCAACCCGTGCTCTACTACGAAGTGGCCTGATCCGGACACCTCTTTTCTGATGCGACCCGCCAACAGGGTCCCCCCTTCTCTCAGGCGAGCTGGCTCGCCAGACCTCTTATTGTCACTTTTCTGGACTAAGCTCTAACGATCGAAGCCTCAGGCACGAACCAAGGAGCACTGTCGATGAAAGGAGATCCCAAGATCATTGCCCACCTCAACAAGGTGCTGGCCAATGAGCTGATTGCCATCAACCAATACTTCCTGCACGCCCGCATCTACGATGACTGGGGCCTCAAGGCGCTCGGGCACAAGGAGTATCACGAGTCTATCGATGAGATGAAACACGCCGACGAGCTGGTCAAGCGGGTGCTGTTTCTCGAAGGACTGCCCAATCTGCAGGATCTGGGCAAGCTGCGTATAGGCGAGACCGTCGAAGAGATGCTGCGCTGCGACCTCTCGCTGGAGATGGATGCCATCCCCGACCTCAAGGTAGCCATCGCCTACGCCGAGTCGGTGCAGGACTACATCAGCCGCGACCTGTTCCAGGAGATCCTGGAGGATGAAGAGGAGCACGTGGACTGGCTGGAGACCCAGCTAGACCTTATCGATCGCATCGGGCTGGAGAACTACCAGCAGTCGCAACTGCACCACGGCTCATCCTGAATAGTTATGGCATGAAAAAACGATTAAAAAACCCGCTCAGGCGGGTTTTTTAATGTCTGGCTGCATAGCTTTTCACACCACTTATCAGCATGAAAAATAAGCGTATTTTTGCTATTCAGATCGCAAAAACAGACGCTTGGGAGTTGCACTATTGGGGCCCCTCACAGGGACATACAATAACAACATGTGAAAGGACTACATCATGCACTTCCTACCCAACAAGCTAGCGCTAGCCTGCGCCATAGCCCTGTCTCTTGCCGCCTGCAATGACAACAGCTCGAACGCACCAGCAGACCCCGCAGCCACCAAAGCATCCCTGATGCAGACCATGGATGAGGCCCTGCGCGAGAGCCAGTCGCTCGACCCCTACGGTTTTGCCATCGATGCCGCCAGCATCGCCAAGCGAAAGGCACTCGACAGTTCACTGCTCCAACGACTGAATGCACTGGATCCCACGGTGTTAAGTGAGTGGGATCGGCTGTTCTACGACATGATCCGCTGGGACTTGCAGATCAATCTTGAAGGGTACGATTTACCCCAATCCCAGATCCCTATCCATCACTTCCGTAACCGCGTGGTGGATCTGGCAGATGACGTCGGAGCAGCCCCTGCCAGCGGCAAAGCGGCTCGCACCGTCAGCAGTGGCTTCGACTATTTCGAGCACAGCTCGGCAGACAGGGTCACGCCGGGTGATGGCGCATGGCGACGGGATCTCGACCGCACAGACACAGCGCCGGCACTTGCAATGGCAACTCGAGCAAAGACAACAATGACCCCGCTGGCCTGGTATCAGGAACACCTCACCTGGCTCAAGGCCTATGATGTCTATCTTGCCGAGGTGAAACACCAGTTCGAGCTGGCCAGTATTCAGGGCAACACCTTGCCTGATGAGCTGGTAGACCGGCTGCTGGCCCAGCTCAACAGCAAGCTGGATGGGGAGGCGATCGCCGGCTCCTACCTCGGCTGGCAGCAGTTGCCGGGGGATGCCGATGCCACACTGCGAGCAGACTACAAAGCCGTGTTGGACAGCATCAACAGCCGTTATCTGGCGCTGCGCGACTATCTGGATTACCAGCATGGCGGCGCCTATGCAGTGCGCTTGGGTAGTGGCGAGTGTGACGACGGTTTCTGTGGCATGACCAACGGGCGAGACTGGTATAGCTGGCTGCTGAAGAAGCACACCACCACCAATATGACACCCGAGCAGATACATGAGCTGGGATTGAGCGAGGTAGAGCGGATTTTCGCTGCCATGGTCAAGGTATGCCATACCGTCGGCAAGTGTGACAGCGACGACGTGAGCCAGAGCAAGCAGAGCGGCCAAATCTACGCCTTCTTCCGCTATCTGAACGATCCAGCATTCTTCTATCAGAACCCGCTAGAGGTCTGGTCCGCCGGCCTCAACCCGGACAATGCAGCCGGGGCGATGCTGAGCGGGCCACAGCAGCAGGCGCTGGCCGAACACGAGCGGGCACTGCAGGAGTACAACATCTTCAAGAGCAAGGCTGCACTGGTACTGCCGGACTTCTTCGATGCCGAACGTACCATTCCCAAACTGGATTACGAGGTGGTGCCCGTCTCCTATGAAGATGCGCCATACGGCGGGGTGGCCTGGTATCAGGACGGCAACCCGCAGACCGGCCGCAAGGGGCAGTTCTTCCTCAACACATACTACCCCTATGGTCTGCAGAGCTGGAACATCAGCACCCTGCTGGCCCACGAGGCGGCGCCGGGTCACCACTTCCAGATCACCATCGCCCAGGAGCTGGCCGCCAAGGACCCCGACTTCCCGCAGTACGTGGCTAACGCCTCCTACACCGCCTATGCGGAGGGCTGGGCGCTCTACACCGAATACCTGGCGGATCACGACATGGGGCTCTATCAGGGACGGGGCCTCTATGATCCGGCGGTGGGAGACGTGAAGGTCGAGGGATCATCCGCCTTCAACAACCAGTTGCAATACTTTGGCCGTCTCAACGAGGAGATGCTCAGGGCGATGCGGCTAGTAGTGGATACCGGTATCCACTGGTATGGCTGGAGCCACGATCAGGCCGTCAACTACATGAAGGAGAACTCGGCATTGGGTGCTGGGGACATCAGCTCCGAAGTTCCGCGCTACATGGCCTACACTGGCCAGGCGACCTCCTACAAAGCGGGCCAGCTGGCGCTGATCCGGATGCGGGAGTCGGCCGAGCAGGCTCTGGGCGGAGGCTTTGACCTCAAGGCGTTCCACCACCATGTGCTGGAATACGGCATGTTGCCCATCTCGGTGCTGGAGCAGAAGAACAAGCAGTGGATTGAACAGTCGAAGTGATCACAGTTACGGCGCCCGGCAAGGCAACGGGCGCCGCTTTCGATTAGGATACGACTCTCTTCCAATAACAATGCTACGGACGATTTCCATGGAACAGATTGCACGCGAGATGGCGCCCCACAAACGGGTGGCACTGGTGGCTCACGACAACATGAAGACCCCTCTGCTGAACTGGGTAATGCGCCGCAAGGAGGAGCTCAAGCTCCACCATCTCTATGCGACCGGCACCACCGGCACCATGCTCGGCAAGAAGGCGCAACTGCCCATCACCTGCCTCTTCTCCGGCCCCATGGGGGGCGACCAGCAGCTCGGCGCCCTGATCGCCGAAGGGAAGATCGATGTGCTGATCTTCTTCTGGGATCCCCTCAATGCGGTGCCCCACGATCCGGACGTGAAGGCGCTGCTGCGCCTCGCGGCAGTCTGGAACATCCCGGTCGCCACTAACGAAGCGACCGCCGACTTCATCATGGACAGCCCCCATATGCGGCAAGCGTTCAGCGTACAGATCCCGGATTACGCCGGTTATCTGAAGGCACGCACCGAGTGATCGGCTAACCCGTCATACAAGAGGGCCGCAACAAGCGGCCCTCTTTAATTGGGAAAATGCATCAACCAGGGAAACAAATCGACGCTGGCTTATAGCGCCCGGGCGAGAATGCGCGCCACCCGATCCGGGTCGATATCCTGCTGCTCACCGAGCGCGGTGCGCCCCACCCGCTTGAGGTTGGAGCAGACCGCCGGAATGCAACTTTCGCTGAGGCCATAGTCAGCCAGCCGGGTCCCCAGCCCCATCTTCTGGAAGAACTGCTCGGTGCGGATGATCGCCTCCTCGATGCGCAGGGCCTTGTCCTCGCGGGTCGAATGCCACACCCGCTCGGCAAACTGGGCCAGTTTGTCCTGCTTCTGACTCGCCCGCTCACGCAGCAGTGAGGGGAGCACCACCGCCAGACTCTGGCCATGATCCAGCCCGTAGAGCGCCGTCAGCTGATGGCCGATGGCGTGAGAGGCCCAATCCTGCGGCACTCCGCAACCGATAAGGCCGTTGAGCGCCAGACTGGCCGCCCACATCAGATTGGCCCGTACCTGATAGTTGGTCGGCTCCGCCAGCGCCTTGGGGCCGTTCTCCACCAGCACCTGCAGCAAACCTTCCGCCAGCCGATCCTGTACCTCGCCTCCCACCGGAAAGGTGAGGTACTGCTCGGCAATATGGACGAAGGCATCCACCACTCCGTTACCGGTCTGGCGTGGCGGCAAACTGTAGGTGGTCGCCGGATCGAGCACCGCAAATTGCGGCTGCACCAGCGGGCTTCTGAAGGAGATCTTCACATCCCCGCGGCTCACCACCGAGGTGGGATTGCTCTCGGAGCCGGTCGCTGGCAGGGTCAGCACACAGCCCATCGGCAGCGCCTTGTGCACACTCGCCTGCTTACCGCAGATATCCCAGGGATCATCCCCCTCGTAGCAGGCGGCCGCCGCAACAAACTTGGTGCCATCCACTACCGAGCCGCCGCCGACCGCCAGCAAGAAGTCGATGCGCTCGCGCTTCACCTGCGCCACCGCCTCCATCAACAGCTCGAATCTGGGGTTGGCACCGATGCCGGAGAACTCCTGCCACGTCACCCCTTCCAGCGCCCGGGTCAGCTGCTCATACACCCCGTTCTGCTTGATGCTGCCTCCGCCGTAGAGCACCAGTAGCCGGCTGCCAGGCGGGATCAGTTCGGGCAGGCTGGCGATCTGCCCCTCGCCGAAACAGATACGGGTCGGATTGGCATATTGGAAGTTGTACACGGCGGACTCCTCGACTGGCTCAATGCGCGGACATTGTGCGCCTGTGGGGAGGTGAGGTCAAAAGAGGTGGCAGAAGCTTGCCCATCGGCGGTCGACACTGGCCCATCGGTGCCGACCGGGTAGATCTCAGAACAGCGGCAGGATCAGGCAGTTTTGGCCTCATCTTTGGATGAGCTCTTCTTGCCGGTCAGGCGATCCATCACCTCCTTGAGCATCGCCTCTCGCTGCTCGTTGAGCGGCTTGCTCTGCTCCGCACGCTCTTCCGGCGTCAGCTTCTTGTTATCGGCGATGGTCTTGAGCTTCTCTTCGATCTCGTTGAACTTCTTGCGATCGAAACCAAGCGCCTTGTCCACCAGCTGCTGCACTACGCCCCCCTTGTCGGAGCTCATATCCAGCGCCGGTGGCAACTTGTTGTTCTTGGCCAGATGTTCGTAGGTCAGCACCTGCTGGGCCTGGCCGGTCATGCGCTGGGTGGAGAGGCTGACCATCTCCTCCCAGCCACCACCCTGACCGCCGCTACTGGCACTGTTGAGGGTGGCGAGGGCGCGGTTGTTGGATGCGCTCTGGGCAAGCTGCTGGCTGTAGGGTTTGATATCCATGAAGACTCCCGTTCTGTGTGCCGACCCGCCGGAAGCGGGCCGACTGAATGCGGCGCTATGGGGTCTGGCCCCACCTTTGACAATAAAACCAGCAAGTTACAGGCCAACTTGTCAGATTGGGCGAGATCCCCGCGCTGGCAAGCTTGCCAGCAGTTACAGCCCCAACGCAGCGTCAGAATCATGACTCATCCGCTGTTTTTACCCCGATTTCCGACACATACCGCTGCCTTAAAAACGCTGCACCATATAAACCGCAGGAACGCTCCATCGATCACAAAACAAACAACCAGCGAGGCATACAATTTTGGCGCACCATCGGGCAAGCAAGCAGCGTTATGGATGATATGTTTGCGAATTCAACCAGATGCAGACCTGTCTACCGTCGGATCTCCGAACCAGTCCAGTTACTCCCGGCCGCTTCTCCCGCCCCCTGACGCGCATCCACCGCAACCCTTCGGGTACACCTATGAAAAAACACACCTTGAGTCTTCTCTCCGCCACCCTGCTCACCCTGCTTGGCACCAGTGCCGACGCCTGTACCGGCCTTATTGTCGGCAAGGGGGCCAGCGCCGACGACAGCGTAATGATCGCCAGAAACGAGGATTTTGGCGTCAACAACTGGAACAAGTACCTCGCCTTCCGGCCCGCGCAGCAGAACGAGGGCAAACTCTGGAAACTGGGCAACGGACTGGAAGTGCCGATGCCCAAAGCATTTTTCGCCTACTCCGCCATCCACGACTGGGATGCGACGTCCAGCGATCCGGCAGGCAAATATTATGAAGAGCGCGGCATCAACGAGTTCAACGTCGCCATCTCGGCCACCACCAGTGCAGAGGTCAACGACAAGGCCCGGAAAGCCGATCCGCTGATCGAGAAGGGAGTGATTGAAGCCATCATCCCGACCCTGATCCTGCCGCAGGCCAGGACGGCCAAAGAGGGGGTCGAGCTGCTCGGTCGCTATGTGGAGCAATATGGCGCCGGTGAGGGCAACAGCCTCTATCTGGCGGATGTAAACGAGGCCTGGCTGATGGAGATCGGCTCCGGCCACCACTGGATTGCGGTGCGGGTACCGGACGACAGCTACGCCATGGTGGCCAACGGTCTGCGGATCCACGGCGTCAATCTCGACAGCGCCGATGTGCTGCACTCGCCCAAGCTGCTGGAGTTTGTACGCGAACACAAACTGCTGGATAACGCCGATCCGAAAGATTTCAACTTCGCCAAGGCGTTCGGGGTGATTGCAGACCCGTACAACGTGGATCGGGAGTGGCTCGGCCAGAAAATGCTGACCGCCAGCCAGAAACAGGCGACTCGGCAGGCGCAATATCCGCTGTTTATGAAGCCGGATGCCCCCATCGCTGTGCCGGACGTGGCCAAGCTGCTGAGCGCCACCTATGACGGCACGCCGCTCGCGGGCAAGGCGGAGCGGCCGATCCGCGTCGATCGCCAGCTGGAATCCCACGTCATCCAGCTACGCAAGGAGATGCCCAAAGAGCTGCAGGGGCTCATCTGGCAGAGCTATGGCGTGCTGGCCGAATCTGTGATGGTGCCGCTCTACAACACCCTAGAAAACTATCCCCTGCCCTATCGCACCGGCAGCGACAGCTACTCCGATGATTCCGCCTACTGGCAGTTCCGCAGCCTGACAGCGCTGGCCAGCGCCGATCCGGACAAATACCTGCCGCTGCTGCGAAACGTCTGGAGCAAGGAGAGCAACAAGCTTTACAAGGAGGTGGCCCTGCTCGACCAAAGCCTCAAGCAGGCCTATGCCAGCGACAAGGCTACCGCCATCGGGCTGGCCGCCGACTACTCCTACGGCCAGCTGGAGCAGACCTATCAGATGGCCAAAGATCTGCGCTACAAGCTGATGACGGATCTCGCCAAGCGCAGCGAGAAGAAGTATTCGCCGGAGGAGTTCAAGAAGATCATGAGCCTGTGACCGGCTCGCCAACGCAAAGAGGCTCCCACGGGAGCCTCTTTTGTTTCAGCCAATGCAGCGATCAGCGACGGCTGATATTGAGTGGGCCGAAGGTCTGGGCCACCGGCATGATCTCGATGCTGTTGATGTTGACGTGGGCCGGTTGCTGGCTCACCCAGAGCACTGTATTGGCGATATCTTCCGGCTGGATCGCCTCCACCCCCTGATAGACGGAGGCCGCCTTGGCATCGTCACCGTGGAAGCGCACGTTGGAAAACTCGGTGCCGCCGCACAAGCCCGGCTCCACGTTGGTGACGCGAATGGCGGTGCCCGCCAGATCGGCACGCAGGTTGAGGCTGAACTGCTTCACGAACGCCTTGGTGGCGCCGTAGACGTTGCCGCCCGGATAGGGGTAAGTGCCGGCGATGGAGCCGATGTTGATGACGTGGCCGCGATTGCGCGCCACCATGCCCGGCAGCAGCAAGCGGGTGAGCAGGGTCAGACCGCTGATGTTGGTGGCGATCATCTGCTCCCAATCTTCCAGATCCGCCTTGTGGGCCGGCTCCAGCCCCAGCGCCAGACCGGCGTTGTTGACCAGCAGATCCACCTCGCTCCAGGCGGCTGGCAGGCCGGCGATGGCAGCGCGGGTGGCCGCCTTGTCCTGCACGTCGAACGCCAGCGGCAGGAACTGCGCGCCCAGCTCGTCGGCCAGCGCGGCCAGCCGCTCGGCGCGGCGACCGGTGCCGATCACCTTGTAGCCCGCCTGCACCAGCTGGCGGCTGATGGACTCACCAAAACCGGACGAGGCGCCCGTTACCATTGCAATCATCTGAACCTCCATATCTACACCGATATTGTTATTTATCTGTTTGAATCTATTCAGATTCATTCATCGCTCAATTCACGTCCGGTCGCCTTGCGCCAGACAAATACCACCAGATGGAGCAGCAACAGGCCCGAGCCACCCAGCGCAAACAGCAGGCCGGTGAGGGCGTTGACCGAGGTGTCGGCACCGCACCACCACCAGACCAGCCAGCCACTCAGGCCGATGACAAAAGTCTGGATGGCGCAGATCGGACAGCGCCCCAGCTTGGCCCTGATGGCGGTGGCGAGACAGTTGTCGCAGCTCATCCTGCTCCTCGATGTTGCTTGTTCAATACGGTCAGTTGGCCTGTGAAGATGGCTTGCGCACCTGAGAGCGAGCCACTCTGCGCCGCTCACGCTCATCGTCGCTCACCAGCGGCAGCACCAGTCGGTGGGCGTGCTGGTCGCGGCCATAGTAGTCCGCCAACCTCTGCTGGGGACGAAATCCCAATCCCTGATAGAGCGCCAGCGCCTCTTCGTTGGCGTCCGCCACCTCCAGCCGGATCGCCCCCCAGCCAGCGGCCTTGCCCTCGCGGATCACCTGCTCCAGCAGGCGGCGGGCCCAACCCAGACGACGCACCGTCCAGCGGATGGCCAGCGCCTGAATGACCAGCCGATCCCAGCCTCTGTGCTCCAGCAGGCAGAGATAGCCCATCAGCTGATGTTTCTCGTCCAGCAGCAACAGGGTGCGCCCCTTGGCGTGGGCTAGCAGATAGTGCCAGCGGCTGCGGCCAAAGGCGACTTCGGGAGGAAAACAGTAGCGTTCCAGATTCACGATGGCGCCCAGATCATCGGTTCGGGCCGCACGTACGGTCAACACGGGGAGTCCTTGTTCGGTTATTTATCCTCAGCACCAAAAATGCGACTTGTATCACAAGTTACCAAGGCGTCATATTAGGCACTGTAACCTCTTGTTTCCCCTCGCGCCATTGTCGTGCTTGTCGGTGCATCGAAGCCCACTGGGGATCCTGCCTGTTCAGGCAGTCTGATCTGTGGAGCCGAAAATATGAGTACCTATGTCATCGTCGAAGAGCTGGGCGACTGGCCTTGCCATGCCGATTATCTGCTGACCGCCCGCACCTATCTGCAACATGGCGTGCCGACTACCGGCGGCCGACCCCGCATCATCAACCTCTGCCGCAATCTGGAGCACCTGAGCGCAGGCTACTACTGCTCGCTGCTGGCCCAGGCCCGCGGCCACCACTGCCTGCCGGGTCTGCAGGCCATCAGCCGACTGCAACCCCAGCAGCCACCGGCCAAGCTGTGGCGCAAGGCACAGGGGTGGCTGGCCCAGCAGAGCGAGGATCGGATCAGGGTGCGCGCCATCTTCGGCCAGTGTGAACAGAGCGAGCTGGCGGGGCTGGCCCGCTACTACTACGGCCTGAGCCAGCTGCCGCTGCAGGAGCTGACCCTCAAGCGCGGCCGCCACGGCTGGTCGGTGCGCCAGCAGCAGAGCCTGTCACCGCTGGCGCTGAGCCCAAGCGAGAAAGAGTTAATGCTGCACCACGCTCAGGCGCTGGTGGGGACCGGTGATGAGGAGCAGGCGGCGCCGCTCTACCAGCTCGCCATTCTGGTCGACCCCGATGATGGCCGTGCCAGCAGTGACGGGCTGGCGCTGGAACGCTTTATCCGGGCTGCCGCCGCACAGGGGATCCGGGCCGAGATCCTGCCACCGTCGGCCATCGAGCGGCTGCCGGAGTTCGACACCCTCTGGCTCCGGGCCGAAACCGCGGTCGGCCACTACACCTTCGAATTTGCCCATCGCGCCGAACAGCTCAAGATGCCGGTGATCGACAGCTCCCGCGCCATCCTCGCCTGCAGCAACAAGCTCTACCTCTACGAGCTGATGGTGCGCAGCGGCGTGCCCATGCCGCCCACCATGGTGGTGACCCGCCGCGGCCGCCACCATGTGGACGAGCTGGTACAGCGGCTCGGCCTGCCGCTGATGGTGAAAGTGCCCGACGGCGCGCAGGGGCGCGATCTCGCCATGGCCAGCGACGAGCAACAGCTGGCCCGCCTGCTGGACGAGGGGCTGGGCCGCTCCGCACTGCTGCTGGTGCAGAGCCGGATCCCCGCCGAGTTCGACTGGCGCATCGGCTTTCTCGACGGCTCGCCGCTGTTCGCCTGCCGCCGCTACCGGCCCGAACCCGGCAACCGCATTCGCCGCCGCAAGCACCCCCTCGACATGAGCCGCATCGAGGCGCTGCCGCTTAACGAGGTGCCGGAGCGGGTACTGCAGACCGCTCGCCGCGCCGTCCATCAGCTCGGCAATGGCCTCTACGGGCTCGATTTGCGCCAGCAAGGGCGTGACTGCGTGCTGCTGGAGATCGTCGACAACCCCTGGATCCGCGGTGATATCGAAGACAAGGAGGCGCAGGATCTCTATGAGCGACTGGCCCGCGCCTTCCGCCAGCGGCTGGAAAACCGGGGCCAGACCACCGCATAACCCGCCATGACTTTGTCGCCCACAATGACAGAGAGGGCCCCGCGATGGGGCCCTCTCTCATATCAACGCGGGCTGTGGCTGACTTATTGCAGACGCAGGAAACGCCCGCTCAAGGGCGGTATCTCCACCGTCACACTGCTGCCACCGATAGCCAGACTCTCGCCGCTTTGCAGATCCACCAGCGCGCTGCCACTGCGCAGTTTGCCCGTCGGCAGGTTGTAGCTGAGCGCCGTGGTGGAGAGGTTGAGCAGGTAGACTATCTGCTCCCCTGCCGTCTGCTTGATGTCACCATAGAGGCTGCCATCGGCCACCAGTTTGACTCGCTCTCCCTGATAGAGGGCGGGGTGGGCGGCGCGCATCGCCAGCAGCTGGGCGAGCCACTCTTTCAGCTCGGCTTGTTCGCTACCCGGCACAAAGCCGGTGACAGCGGGTACCTTGCCGTCGCTGCGGGCCACATGATCGTCGCACAAGCCCTGCGCCGCACAGTCAACGCTGACCTTGGCAGCAAAGCCCGGCACCTCGTCGCCAAACTCCTCGCCATAGTAGAAGGTGATGGGGCCGGAGCGGGCCGCCATAAAGCTGAAGGCCGCCTTGTGGCGCTGCCAGTACTCGGTCGACTTGAAGTTGCCGCGCTCCAGCAGATCACCAAAACGCACCAGATCGTGGTTGCCCAGCATCAGGTTCGGCATGGCATGATTCGGGTAGTTCTCCACCTTGTTCCAGCTGGCGTCGAGCACGCTGGCCCCCTGGCCGCCCTTGCCGGACTCCTCGACCGCCAGCGCCTGCACGATGCCATAGCGCAACGGGAAGTCAAAGGCTGAGGAGAGCGCCGGATTGTCGCTGCTGCCGTAAGCCTGGGCGCGAATGTCATCAGCCCCCTTCCACACCTCGCCCACCATGTAGCCAAGGGTGCCCCACTGCTGACCGGCGGCCTTGCGCGCCGCGCTGGCCTGCTCCACCTCGCTGCGAATGGCGCGCCAATCATCCAGCCCAAGCTGATAGGCCTGATCGAGGCGCCAACCGTCGATGCCGTACAGCTCGACCCAGTAGCGGGCCACCTCCTTGAAGTAGGCGAGGCTCTCCGGCTTGCTGTAATCCACCAGCTGGCCGGGATAACCCGCACTGCCGCTGGTGAGGGCTGGCAGACGCCCCTCTGGCGAGGGCTTGCTCACCCCCACCTTGTTGACGTGGCCAAACACCCCGTCGAGGAAGACATAGAGGCCACGCTGATGCGCTGCATCCACCAGCTGTTTGAGCTTGGCATTGCTGCCAAAGTTGGGATCCACGGTAAAAAAGTCGCAGGCGAAGTAGCCGGTGGCATCGAGCTTGTTATCGCCGCCTTGCCCCGCGCAGGAGTCGAACACCGGGGTGAGCCAGATGGCGTTGACGTTGAGACTTTTGATGTGGTCGAGACTGTCGATGATCCCCTGCAGATCGCCGTTGTGCTGGGAGGGGCCATAGCCAACGCCGTAGTTGGCGCTGCCGTCACCATCGGCAAACGACTCCACCATCACCTGATAGATGCGCAGGTTGCAGGCGGGTTGATCGTCGCCATAGCAGGCACGACTGGCCGTGGCGACCGGAGGGTGGGTGATCGGCGGATTGACGACGGGGGGAGCGCCCTCCCCACCTGAACTACCGCTGCCGCCGCAAGCGGCAAGTAACAGGGCGGCCCCGAGCAGGCCGCCATAGCGCAACGTTCCCTGTTTCATTGTTATGTTCCCGCTGTGAGAGCAGGCGTCTGATACGCCTGTTTTTCACCATGATAGCGATGCTCACACAGCGGTGTCTGTGACTGAAAACGTTATCTGACTCAACTGGTTAGAGCACACCTGCCGAGGCAAAGCGGTAGTTGACAGAGAGCCAGTAGGAGCGACCCGGCTCGGGGATGCGGCCGCTCTGCTCATAGCCCAACCCGGCCTGACTGGCGTGCACCGACTTGGAGAGGTGCTCGTAGTAGAAGGTGTCGAACAGGTTGTCTACCCCGGCCGAGAGCTGCCACCCCTTGGCAAACTGCCAGGCGCCGCTCAGGTTCATGGTGAAGAAGCCCGGAGTCTCCCCCTGATCCTGACCCGCAACGGTGCCGGAACCGACGTCCACCCTATCCTGCGCTGCCACCGCGCGCCCCAGCAGGGTGAAGTTCAGCGCCTCATTTGGCTGCCAGCCAAGGGCCAGCTTGCCATCGAGCGGTGGCATCTGGGCCAGTGGCTTGTTGTCGCTCTGGTTTTCGCCATAGACCACCGCCAGACCACCGTCGAGACGCCACTGCTCGGCAAACTGCCAGCGCCCCTCCAGCTCGCCACCGCGAGTCTGGGCATCGATATTGCGCACCTTGTTCGACTTGCTGTTGTAGAGCAGGTAATCCTTGATATCGGCGCTAAAGATAGAGAGGGTCAGGTCCAGCTCGCGGCTGCGCAACGCCAGCCCCGCATCCCACTGACGGCTGCGCTCCGGGTTGAGGGTGAACGGGGTGCTGTCCTTGCTGCGCTCCCAGTAGTCCGGCGCACGCTCTGCCTGCCCCCAGGCCAGATAGCTGGACCAGCGTGGCGACCACTGATATTCGTAGCGGCCAAACCCGCTGTTAAGACTCAGGGTATCGCTGTAGAGGGTCTGTTCACCAGCGCCATAGCGGGTGGTCTCTACCCTATCCTGACGGTAACCGCCCTTGTAGCTGTGAGCCCCCTGCTGACGTCCCAGCTCGGCGAAGCCGCCCTGCTGCTCGAAACGCAGGGTGCGCTGACGATCTTTGGTGGCATAGTCGACCCCACTCCGACTGCGATGCTGATCCCGGTTGCTGTCTAGCCCGGCGGTCAGCAGCCAGTCGGCAGGCAGGGCGATATCGTTGGCCCAGCGCCCGCCGGTATTGCGGCGATCCGGGTTGGAGAGCATCTTCATGCCGCTGTTTTGCCGCAGGCTGAAGTTGTCCATGATGTGGTCGATGTAGTTGTCCCACAGGGTCAGCTCGCTGCGCTGCCAGTGAGTGGTGATCTGCTCCTGCTTGAGCTTCAGCCCGAAGGATTCGCGATCAAACATGGGGCCATCCATGGTGCGGTCCGCATAGGCGGCACGGGCATTGCTGCGCTCGGCGGTGAGCTCCAGCCAGGTGTGCTCCCCCGGCGTCCAGCCCAGCTGGGCGGTGCCGTTCTCGCGGCGATAGAAAGATCGCACCTTGTTACCGTGACCATCGCGGTAATCGTCGCTGTCGGAGTGGGTGAACTGACCGCGCAGATAGCCATCAGTCGAACCCGCCGTCATATCCACCATCTGGTCATCGCGGCCAAAACTGCCGTAGAGGGCCGAGGCATCGGCCTTGAGACCCGGCGCGGTGAACTCGGGCCTGTCCCGCTCGAACAGCACAGTTCCCGCCAGAGTGGCCCCCTGCTCGAGGGATTGCGGCCCCTTCAGCACCCGGATCCGATCAAAGGATTGGGGGAACACATAGGCCGTGGGCGGGTCCATCCGGCCGCCACAGCCACCGGCCAGCATGCCACCATCCATCTGCACGTTGAGGCGGGACATCCCCATTCCCCGTAGCACGGGATCGCCGCCCAGCCCCCCTTTGCGCACCATGCTCATGCCGGTGACATTCTTCAGATAACCGGCGCCGTCGGCAGCAGGCATGGGGGAACCGGGCTTCTTGGGATCCAGTGTCACCTCCAGGGTGCTGGCGGGGCGGGTTGCCACCACCACCATGGGATCCAGCTGTTGCACCGGTTCCTGACCGGCAGCGCCGTGACAGGCGAGCCCACCAACCAGCAGGGCAAGGGGTGTGCGCATATGACAAGCCATACATTTTCCTTATGTATTTGTTTGTTTTGTTATTTTCATTCAACCAACCAAACCTTTCAGCAAGGGAAAGGTTTGCCATCTGGCCGCAAAAAAGGCCTGCGGCGCGAAAGCGGCAAGCCTCTGTCAGATGAAGCGAAGGCAAGTTGGCAAAATGTTGCGCAGGTTTTACCCAAGCTGGCTCAGAAAGGCAAACGGGCAAACATTCCAGTAACAGGAATCTGGCGTTGGCTCACAAAAAATGGGGATTAGCTGAAGGCTTCCCGCTCATCGATGGGAGAGATGAGGTGATAGACCTCATGGGCGGATAGCGTGCAGCCAACAGGCCACTCCAGCTGGTGGTGACGGTTGATGAAGACCCGGGCGCAATGACGCTCGCTCTCCAGCTTTGCAAATAGCGGCTGGGTTCGCCAGGGGGTCAGATCCAGCACCCCCGTGGTGCCATCCGATAACACCAGAAACAGGCGCCATCCCCGCACATACTCGACATCGATAAAGACCGGCATCCCTTCGGCTCCGATTTAGATAATTCGCGGCAATTATAAACACCCATCCCCCATCCATACGCGCTGTGGCTCACATTTTATCCAGCAGGTTATGCTGTGCTCATTAGTGGCGCGACATCACATTTTTAGATGATAAATGTGTTAATTCCGGTTTTTAACAAAATTGAATGCAACCTTAACCAGTTCGATCTGTCATAACCTCACAACAAGTAAAAAACGTCTGTGGACAGGCGCTTACAGTCTCATTCAGGAACAAACATGACAGATCTAAAACAGCGACTCGGCCCGTTCTGGCCCTTCGCCGTCTTTTGCGCGCTCGCGCTTTTTTCTCTCTCTTTCAGCCGAATCGCCCTCGGTCTCTGGCAACTGGAACGGGTGGATGCCGTGGCCGGTTGGCAGGAGATGCTGCTGCAAGGGATCCGGGTCGACTTTGCTACCCTCTGCTGGGTCTGGGGTGTACCCGCCATGCTCACTCTGCTGCTGGCCGGCCCCCATGCCATCGGCCGAGGCTGGCTGCAACTGATGCGCGTCTGGCTGACCGTCGGACTCTGGCTGATGCTGTTCCTCGAGATCTCCACCCCCTCGTTTGTCACCGAGTATGGCGTGCGTCCCAACCGTCTCTATGTGGAGTACCTCATCTATCCGAAAGAGGTGTTCGCCATGCTGTGGGCAGGCCGCAAAGCCGAGCTGCTGCTGGCGTTACTCTTCAGTGGCGCCGCGCTGACCGGCGGTTGGTGGCTGAGCGGCCGTCTGGTACGCGGTCTCAGCTTCCCCCGCTGGTATCTACGTCCGGCCTTCGCCCTGCTCATTCTGGCCATAGGTTTTCTCGGTGCCCGCTCCAGTCTCGGCCACCGCGCCTTGAACCCGGCCATGGTCGCCTTTGCCGAGGATCCGCTGGTCAACTCGCTCACCGTCAACTCCGCCTACTCCCTCTTCTTTGCCATGAAGCAGATGGGCGCCGAGGAGGATGCCGGCCAGTTTTACGGCGAGATGACGGAGCAGAAGGTGCTCGAGGTCATGCGCAAGGAGAGTGGCCGTCCGGCCAGTGATTTCAACTCCGAGCTGCTGCCCAGCCAGACCTTCAACGAGGCGAGCTTCCAGGGTAAACCGAAGAATCTGGTGATCCTGCTGCAGGAGAGTCTGGGTGCCCAGTTTGTCGGCTCCCTCGGTGGCCTGCCGCTCACCCCCAACATCGATGCCCTGTCGCAGCAGGGCTGGGCCTTCGAGCAGCTCTACGCCACCGGCACCCGCTCGGTGCGTGGTATCGAGGCAGTACTGACCGGCTTCACGCCAACCCCGGCACAGTCGGTGGTCAAACTCGGCAAGAGCCAGACCAACTTCTTCACCATCGCGGATCTGCTCAAACAGCGGGGCTACGACACCAGCTTTATTTACGGCGGCGAGAGTCACTTCGACAACATGCGCAGCTTCTTCCTCGGCAACGGCTTCACCACCATCATCGAACAGAAGGATTTCGACAATCCGGTGTTCAAGGGCTCATGGGGCGCATCCGATGAGGATCTGATGGCCAAGGCCGACGAGACCTTCAAGGCACTGCACAAAGAGGGCAAACCCTTCTTCAGTCTGGTATTCAGCTCCAGCAATCACGATCCGTTTGAATTCCCGGACAACCGCATCGAACTCTTCGAGCAACCCAAACAGACCCGCAACAACGCGGCCAAGTATGCGGATTACGCCATCGGCGAGTTCTTCAAGAGGGCGAAACAGTCCGAATACTGGAAGGATACCCTGTTCTTGGTCATCGCCGACCACGACAGCCGGGTCGGTGGCGCCAGTCTGGTGCCCATCCCCCGCTTCCATATTCCGGGGGTTATCGTGGGCGACGGCATAGTGCCGAGAAAAGATCCGCGCGTCGTCAGCCAGATCGATATGGCGCCGACCCTGCTCTCACTGATGGGGATCAGTGCCGACTACCCCATGCTCGGCAAGGATCTGACCCGCATGCCCGCCGACTGGCCGGGGCGCGCCATCATGCAATACGACAAGAACTTCGCCCTGATGCGCGGCAAGGATGTGGTAATCCTGCAACCGGAGCGCGCGGCAGAAGGCTATGTCTACGATGGTGCCAGTGAGAAGCTGACCCTGGCGGCGCAGCCGGACGCCTTGAAGGAGGATGCCCTTGGTCTGGCCCTGTGGGGCAGCATGGCCTATCAGAAGAGCCTCTATCAGACGGCCAAGGATGAACGCACCGCCGCCAATTGAGCCACCCGTACTGATTCAGCCGATAGCAGAATGGAAAAAACCGCCAGCTGGCGGTTTTTTCTATCTATCCATACTGTCGGCCCACTGGCCGTTATGGCTGGGGAAAGCAGGGCAGGGAGCGGCTGAACTTGTGCTCGAACACCAGCGAGGTTTCGAGGTGCACCACCTCCTCGCGGGATGTGAAGTGATCAAAGACGAAGTTGCGCAGGTGCTCTGTATCGGCCACGCAGAGGTGTACCAGAAAATCGTCCTTGCCCCCCATGTGGAACAGACTGATCACTTCGGGCAGCATCAGGATCGCATCGCGAAAATCGTCTATGATCTGGCGACTGTGCCGGGCCAGCTGCAGGGAGACCATGGCCTGAATGTGACCCCCGAGGGCCTGATAATCCACTTCGCAGTGCGCCCCCTTGAGCACGCCATCCTGCTGCAGCTTGCGCACCCGTTCCAGACAGGTGGAGGGGGCAACGCCCACCAACGCGGCCAGATCCTTGTTGGTCATGCCCGCATCCCGAAACAGATGGGCCAGGATATCCAAATCCAGTTGATCCAGGTTTCTCATCTTAACTCCTTGAACCGCTCAATTTTTTAGACTCTGCCCGTAAACTGGGGCAAACACAACGGCCATTGACATCCCCCCTGCCCCGCCTATCCTTGGCGCCATTCACCGGCCGCAGCCCTGTGGCCACCACGCGAGGATCCGCCATGCACCCGTATCACCCTTTCTGGAGCCTTGAGGTTCCCCGTGTCGATGGTCAGCTGCTGCTGACCCCCTGCCCCGGCACCCAGCAGGTGCCGCTGACCCTGGCGCTCGATCAACTGCGGCTGGCCGGTGCCCACGGGGTGGTGACCCTGATGACGAGCGCCGAGTTGACCCGACTCGAACTGGCGCAGCTCGGCCAGCAGGTCGAGCACGAAGGAATGCGCTGGCTCCACCTGCCCATCGAGGATGATCTGGCCCCCGATGCAGCCTTCGAGGCCGCCTGGCAACAGGCGCTGCCGCAGCTGCGCGAGCTGCTGGGGGATGGCAAACATCTGGTCATCCACTGCAAAGGGGGCAGCGGTCGTACCGGTCTGGTCGCCGCCGCGCTGCTGATGACCCTCGGCCAGCCACAGCAAGAAGCGATGGCCGCTATCAAGGCCCACAGACCCAAGGCGTTTACCCTGGCCTGCCACCGCCAGTGGCTCGACCAGCTGGCCCAGCGGCTGGAGCTGGGCGACTGACTACTTGCCCCCTTGGTCATAGGTGAAGACCTTGCCGATATCCTCCACCCGATAGCTGGTGAGCTGATAGACGTAGTAGTTGAGCCAGTTGGCAAACAGCAGATGACCATGGCTGCGCCAGCTGGCGCGCGGGGTCTTGCCCGGATCGTTATTCGGGTAGTAGTTGACCGGAATAGCCGGGTCAAGGCCCGCCGCCAGATCCCGTTGGTACTCCCCATCGAGAGTCAGGGCGTCGTACTCCGGATGCCCGGTGACAAACACCTGACGACAATCCTTGGTCGCCGCCAGATAAACCCCCGCCTCTTCTGACTCGGCAAAAATCTGCAGATCGGTGTGGGCGCGGATCAAATCGCCATCAAACGCCGCATAGCGGGAGTGGGGCGCGACAAACTCGTCATCGAAACCACGCAGCAGCGGTTCGTGCTCATCGAGGCGATGATGATGATACACACCGGAGAGCTTCTCGCCACGGGTCTGCTTCTCCATGCCGTAGAGTGCCTTGAGCGCCGCCTGCACCGCCCAGCAGAGGAACAGGGTGGAGGTAACATGCTGATGGGACCACTCGATGATCTCGACGATGCGCGGCCAGTAGACCACCTCCTCGAACTCCACCAACCCGAGCGGCGCCCCAGTGATGATCATGCCGTCGTAGTTGTTGCCACGCACCTGCTCGAAGTCGTGATAGAAGTTCTCCAGATGGGCCTGCGGCGTGTTCTTTGACTCCCTGTCATCGATGCGCAGCAGATCCACATCCACCTGCAGCGGCGAGTTGGAGAGCATCCGCATCAGCTGGATCTCGGTCTCAATCTTCTTTGGCATCAGGTTGAGGATGAGCACCCGCAGCGGGCGGATGTTCTGGGTGACGGCCCGGGATTCCGTCATCACGAAGATGTTCTCCTGCCCCAGCACTTCGGCGGCGGGTAACTGATCCGGGATCTTGATCGGCATGCTTACTCCCTGTACTGCATCAGTAAATATGTCTGGACATCCAGAAGCCTATAATAAAGCTCCTGCCCTGTCATCAGATACCTTTTGTATTCACCCCCGCCTTTGACTAGCATACGGCTCAGTGTGTCTCCTGCTTCCAAGATAATGACCGGTATCAAGATTTCCGTAGATCGACTGCAAGTCGGCAACTATGTATCCCTGCCACTGGGGTGGCGCGAACACCCGTTCCTGTTTTCCAGCTTCAAGATCAAAAGTGAAGAAGAGATCGAGCTGATCCGCCGTCTCGGCCTGAAACTGGTCACCATCATTCCCGACAAGAGCGACGTTCCGCCCAAGCCCCTCAATCAGGTACAACCTCAGCAACAAGAGAGCGCAGACGCCGCCCAGCGTCAGGCCCAGATGCAGCAGGAGAAAGATCGCCGCATCGAGCAGTTGCAGCAGTATCGTCGCAACCTGCAGCAGTGCGAGAAACAGTTTCAGCAGTCGCTGGCCCAGGTGCGCAGCGTGATGAGCAAGCTCCAGTCCCGCCCCCTCAATGCCATCGGCGAGGCGCAGGAGCTGGTCAACGCCATGACAGAACAGCTGCTCTCGGTGGACGAGATGGTGCTCCATCTGGTCTCCGACAGCGAGGATGGCAACAACCTCTACTTCCACTCCCTCAACGTCAGCGTACTCAGCATGCTGCTGGCCAAGGAGTGCAACATGTCGGCCGACCAGATCCGCCATATCGGTATGGGGGCGCTGTTCCACGATATCGGCAAGTTGAAGATCCCGAGCCAGATCCTGCGCAAGACCGAGCCGCTGACCAAGCCGGAGCAGAACCTGATGGCCCAGCACCCGCGCTACGGGCTGGATCTGCTCAATCTGGCCAAGGATTTCCCGGCCGAGGCGAAGGGGATCGTGCTCCATCACCACGAATATCTTGATGGCAGCGGGCCGGAAGGGCTCAAAGGTGGCCAGCTCGATCCGCTGACCCAGATGGTGTCGCTGATCAACGAATACGATAACCTCTGCCACATGCAGGCCAAGGTGCCCTACTCAGCCCTGAGCGGCCTCTACAAGCAGCGCAAGGCGCAGTTCAATCCGGAGTACCTCAGCATGCTGATCCGGTTGATGGGGATCTATCCCCCCGGCAGCGTGGTGCAACTCTCCAACGGTCAGGTGGGGCTGGTGATGTCGGTCAACGCTTCCCGCCTGCTCTACCCCTCGGTGCTGGTCTACGATCCGCGCATTCCCCGTCAGGAAGCGGCCATCATCGACCTGCAGCAAGCCGAACTGTCGATCGCCAAGGTGATCCACCCCAAACGGCTGCCGCCCGCCGTGTTCGAGTACCTCAATCCGCGTACCCGGATCAGCTACTACTTCGAGCACAACAAAGCCTGATTGTGTTGGCCCAAGACCAACCGTTGCCACCCGTTTAATCCAAGGAGCCTGCCATGCGTATCGAGATCATCAGTACCGGAGACGAGATAGTGACGGGTCTGGTGGTTGATACCAATGCAGCCTGGCTCAGCGCTCTGCTGCTGGAACAGGGGTGGCAGGTGCGCCGTCGCCTGACGGTGGGGGACAACCTCGCTGACCTGAAAACGGTGCTGCAAGAGAGTGCCAGCCGCGCCGAGGTGGTGATGGTGTGTGGAGGACTCGGGCCCACCGCCGACGACCTCACTGCTCAGGCAGCCGCTGAAGCCTTTGAACAGCCGCTCACCCTCTTCCCCGACTGGCTTGCTACCATCACGGCCCGCTACGCCAGCCGTGGTCGCCCCATGGCACAAAGCAATGCCAAACAGGCCAGGTTGCCACAGGGGAGCGAAATCCTCGACAACCCGGTCGGCACCGCCTGCGGCTTTGTGGTGCGAAGTGGCCAGAGCCAGCTCTTCTTCACCCCGGGCGTGCCGTTCGAGTTCAAACAGATGGTGCGCGAGCAAATTCTGCCGCGCCTCAAACAGCTGGCCGGGGCGCAGATCGACACCGAGCTGCGTCGCTTTTACACCTTCGGCATCTCGGAATCTGCCCTCAGCGATATGCTGGATGCCGAACCCTGGCCAGCCGGCATCGAGCTGGGTTACCGCTCCTCCATGCCCCTTATCGAGCTGAAGCTGATCGGCCACGGCGCCAGTGCCGCTGACATGGAGAGTGCAGAGCGCCGACTGCTGGATACGATCCGCCCCTGGCTGGTTGGCTGCGGAGATACGGAACCGGCGCAGCAGATCCTTGCGCTGCTGCAAGGCAAACCGCTGACTCTGCTGGAGGGAGAGAGTGGCGGCGCCCTGCTGGCGCTTTGTCACGGCCATCCCCGGCTGGAAGCACGCTTCAGCGCGCAACTGGCCGATGAGCTGGCACAACTGCCGACCACCGATGCAGGCCTGCAACTGACCATTGGGCGAGAGGGTGCAGAGGGGGTGCCACTGCTGCTCAGCGCCGATGGCATGCACATCGGTCAGACGGTCAAGGTCAGCCACCCCGACCCGGAGAGCCGCCGCAAGATCCTCGCCTTTGCCGCCCTCGATATGCTGCGCCGCCATATGCTGGGTGAGCCGGTGCTCGGCGATTACCTCACCCTGGCCAGAACAGCCCAACGCAGCTGATAACCCCCCCCTGCCAGCGACCTTATGTCGCTGGCGCTGCGATCCGCCTTTTCACTCCGTTTCCAAACAGCGCCCACATTTATCTGGCCGCCATCACCGATTTGACTTCAATTCATTGACCATTCAGAGGAAATATCTGAATACTGCCCACTCTCAGGGTTGGCGACTCGCTTTATTAATCATTGAGAGATTAAATGACAGTAGAGGAGCGAGCCGATCGTTCCGTTCTCATCCAGCAAGGAGATGCGGTGTTAAGCAAAGAGTGGTTGCTGCTATCAAGCGATATGGAACTGGTCTGCCTGCGGATTGCCGCCGGTCTCACCAAACCAGTCACGGAACAGGATGTGCAGGCTCTGCTGCTCGCTTCCAACTGTCGCCGCTATCAGCCGCTGCCCGAGGGGATCAAACAGGCCATCAGCCTGCTCAATACCCTGCTCACCAACCCTGCCGCCCCCGTCCCTGCCAACCCCATCCCCATCGGCAAGCGTCAGGATGCCCGACTCGCCGTAATAGTGGAGAAGGATCGCATGAGCGCCATCGCCCAGATCACTGCCGACTGGGGGGGCAAGTATGTGACGCTGGAACAGCTGAAAGAGGCGATCGCCATCAGCGAAATCAAACAGGGGGTGAGTGAGCAACTGCTCACCGCTGCCATCCAGTCAGCCAAGGAGGCCGCCCCCGGCAGCCAGCTCAAGCTGGTAATTGCCAACGGCCAGCCTGCCGTCAATGGTCAGGACACTCGCTATGAGCGGCTGGTGGAGACCCCGGCCGAACGGATCCTCAAACCACAGGAGTTGGGGCATGGCAAGGTCGACCTGCGGGATCTCGGCTCCATCGTCACCGTCAAGGCCGGCGCTCCGCTGATGCGCCGTCATCCAGCCACCGTCGGGGTGCCCGGTTTTACCGTGACCGGTCAGGATCTGCCCGCCAAGGATGGCAAAGACAGCCCGATGAGTGCAGGCGAGGGCACCTTCATCTCCCCCGACGATCCCGACCTGCTGATTGCCGGTCGGGCTGGCCTGCCCTGTCAGGAAAAAGCAGGCATGAAGGTGGACGAGGTGCTCAGCGTCAAACAGGTGGATGCCCGCCACGGCCACATTGATTTTGAAGGGGGCTTAATCGTCAGCGGCGACGTCAACCCGGGCATGAAGATCAGGGTCAGCGGTGACATCGTGATTGGCGGCTTTATCGAAGGGGGCTGGATCGAAGCTGGGGGCAGCATCACGGTACGCCACGGCATCATTGGCCGCCGCAACGAGCAGGGAGAGTACCTTTGCCAGCTCAATGCGCAGGGGGAGATCCACGCCAGTTACGCCCAGTATGCCCAGCTGGAAGCGGGGGGGGATATCCAGATCCAGAGCCAGCTCAGCCACTGCTACTCCCGCAGCGGACAAGATATCAAGGTAGGCGATAGCAACATGCGCAAAGGCACTCTGCTGGGGGGTACCAGCATTGCCAATCGCCTGATCATGGCCCCCAGCCTGGGGGCCGAGGCCGCCAACCATACCCGGCTGCAGATCCTCGGCGGCTACTTCACCCACAAGGAGCAGGAACACCAGCTCAAGCTGCGCCAGCAGACGTGTCAGGCCCAGCTGGAGAAAATCAAGGAGCTGGTCATGAAGTTGCTGCAACTACCCGGCGACAAGCGCAATCCGGATACCCTGCGCAAGCTCAAACCGATCCGGGACCATCAGCTGGCCGAACTGGCCCAGCTCGATGAGCAGCTCACCGCCAACCAGGAGGAGCTGCGAAACTTGATGGCTCAGATGGAGGTCATTGCCACCCAACACCTCTACTCCGGCATCGAGGTCGAGATGGCCAGCTTCAAACGCAAGGTTACCATCACCCGAGGCCCTACCCGCCTGACCATCCATGATGAAACCCTGGAGATGACCCCTTACGAGGGACACAAATAGCTAAACCGGCACGGCCCCATCGCTGAACCGGCCGTGATCCCGCCGCCGATTTTCGCTACACTCGCCACTTCCTTGGCCCCACCGGGCGGGCCACCCAGACTCAGGTAGTGAGAGATGTACAAGCTGATCGCATTGGATATGGATGGCACCCTGCTCAACCCGCAGGGCCAGATTACTCCCCGCACCCACGCCGCCATCAGCGCCGCGCGCGCCAAAGGGGTAACCGTTGTGCTGGCCTCCGGCCGCCCGCTGGAAGGGATGAGCCGCTATCTGGAAGAGCTCGGCCTCACCACAGAGCATGACTACGTCATCTGCTACAACGGCGCTCTGGTGCAACAGGTGGCTGATCAGCGCATCATCCGCAGCCAGCTGCTGACCGGCAGTGACGCCAGCGCCGTCGCCAAACTGGCTGATGAGCTGGAAGTGAACGTTCACGGTTTCTCGGTCACCCGCGGCCTGATCAGTCCCCGTGTCAGCACCTACACCGAGCACGAATCCCGCCTGATCGGCATGCCGATCAATCTGATCGACTTCGCCACCCTGCCTGCCGACGAGCAGATCATGAAGGTGATGATGATCGACGAGCCGCCCCAGCTCTCCCGCGCCATCGAGCGACTGCCTGCAGAGCTCTATGAGCGCTATACCGTGGTACAGAGCGCCCCCTTCTTCCTCGAGTTCATGAACAAGCAGAGCAACAAGGGAACCGGCGTCGCCGCGCTGGCCGAGCACCTTGGCCTGACCGCCGATCAGGTGATCTGCGTCGGGGATGCGGGCAACGATCGCCACATGATCGAATACGCTGGCCTCGGGGTTGCGATGGGCAATGCCACCGACGAGATCAAGGCTCTCGCCCAGCACACCACTGCCCGCAACGATGAAGATGGCGTGGCTCAGGTGATCGAGCAGTTCGTACTGAACGCCTGATCCCAATCGAGCGCCGCGGCGCCCGATAAGGAAATAAAAACGGGGAGGCTGTCAGCCTCCCCGTTTTTTCTGGTCAGTTATCTGCGTGATGAGCGGTAATTCGCTCGCATCACTGGTTCGCCAGACACTGGGTATGGGAGCCCGGTTGCAGGTAAGGCGTCAGCAGGGGAGCCATCCCCTTGAGCACCTGCACCGGCAGCGCCGAGGTGAAGCGGAACTTGTCAGACTGGCTACCCGGTACATAGGCGGTCAGGGTACCGAAGTGATCCTCACCCAGATAGAAGACGAAGGTTGCGGTGCGGTTGCGCGCCAGCGAGCTGGTCACGTTGCCATAACGGCCCACGGTTTCAATCCGGTTATCCCCGGTCCCGGTCTTGCCCCCCATCTGCAGCACAGTGCCATCCGGCAGGGCAAAGGCACCGGCGATACGTCTTGCCGTGCCCCCTTCAACCACCTTGGAGAGCGCACTGCGCAGGGCTGCCGCCACCTCTGCTGGCATCACCCGGGTACCCTCGGTGTGCTGCGGCTCAAACTCGGTCTCGAAAGGAGTCCCCTTGGCGAACGAGAGGTGCTCGATACGTAAGGTTGGCGAGCGGATACCGCCATTCTGGATAATCCCCATCAGCTCGGCCAGTGCAGCCGGGCGATCGCCGGAGCTACCCAACGCGGTCGCCAGCGAAGGCACCAGATGGTCGAACGGGTAACCGAGCTTGGCCCAGCGCTGATGGATATCGAGGAAGGCTTCAACCTCCAGCATGGTGCGGATCCGGCTGTCACGGGCACTGCGATGACGGGTCTTGAACAGCCAGCTGTAGACCTCCTGCCGCTCGTCACGACTGGCCGCCACCGCGTCGGCAAAGGTCGCCTTGTCGAACTCCTTGAGATAGGCCAGCAGCCACAGCTCCAGCGGGTGCACCCGGGCGATGTAGCCCTGATCCGGTAGTGAATACTTGCCCGGGCCATAGCTGACGTAGAGCTGATTGACCCGCTTGGCGCTCAACTTCTCCCGCGGCAACCGCTCCGCCAAGAAGGCAGCAAATGCGGCTTCGCTGGCTTCCGGCATCAGGTAGCGGTGAACCGCCGCCAGACGTACCGCACTCGGCTTGAGACCGTCGAGGAAGGTATCGAGCTGCTCCTCGGGGGTCTTGCCGCGATATTTGCGCCAGAAGCGCAGCAGATAGGTCTGCCCCTCTTTGTCGGCAAATTTGGCCAGATACTCCTGACGACGGGGATCCTTGTCGTCCTTGAGCAACTGAGCACGGTTGCCCTCCTTGTAGAGGCTGTAGCGCACGATATCGCGCATCAACCGCACAAAGGGCAAGTTAATCGACTCACGCAGAGAGTCACGCAACGTCGGAATACGATTGTTATCCTCGCGGCGGAAGTTGTTGAAGGTGTGCATGCCGCCACCGGTAAAGAACCCTTCGTTGGGGCTGGCGGAGTATTTGCGATCCAGCGCCGCTTCCAGCATCACAGGCAGGCTCTTGTCCTGAGCCGTCATCAGATAGGAGATGGCCCAGCGGCTGAGGTTGTCCTGAGAGACGGCAGCCAGCTTGCGCAGATTCTCGACCGGCATCCCGGCATAGTTATCGTGCAGCTCGGCCACGATCTCCAGATAGGTAGTCAGCACCCGCAACTTGGCGGTTGAGCCCAACTCCAGCTTGGAGCCTTCATTGATATCAAACGGCTGATCGGTGTTGTCGGTCTGCACCCGCACCTTGAACCCTTCCGGCGATTTCTCAAACAGGGTGAAGCTGTAGCGCACATCGCCGGTTTTCTCCGGCGAGAGCAGGCGCTCACCAAACAGTCCCACCTGAGCGGCAAACGTCGGGTCGGCTAGCTGCTGCAGATAACGGGATACTTCATTTTGCAGCGGCATATTGAGGCTGGTATCGGCGGTCAGATCCATCCGGTCGAGGTCATAGAGCTGCACCCCGAGCTGACGGCTCAGGCGAGTACGGGCAACCTGCAACCCCTTGTTATTGTTCACCCGGGTGATAGCCGGGGACTGCAGGAAGTCACGGAACGAAATCTTGGCCTTGAGCGCCGCCTCCATCAGAGGTGGCGTGATCATTCCCTCCTGCACAAACAGGCGCAGGTAGCTGTCGGTCAGGGTAGCCAATGCCTCTCGCCCTTGAGCCAGATAGTAAGAGGGACGGCGGTGCGCAATCATCAAAGAGACAACCTGACGCAGGGCAAGCCCCTGTTCGGCCAGCGGCGCATTCTGGTTGCGGGCGGGATCCAGCAGACGGTTCACATCATCGACGTTGGCACCAAACCAGACCCAGAGGCCATCTCCCAGACCATGTACTTCACCATATCCCGGCGCAGCCGAGAGCGGTACCGAGTTGAGGTAGGCCCAAGCGACCAGTTTGCGCGCTTCGAGGGTTTCCGGCCCGAGACGATAGGCCCGCACGCTGGCAGAGGCCATCTGACGGATCTTCTCGGTCGGCGACAGGGTCAGGCCATCCGGCGAGTGGCGATACTTCTCCACCTGGGTCGCCAGGGTACTGCCACCGGCAGATTGATCCTGCATATCGAGCGCCTTGCCCACTTGAGAGAGCGCGGCCTTGGCAAAACGGGGCCAGTCGACCGCCGGGTTGGCCAACGGCTCTTCGTTGCTCAGCAAGTCGCGGTTCTCGATAAACAGCAGCGACTGGATGACGAGCGGCGGAATGGAATCAAAATCCGGATAGTGATGGGTCGGATACTTGAATTGATAGAAGGGCTCGGCGCGGCAATCGTGCAGCGTCAGGCCAGCCTGCACCTTCTCGGTATAGGGCACGAAGAAGCCACGACTGGCGTAGTCATAGAGTGCGTCGGAGAAATGTACCTGCTTGCTGACTTCATAGCCCCGCTGCAGCAGGCGCTCCTGCATCATCGGCAGTTGCACATAGCCGAGCCGCTTGTCGAACGGGCCATCCTCTGGGAAAGCGATCTGCTTGCTCTGGCCAGGCTCGACCTGATAGGTGAGCTTGGCGGCATAGCGGGAGATCTCCTGAGATTGCAGCTTCGAGGTTTTCATCTCATAGCCAACCAGAGCGATCACCGCCCCCAGGCACAATAAAAAGAGAAAACAGAACAGCCAACGCCACCAAGGACGGCGCTTGCGCTTTGGGTTCCCGTCCGAGGTCTGGACAGATGAATCTTGAGATGCCACTTGTGTCAAATCCGTCTGTTCTGATGCGCCCATATCAGCCCCACCATGGTTGCGCAATTTATTGTGTTTCACTCAAGCTTAGTCTTTTCAAGTCAATGGCTTGAAACTATTGACCGCTTTGTGGTGATGGTAACAGGGCAATTCTAAAAAGGGGAGCCGATTGTTGCAGGAGTGGCAGAGATCCGAGCTGATAACAAAACACCGGCCAGTGGCCGGTGTCTCTTAAGCGAAAGCTGAACGCTTATTTGTGAGAGCTCATGCCCTTCAGTTTGGTGCTCAGCTCTTTACGCTCTTTGGAGAGCTCGGCGTTCTTGATGATGTGGTCATCCACGCGCTCTTCATAGTCGGCACGCATGTTGGCGATGATCGCCTGCACATCATCAATGCTCATGCCCGGCTTGATGTAGTCGCTCAGGTTGTCGAGCAGCAGCACGCGCTTCTGGTTGTCACGGATCTTCTTCTCGTTATCCGCAATTTCACGCTTGAGTTTGTTCTGGCGACGGGACATACGCACATATTCCAGTACATCGCTGAAGGTGGACTTGTTTACTTGTTCCATATCGATACCACTGACTTAAGGTTGATAAAAACTGGCCAAGTTACACCTGAAGCCCGACACACTCGGCCCGGGACAGGCAAACTCAAGATGCCCTTACTCTACCGAGTTATAAGCGAGATACAACCCTAATCGCGCGCCATGAACAGAGTTTGGCCAAAAGTAAACCAGTTAAAATGGCCAGTAATCCATCAGATAAGGGCTTGATATGGATACAAAATGGAGGAGATGACAGGGTTTTAGTTCTCTTCCTCTAGATAAATGCTAACACTGGCTGTTTAACACGCTAAAAATACAAAAGCCCGGTCGTGAAGCCGGGCTTTGTATTGGTTCCGATGTGCAAATATGTGTAGTGGTCTAATCATCCCGGACACCATTTTAGGTGGTACAGTCGCCACCATGACCTGAGGTGTTCAATGACAAGA
>NZ_JANFNV010000078.1:0-637 GCF_024436075.1 Aeromonas sp. JL9 | reverse complement strand
GTTTGCAGATACACCTTGCCAACCCCCTTGAGCGCGCCGACGAAGAAGGTGTCGACCGCCACCAGTTCCCCGGTGTAATGGACTTCTATCTGGCGTTCACGAAACTCGGGGCTGAAGCGCTCTAACAGGCGAATTTGCTCGTCATTGAGCTCAATGGTCTGCTCCCGGTGCGTTTTCTCGAGGCGCAACAAACGGTCGTGTTTGGAGAGCAAGTCGTGCCGTTGCCACACGCCACGCACGCCGCCGGCACTGACGTTGATACCTTGCAGAGCCAGTTCTTGCGCGACCCGCAGCGGGCCGTGAGTAGGCCTGGTGAGGGAGTAATCGAGGATGGCCTGTTCAATCTCGGGAGCAACCCGATTGGGATGAGCTCCTTTACAGCCGGGCAATTTGTCGAGCAATCCCTCGGCGCCATAGGTCTGGTAGTTACGGCGAATTTCGTAGAACTGCTGACGGCTGTAGCCGATGAGCTTGCAGGCTTTGCTGACATTATTGAGCTCTTTGGCGAGCTCTAGCAGGCTGAGTTTGCGACGTGCTACTTTCTCGTTGGTGGTCATACGGTGACTCCGGATAACACGGTAGGGGTACCGTTTTGTTATCCGGTTTGAAGCCGTATGACCACTCCCTTTTGTGGGCA
>NZ_JANFNV010000077.1:0-640 GCF_024436075.1 Aeromonas sp. JL9 | reverse complement strand
GGTCGCGGGTTCGAGTCCCGTCCGCTCCGCCACTAATTTGAAGGCCTTCCCAGATGGGAAGGCCTTTTTGCTATGGGTGATTTTTGCCCCGAGCCCCCCAGATTTGTACACTCGGCGAACACCAAAGCCCAGTCTCACGACCGGGTTTTGATGTTTTTAGCCTGCTGGTGAGCTGCCGACATCCCACCACGATGGCAATACCTTCCCCTGTTGGTGTTCTTGCTACTGTTTCCACCTCTGTATCGCAGCACATCCCATCTTGGCGATATTGTTCCGCTGCGAGCTGATAGAGCTCGAGGATTAAATCAGGTCATCTTGCAATGGTACGTCATCGCTTCCGCTTGTTTGTTTAATTCCCGTGTTTGTTTATGGATTTATTCCATTAAAACAGTCTCTTATCAAGAATTAGCTGTTTTGTAGCAGGAATGCCACACGATATAAATGATAATGATTATTGTTTGAATGATCGGGGCGGGGTCGTTACAATGCTGGCTGATTAATAAAGTGCTTTTCAAATGAGCCTTTTCTAATACTGCGCGTGGCCGGATGCCAGGGCGTTGTAATTGCATATTCCGGCCGATCATGAACACCGATTCCGGTTCAACGTGAACACCATTTCCGGACCAATGTGAACGCTCAT
>NZ_JANFNV010000076.1:360-674 GCF_024436075.1 Aeromonas sp. JL9 | reverse complement strand
AAGTAGGCCAGCGTCGCCACGTACAGCAGCAGCCAGCCGATGAACGGCCACAGCAACGCGGTATCGAAGCTGCCGACCACCGCGATCATGGTGACGAAGTAGATCACCACGAACACCAGGATGTCGGTGACGATCATCACCGTGTCGCGTACCGCCAGCGCGGTCTGCATCACCTTGGCCGACACGCGGCCGGCGAATTCGTCCTGGTAGAAGCTCATGCTCTGGCCGAGCAGGTGGCGGTGGTAGATCCAGCGCAGGCGCATCGGGAAGTTGCCGGCCAGGCCCTGGTATTTGCACATCGCCTGCAAGGCGAT
>NZ_JANFNV010000076.1:0-350 GCF_024436075.1 Aeromonas sp. JL9 | reverse complement strand
CAGGAGCAGCAGGTTGTGCTTTTGCTCCTGCCACAGCAGCGCCGGCGGCACCTTGCCCAGCCAGTCCACCACCGAGCCGAGCATGGAGAACAGCAGCGCCTCGAAGGCGCCGATGCAGGCGGTGAGCGTGGTCATCGCCAGGATCAGCGGCCGCGTGCCGGCGGTGGCCGCCCAGATGAAGGGGAAGAAGCCCTGCGGCGGTTGCGCGGGCGGGGTCTCCGGGTACGGATTCACCCGGCTTTCAAACCATGACAGCATAAAGAACACTCCTTTTCCCGACATAACAGCAAGGTTATGCCAGTACAGGTTATAAAACGGGCTAATGACAATAGCGTTAAGCGTATTAATGC
>NZ_JANFNV010000075.1:0-765 GCF_024436075.1 Aeromonas sp. JL9 | reverse complement strand
ATACAATGACGGGATACCGCCAGCAAAAGCCGAGGTTCGGCCTAACCAAGTGTCCGGATTTAGTTGACCACTACAATTCCAGATGTAGTTAAAGTAAATTGAGCAACTTGTTCACTTTCTCCTGCAAGCCTGAATGTTTTTTCAATAACTTGGATTTGCATAGCAGCCCCTCGTTGTTGCAAACATTATTTGATTTGCATTCTAGACATTGGCCACAAAGGAATCTAGTCATTACGTACAGCAGCCCTTCATTATCAGAATATTCTTATCTTGAATGGGCTGAAGTGGCGCTGTTTCCCAAATCAACCATCAAGCCACAACTGCCCCAGCCCCAAGTGACCGTTACACTCGGGGCTTTCTGACAGGCAGACCCAGGGTATTGAGTTTGTTTATGGCGCTGACATACGCCATCACCTCTCCCACTTGGCCGTGGTAGTTACGTAAACTGACTTTCCCCGCTAACAACTGTTTGAACCGATACATCGCTGTCTCTGCAAGTGAGCGACGGTGATACCCCGATATCTTCTTCCAGTACGCCAGCCCTTCCTTGCGCATCACTAGCACCGCCTCATTTCTCGAATGTCCCTTTTTCCCATAACCCCGCGCTTTTGCGAGGCGCGACACAGGCTGTCGCCCCTTTGCGCGAGATAAGTTGATGGCTGGCTTTGCTGTCATAGGCGCCATCCGCTTAAGAGCCGCTAACAAAACCTCTCAGCGAAGCGCGAGCAGATCACGGCGCAAGCCAGCGTCAGTAACGCAAGGTGG
>NZ_JANFNV010000074.1:0-899 GCF_024436075.1 Aeromonas sp. JL9 | reverse complement strand
ATCCGCTGATGGAGGCCTCAATCAACAACTCGCTCTTTCAAGAGCCTTGCCTAAACCGGGTTTTCCCCATCACGGTCTGGCCTGTCTTGCCATCACTTCATGCTTGCTTGGGCAACCGGTGGTGTTATCCCTTTCTTGCTGACTCCGAATATTAAGCCTTCATCACTGGCGCGCTGTATTCCTGATCTTTGGCCAATAAGGCCCACACTATCCGTGCATTCTTATTGGCCAATGCTACCGAGGCAATATTGTTATTCCGGCGCTCCAATAGCTTACTGGCCCAACCCGATACGGTATCCTGTTTACGTTTGACGGACTGTAAAACAGCCCTGGCGCCATGGATAAGCAAGGTCCTCAAATAGGTATCGCCGCGTTTGCTTATCCCAAGCAGCAGTTGTTTACCTCCACTGGAATGCTGGCGTGGCACTAAGCCAAGCCAGGCAGCAAGTTGTCTGCCATTCTCGAAATTGTTGGCGTTGCCTATGGTCGCAATCAACGCACTGGCGGTGATGGGGCCGATACCCGGGATCTTACCAATACGCTGGCATAGCGAGTTTTGCTGATGGCAGTGCTCTATCTGCTTGTCGAGCGTCGACACGACATCAAACAAATACTCAATATGTTTCTGTAGCAAACTCAGTTGAACACGAAACAGGTTGGGTAACTGGTTCTCTGCGTCCTCCAGGATCTCAGGTAACCGTCGCAGTAGTTGGTGGATCCCGATAGGCATGACAATGCCAAATTCAGCTAATAATCCCCTGATTTGATTAGCTTGTGCGGTCCGCTGCTTGATGAATCCCTGGCGGCTCCGATGAAGTGCCAGAACGGCTTGCTGTTCAGGACTTTTGATAGGCACAAACCGCATATTGGGTCGAGTGACGGCTTCGCAGATAGCTTCT
>NZ_JANFNV010000073.1:0-1012 GCF_024436075.1 Aeromonas sp. JL9 | reverse complement strand
TTTAGCCTTGGAGGATGGTCCCCCCATATTCAGACAGGATGTCACGTGTCCCGCCCTACTCGATTTCACATCAAGGTTGTTTTCGTGTACGGGGCTATCACCCTGTATCGCCGGCCTTTCCAGGACCGTTCCACTAACTTCCAAGATGCTTAAGGGCTAATCCCCGTTCGCTCGCCGCTACTGAGGGAATCTCGGTTGATTTCTTTTCCTCGGGGTACTTAGATGTTTCAGTTCTCCCGGTTCGCCTCTGTTACCTATGTATTCAGTAACAGATACCCGAGTTATCTCGGGTGGGTTTCCCCATTCGGAAATCTGTGAGTAATAGCGTCTCTTACCGACTTCTCACAGCTTATCGCAGGTTAGTACGTCCTTCATCGCCTCTGACTGCCAAGGCATCCACCATGTACGCTTAGTCACTTAACCATACAACCCCAAGAAGTGTCGGTGAAACCGGCACAGCCTGTTGTCGTACAACAAGGACCAAATAAAATTTGGTTTTCGCCAAGAAGTTTCCAAAGCACTTGTAACAAATGTTTGAGAACTACTTTTTAAATCAGCTTTCCAGATTGTTAAAGAGCATGTTTGCAACGGTCAGTGACCGAAGAAAACAGACATAAACATGACTGCTTATGTCTGCATTCTTGAGCTGCGAAGAGAAGTGGCGTCCCCTAGGGGATTCGAACCCCTGTTACCGCCGTGAAAGGGCGGTGTCCTAGGCCTCTAGACGAAGGGGACCCCGAGTCTGCTTTGCAGTGCTTGCGCACTGAGACAACAGGTAGCAGTAAACTGCTATTCACATCCCGTTATCCGGCAGAAGAGGTTTTCTCTCATCCATCCCGAGGGCTGGACAACAGAAGCTGATGCATCTCTGCACCAGGTCTTTGCTCTAACTACTTTGAATCAAGGCAATCTGTGTGAACACTCAACAACTTCGACATCTTAAGGTAAGGAGGTGATCCAACCCCAGGTTCCCCTAGGGTTACCTTGTTACGACTTCACCCCAGTCATGAAT
>NZ_JANFNV010000072.1:0-1208 GCF_024436075.1 Aeromonas sp. JL9 | reverse complement strand
TCCACCTTGCGTTACTGACGCTGGCTTGCGCCGTGATCTGCTCGCGCTTCGCTGAGAGGTTTTGTTAGCGGCTCTAAGTGGGAACCGGGTTTGCCGCCCGATGGTGACAAATGCGGGTAGCGTCTCGGGTGCGATGATCATTTGCTTGTCCAGCCAGCTTTTTGAGATGCGCCACCGCAGCGCTAACTCGCTTCGTGTCAACATATGTACACCGTCCATCACTGCCTCTCGTTTGCCTGTTCGTGCGACTGGATTGCAGTATTCAGAAGTTGACCCCCCAAAGCATTGACAACACATGCATTGCGGAATTTTGTATGTTTTGGTTACAAATGGGTCTTGGTGGTGTTCTGCGCAACTCAACTGCAACACACTGTGGGCTGTGGTATGTCTTCAGAGAGCCATTGCTGTTGAGTGGCATTGATATGAGGGAGTAAGTGGGTCGTGGTGCGTTGCTGATATCGCATCGCCATCTGTAGTGATGAGTGGTTCAGGGCCTGCGCAACCATGGCAATGTCACCCGTCTGTAGCATCAGTTCCGTGGCAAAGGTTCGGCGGAGATCATGAATGCAAAGGTCACTGATCCCTGCTGTAGCACAAATCCGCTGAAAGGCATGCCGTGGGTAGCTCATGTACCCTGAAGAGGATTGGGAGGAGGGGAAAAGGAACCTCTGTTTGTTGACCAGTAATTGCTGTGTTTCGATGAGCCTGATGGCATGAGACGTCAGGGCCACTTGGTGAGGTAATCCATTCTTAGTCGTAGGCAGGATCAGGTAAGCCTCATCGAGGTGCAAGTGGGCTTGTTCTATGGAGCACACCTCCCCAATTCGCATCCCTGTGTAGAGAGACAGTAATAGCGACCGACTTGCTTCCGAGTTTTGGGCATAACATGCATCGATAAAACGTGACCGTTCATCAAGGCTCAGGATCCGCTTGCGTTCATTATTTTCTTTGAGTTGCCGTAACCCATTCATCGGTGAGACAGAGAGGTATCCGTGCTCCACGGCCAAGGTCAGCATCCTCGACAGGGCAGACAAGATCTTGTTCACGGTGGCGGGCTTGAGGTGTTCAGCAAGTCGTCTTTGGAAGGCCACAATGGTTTGGCGATCCAGTGTTTTTAGACGACGGCTTCCAAACTGCATATTCCGGCCGATCATGAACACCGATTCCGGTTCAACGTGAACACCATTTCCGGACCAATGTGAACGCTC
>NZ_JANFNV010000071.1:0-1355 GCF_024436075.1 Aeromonas sp. JL9 | reverse complement strand
TTTGTTATCCGGTTTGAAGCCGTATGACCACTCCCTTTTGTGGGCAACTGTCAGGTGAATACCATCTCCATACACACAGCTTACGTTATGACGTTGAAGGTGCACAGAGTACCGCCTCAGTATGGGGCAGTGATGTGGGCCATAACCGACAACGAAAAGGGGCCCGCAGGCCCCGAAAATGTTATTGATTTGATGCAAGACGGAGCGTAGGGGATGCACTTGGATAAGCATCAAATGCATCATCGCGTAACACAATCCCAATAATTGCAGCCTTGTTACGGTAGCGTGTTGCTTCGAAACCCTTATCCACAAGTTTTTTCTTCAGGATGATTTTACTCATGGTCCACTCTCTGTCCTGCTGAGCCCAGCGGCTAAAAGCAGCGTAGATCTCGTCCATGGTGCATTTGTAGTTACTGCTTGGCTGAGTGCACTCTTCCAAAAAGCGTCCCACCAGATCGGATTCGGCACGGTAGCTCTCGACATCGGCTTTGATGCTGGCTGGCATCGACCGTTTCAGCCCTTGTGCCAACCACATCTGGGTGCCTTGGATGGCCCAGTTCAAGATACCTGGCAGTTCATCCTGAAGCTTCTGCATCAAGTACGGATCTAATTGCTCTCCTGTAAACGCTGCATTGAAGGGAATCATCATCATTCGTCGCCACATGCCTGGGCTGGTATCCCGGATCACTGGCTTGTGGTTCCCCACC
Source organism: Aeromonas sp. JL9 (assembly GCF_024436075.1). Classification (NCBI taxonomy): domain Bacteria; kingdom Pseudomonadati; phylum Pseudomonadota; class Gammaproteobacteria; order Aeromonadales; family Aeromonadaceae; genus Aeromonas; species Aeromonas sp. JL9. The sequence continues at coordinate 648 of NZ_JANFNV010000071.1, read as the reverse complement.
ATAACAAGTGAGAAGCGGGGACGGAACTCCATCTCGCTCTTGGCATAAGGGGCCCTAGCGACAATGATGTCGTCACCCGTCATGGCTTTCACTAGGTTCTCATCCATGCGAGATCCCTCTGGTAGCTCATTAGCTACTACCAGTCGGGCGTCCACCAGCTTGGTCAACGATGGGTTCGGGCCGGTACTGGCATTGCGGTTAAACAGCAAGACATTACTGTTGATCTGCCGACTATAGTCCCCGAGCAGTTGCTGGATGACCGACATGAAGGTGCTCTTACCATTACAGCCATTACCATAGAGGAAGAACAACAATTGCTCGTCGGTACGGCCCGTTATCCAGTAGCCCACACAGCGTTGCAGGAAGGTGGCCAGTTCGGCATCTCCACAGGTGATTTCACTGATGAATTGCTCCCAGCGTGGACAAGTAGCCCCCGAGATATAGACAGCAGGGCTGGCACTGGTCAGCAAATGGGCTCGACGAGCAGCAAGGAAACATCCAGAGTTCAGATCGATAACCCCGTTACCGACACCAAGTAGCATGGGGTTGGCGTTGAGCTCGGCGAGTTTTATCTTGTAGTGGTCAACTAAATCCGGACACTTGGTTAGGCCGAACCTCGGCTTTTGCTGGCGGTATCCCGTCATTGTA
>NZ_JANFNV010000006.1:0-190908 GCF_024436075.1 Aeromonas sp. JL9 | reverse complement strand
CGGGATGACGTGAGCGCGTTAAGGATCAGGGTGTTCACGTTGGCCGGAATGGCTGTTCAACTTCGCCGGAATACGCAGTAATGAGTGAAGTAAGGGAATACGTCACCTTCCTACTAAAAATGTTCAGGCTAAAACATGACAACAGTGAAACCGAACAAGCTTGCCTTGCTGATCTGCTCCCTTCTTGCGACCCAGGCCTATGCTGCCGAAAAAGAGGTGATGGTCGTCACCGCTTCCGGCTTCCAGCAGAAGATTGAAGATTCTGCCGCCTCCATCTCCGTGATTACCCGTGAGCAGCTGGAGAAACGGGCATATCGCGATGTGACCGATGCCCTGAAGGATGTTCCCGGTGTTGTGGTGACTGGCGGTGGCAGCAGCAGTGATATCAGCATTCGCGGTATGGGGTCGAAATACACCCTGATGCTGGTTGATGGCAAGAAGGTGGATAGCCGTGGCACTCGCCCGAACAGCGATGGTCCGGGTATCGAACAGGGCTGGCTGCCGCCACTGCAGGTGATTGAGCGCATTGAGGTCGTCCGTGGCCCCATGTCATCCCGTTATGGTTCCGATGCCATGGGGGGCGTGATTAACGTGATTACCCGCAAGACCACCGGTCTGGCCTGGCAGGGCTCGGTTCATGCTGATTCTACCTTCCAGGAGAACAAGGATGCTGGCAACAGCTTCCAGACCGATGCCTATACCGCAGGTTCACTGATCGATGGCGTGTTGGGGCTGCGTTTCAATGGTCAGCTGGCGCATCGTGGTGAAGACAAATTTACCCAGGGCTTTGCCGAGCAGGAGACTCGCAGTGGCACGGCGGTGCTCAGCTTTAAGCCTGACGACCATAACCGCTTCGATCTGGAGGCCAGTCGCAGCCTGCAGGATCGGGATCGTACGGCCGGCAATTCACTGGATGCCAAGGCGAAAGATAGCCTTAACCGCTACGAGCGCACCAACTATGCGCTGACCCATGATGGTCAGTATGATTTCGGTTCTTCCAGCAGCTATCTGCAGCAGGAGATCAACACCAACCCCGGCCGCAAGATGGAGCTCACCAACACCATCGCCGACACCCATACCCAGTTCATTCTGGGGGATCACTACCTGAGTGTCGGTGGTCAGTACCGCTATGAAGACCTGCACGATCAGGGCAATACCCTGAAAGTAGCCAACCCTGCCGAGCAGCTGACCCGCTGGAGCTGGGCGATGTTTGTCGAGGATGAGTGGTCACTCACTGACAGCTTTGCTCTGACCGGTGGCGCCCGCATGGATCGGGACCAGAACTACGGCTCTCACTGGAGCCCGCGCCTCTACGGCGTCTGGCATCTGGACCAGAGCTGGACGTTGAAAGGGGGCGTCTCGACCGGTTACCGCTCCCCTGACTTGCGGATGTCGGCGGCCAACTGGGGTCAGGTCACCGGTGGTGGCAGCCTGGATGGCATGCTGGTCGGCAACCCGGATCTCAAACCCGAGACCAGCGTGAGTGAAGAGATTGGTCTGCTGTGGAACGGTCATCAGGGCTTCAACGCCGGGGTTACCCTGTTCAACACCGACTTCAAGAACAAGATCTCCGAAGTGCGTCGTTGCACCAGCAAGAGCGATCCCGCCTGTACCCTCAATGGTCACAGCTATGACTTCATCAGTGACCGGGTCAACGTCGACAAGGCGAATATGCGCGGGGTCGAGGGGATGATGGATTGGACCATCAATGAAGATTGGTCGGTCAGCTCCAGCTACACCTTTACCCAGTCCGAACAGAAGAGCGGCCCGCTGGCAGGGTATGCCCTCAACCAGATGCCCCGCCACATGTTCAACGGCAGCGTAGACTGGCAGACCACCGAGGATCTCAGCCTCTGGTCACGGGTCAACTTCCGTGGCGAGACCTCCGAGTACCTGAGTCGTGTGAAGATGGCGGAGGGGACCCCTTCCTATACCTTCTTTGACATGGGCCTGGTCTACAAGGCCAACAAGCATCTGGATCTGACTGCCGGGGTCTACAACCTGTTCGACAAGACGGTGGATTACAGCAGCTATGGCACTGTGCTGGATGGTCGCCGCTACAACCTGGGCGTGACTTACAACTTCTGATAGGGAACCTGTCATGCGGCCGCCATCTTCCGATGGCGGCCGTTTTTATTGCGTGTCCGTCAGGGGACTATGCCTGATAGGGGGCGGCTTGCCAGGTATTGCGCCCCAGTCCCTTGGCCTGATACATGAGGGCGTCAGCCTGCCGTAGTAGCTGGTCGGCATCAGCCTCTCTCTCTGCGGCGACCCAGACTGCCCCGGTGCTGATGGAGAGGGTCACCTCGCCGCTGCTGGTGTGCAGGGTTTGCCGGTTGCTCTCCAGGCAAATACGCTCGGCCCATTGCTCTGTCTCAGCCAATGTGGCCAGCGGCAGCAGCAGGCAAAACTCCTCGCCGCCGATGCGGGCCAGCAGAGCCTCTTCGGGCAACAGGTTCGTCACAGTCGTGGCCAGCTTTTCCAGCAGCAGATCCCCGATGCCATGACCAAAGCGGTCATTGGTCTCCTTGAAGTGATCCACATCGAACAGCAACAGGGCACAGGGCTCCCCGCTTGCCAGCCGCTGCTCTATGGCAGGCATGAATGCCCGTCGGTTGAGCAGGCCGGTCAGGGGATCGGTACTGGCTTGTTTCTCCAGTCTGGCGTTGGCGCGGCTCAACTCGGTGGTGCGGCTGGCGACGGCGCGGCGCAGTTGCACTATGTAGGCCACCATGATTAACACTCCGGCAAACAGTAGCCAGGGACCGAGATGGATGGGGTAGACGGTTTCGACATGCATCCATTTGCGGATGATCCGCTCCCGATCGCTCTCTTTGAGCTTGGCGAAGCCCTCTTCCAGCCGGTTTAACAGGGCAAGGTCACCCTTTTTCACCGCAAAGCGGATCTGGTCGGTATAGAGGTGGCGAACCGGAATAAAGCGGGTGGGATCGTCCGAGGTATAGATGTAGAAGTTGGCGACCTGCAGATCGGCGATAAAGGCTTTTATGTCGCCCCGAAAGGCCGCCGCCAGCAGGGTGTCATTGTCATTGAAGGTTTGCAGTCTGGTGCCGGGGAAGTAGCGTCTGGCGTAATACTCCTCGTAGCCACCGGCTACCACACCGACCGTTTCATGGAGCAGGTAGTAATGTACATCGGTGCCGCGCAATTCGCTCGAGAAGAAGAGTTGGGAGTCGAGCTGGGCGATAGGCCGGCCATAGTCGAACAGTTTGTCCCGCTCCGGTGACCAGAGCAGTCCAGCGTGAACGTCCGCGTTCCCCTCATGGAGCTGGTCGAGGGAGCCTTGCCAGTCGACCAGCCTGAACTCGATCTTCTGGCCGGTCACCCGGGCATATTCACGCCACAAATCGATCAGCAGGCCATCCGGCTGGCCCGACTCATTGATATAGGAGAAGGGCTGCCAGGCTTTGGAGTTGGTAATGATGATCGGCTCTTCCGGGGCTTTGGCCCAGGCAGGCAGGGCAAGGCCGAGCAGCAGGAGCCCCCACCCGATACTGACTATGACTCCTGTCCTGGAAGAGGCCATCCTTGCTCCAATCCGTTGCCGTATATCGTCCCGTGGTCACCGATTATCACCGTCTTTCTGATCGAAGAACAAGCGCTCAAATGATGAAGTTTGCATGATGCAAATGGCGCCATGACAAGGCTGGCGGATAGAGTAACTACTTACAGCGGCAGGCTGATCCGCGCCTCCAGTCCCCCTTGTGGCCGATTGAGCAGGGTCAGCTCGCCGCCGTGCTGATGGACCAGGGTGCGGGCAATGGAGAGCCCGAGCCCCACGCTGCCTGACTCGGTATTGCGTGCTTCATCGAGTCGCACAAAGGGTTTGAACACATCCTCCAGCCGCGCCGGATCAATCCCCGGGCCGTTGTCGCAGACCCGGATCAACAGCTCCTCCTTGCGTCGCTCCAGTGACACTTCGGCGCTGCCGGCATATTTGATGGCGTTGCCGATGAGGTTCTGCAGCACTCGGCGCAGGGTGTTGGCCCGGCAGGCGTAGACCTCTTTGCCCTCAGCCAGACAGGTGACCGGCTGGCCGGTATCGGCATAGTCATCGCACAGGCTGACCAGCAGGCTGACCAGATCCAGCTCGCGGGTAGCCTCCTGCTGTCCCTCCTCGCGGGCAAAGCTGAGGGTTGCCGCCAGCATCTGTTCCATCTGTTGTAGGGTCTGCTGGATGCGCTCCTTGTCCTCGCCATCGGCCAGAAACTCGGTGCGCAGCCGTAGGCTGGTGATGGGGGTGCGCAGATCGTGGGAGATGGCCGCCAGCATCCGGGTTCTGTCCTGCACGAAGCGGTCGAGCCGGGTGTGCATCCGGTTGAAGGCCTGAATCGATTCGCGGATCTCGGTCGGCCCCTCCTCTTTCAAGGGCTCGATATCCTCGCCCCGTCCGAGCCGCTCCGCATTGCCTGCCAGCTGCTTGAGCGGGCGGGTGGCGCGACGAAACAGCAGCACCATCAGTCCGATCACCAGACTGGCGACCAGCATCAGGTTGAGGGTGGTCTGCCACGACCAGCTGCCCGCCTCCTTGTCGACCAGCGAACTGAACTGCAGCCAGCCCCCCTGCGGCAGTTCGATGGAGCCGTAGAGCCGCATATCCCGCGGCGGGGGCGGCCCCTTGCGATCCCGCATCATGCGGGCATGATGTTCCCACGCTTTGCTGCGCTGGTTATCCTCTTTCAGCTCGGCGCTGATCTCGACAGTGAGGCCGGGGGGGTAGTTGAGGCGCGAGCGCACCAGCTGCTCGAAGCGGGGGCTGCGGTTATCCGGTTGCAGCGGTTCGTCGGAGAGGCGCAGCAGCAGGGTCTCGCTGCGGCTCGCCTTGAGGATCTCGTCATAGAGGGACGGGGGAGAGAGGGAGAGCAGTCTGACCACAGAGATGATCCGCTGCATGGCGTTGCGGCTGTTGACGAAGCCGAGCGCCTCCTCCCGATCCGTGCGGTAGATCTGGATACTGAGCAGCTGGATCAGGATCAAGCCCGCCAGCGCCACCAGAATGATCTGGCCGGTCAGCCCCTTGGGCCACATGCGAGCCCATAGCCGTTTCAGTGCATTCACCGCTTATACCTGCGTCACATCGGCCGAGAACATATAACCGCCACCCCAGATGGTTTTGATCAGCTCCGGATTCTTGGGATCCCGCTCCAGCTTGCGGCGCAGGCGGCTCACCAGGGTATCGATGGCGCGATCAAAGGCTACCGCCTCGCGGCCACGGGCCAGATCCAGCAGTTGATCCCGGCTCAGCACTCGTTGCGGACGTTCGAGAAACACCTTGAGCAGATCGAACTCGGCGGTGGAGAGGCTCAGGCCCACCCCATCCTCATCGACCAGCTCCCGGCGATTGACGTCGAGCAGCCAGCGATCGAAACGCAGATCCCGGGTCAGGGTCTCGGTGGCGGGCTGGGTGTCGGCCTGGGTGCGGCGCATCACCGCCTTGATCCGCGCCAGCAGCTCGCGCGGGTTGAAGGGCTTGGCCAGATAGTCATCGGCCCCCATCTCCAGCCCTATGATACGGTCAGTCTCTTCCCCCATGGCAGTCAGCATGATGATGGGCAGGTTCGATTTGACCCGCAGCTCGCGGCAGAGGGTCAGACCATCTTCACCCGGCATCATCAGATCCAGCACCAGCAGGTCGAACTCCCGCTCCTCCAGCAGGCGCTTCATCTCCTTGCCATCCCGGGCGCAGCTGACTCGCAGGCCGTGCTGTTCCAGAAAGCGTTTCAAGAGATCGCGGATCTCGCTGTGATCGTCGACCACCAGAATGTGGGTGTTGCCCTGGTTCATGAATACCTCCCCTGCTTGGCGTTGGCACGAGTATACGAAAATACGCTGCACGGTTTGTGTCAAAGTGTGCCAGATCCGCACGATGCCACACTCTGCTACAAAAAAGGGCGATGCTGGCAAAGTTCAGACACCGACAGGGTGTTTACTTGAGGGCAAGGCAAGAGCGCCGAACCAGAATCATCCCTACAGGAGATAGACCATGAAAAAGCTGACCAAAACCCTGCTGACCGCCACCCTGATCCTTGGCCTGCCGCTGGGTGCCTATGCTGCCAGTGAAGCGGCCCCCACCGGCCAGCCCGGTGCCATGGTGGATTGCCCGATGGACGGCGGCATGATGGGTGGCAAACACCACGGTGGCCGCCACGACAAGATGGCCCGCATGCAGAACATGACCCCGGAGCAGATCCAGGCCAACTTGCAGCAACGTTATGACCGCATTGAAGATCCGGCCAAGAAGGCGGAGTTCATCAAGAAGCTCAACGAGCGTGCCGCCGGCATGACCAAGCACGCCGAAGCGATGAAGCAGTTTGCCGAAGCGAACCAGTAACAGCACCAGTTGTTATCAACCCAAGGGTGGCCGAGGCCACCCTTTTTGTGATCGTATCGATCCGTTTTCGCTCGAATCCTTATCTTGCTGTCGCTTATGTGAGCGATGGCAAACGCGCCGTGAGCGAATTGCAAGATAATGCCCACTCATATAACAAGCTGCAGTTAGCAGTGGCCGAAAACAGGAGAGGGTATGGGTTGGGATCTGGGGACAATCAAGGGGCGATATACCGCCGTTTTTCTGGGATTCATGGTGGCGGTCTGTGTGCTGACCGTAATCGGTATCCAGTTATGGGTCAAACCCGAGCTGCAACGGGCGGGTGAGCAGAATCTGGTGCTGCGGGTCAGCGAGATTGCGACCGACATTCGCGATCAGCTCAACGGGGTGCAGAGCCAGTCACGCAGTATCACCCAGCTGGTGGCCCAACTGCCGAGTGAGCAAATCGATGCTGTTCTCCCTGCTCTGATCGATCAATATGGCAATGCCATGGTGTTTGGTGGCGGCATCTGGCCGATGCCGGATCAGCGGGAAGCCGGTCGCATCAAGTTCAGTACCTTTTTTCATCGGGATGGTGCCAACAAGCTGATCCCCAACACCTACTGGAACTCGGCCGAGGCGCCCAACTATTTCGAGCAGCCCTGGCACAGAGCCGGGCAGCAGGCGGAGAAAGGCATGTGTGTCTGGGCGGCGGCTTACAAGGATGGTGCCAGCCAACAGCCGCGCACCAACTGTGCCATGGGAATCTATCGTGACGGTTCCCTTTACGGGGTGTCCACCATCGATGTGACGCTGGGTTTCTTCAATGATCTGGTCGCCAAAAAAGAGCAGGAGATCGGGGGTCAGGTGATGGTCGTCGAGGCCGACGGCAAGATCCTCAGCAAGAATGGTCGTTTGAGCGGGGATGTGGTGCTGGGCAACCTCTCATCTCACGGGGACTATCCCTTTGCCAGCGCCATCGCTAGCCTGCTGGGGCCGGGTAATGGCGCCGCGTTGCAGCGCACTACCTTTCAGGATCTGGGTGAAGAGCAGACATTGCTGATGCAACCCATCGAAGGAACCCCCTGGCTGTTGGCGGCGGCGCTGCCGACCAGCACCCTGACCCACGACAGTCAGGAGGTGCTCAAGACGCTGGCAGCGATCCAGCTACCGCTAGTGGTGCTGCTGTTTGCGCTGATGTTGATGGCCATCAAGCAGCTGGGCAGTCGACTCGACACCCTCAAGCAGAACATCGATGCGCTCTCGGCCGGAGATGCTGATCTGACTGCCCGGATCCGGGTCAAGGGGCACGATGAGCTGGACCATATCGCCCAATCGGTGAACCGCTTTATCGCCTATCTGCAGCAGATGATGTTGCAGGTGACCGAGACCACAGAGCTGATTACCCGTGAATTGGCCCAGCTGGATCAGCAGACGGGGCAGGCCAGACGCATTCTCGGTGAGCATGCCGCCGAGACCGATCAGATAGTGACAGCCCTGACCGAGCTCAGCTCCACTGCCGACAATGTGGCGCACCACGCGAGCGATTCCGCCAGCTTTACCGAGTCTGCCAATGGTCAGGCGATTCAGTCCCGTCAGGTAGTGGGTCAGGCCTCTGCCAGTGTGGCGGCGCTGATCGATGAAGTGGATCTTGCTGCGACCAAGGTATTGGGGATGCAGGAAGATGCACGCCAGATCAGCAGTGTACTCAGCGTGATCGGCGATATTGCTGCCCAGACCAACCTGTTGGCACTCAACGCGGCCATCGAGGCGGCGCGGGCCGGTGAGCAGGGGCGCGGTTTTGCCGTGGTTGCTGATGAGGTGCGCGCACTGGCGGCGAGAACCCAGAATAGCACTGCCGAGGTGGGGAGCATGCTCTCCCGGTTGACGCAGGGGGTGGCCGAAGCCGTGGTGGCCATGGAGCACACCAAGCAGAGCTGTCAGGCGGCGACCGAGAATACCGAGCAGGTGACAGGCGGGCTCGACAAGATGGCGGATGCCGTGGTGCAAATAAACGATCTGGGTACCCAGATTGCGACTGCGGCAGAGGAGCAGAGCCGGGTGACCGAAGAGATCAACCGCAACATGGTCACGATCCGCGACATGGTCAATCTGCTGGTGGATAACGGTCAGAATACCGAACAGAGTTCGGCCACCCTGCTGGAGTCCAATCGCCAGCTGGTGGCGTTGGTACATCGCTTCAAGGTGTAACAGACCGATAATGAAAGAGGGGGAGCTCGGTGCTCCCCCTCTTGCTATCTGTGCCGATGCGGGCGTGCAGCCCACTCCACCGGACGAGCGAACTTAGCCCTGAGCCTTGTCGGTCAGGTCTACTTTCTTGACGGTATCACCTTCGAACTTGATAACGACGTTCTTCTTGGCTGCGTCGGTATCTTTCAGCAGGGTTTTGGTGGTTTCTGCCAGCAGCGGAGAGGCCTTCTTCAGGGCATCCAGATCATAGGTCCACACTTCCAGACCGGATTCGGTCTTGGTGGTGGCAGGAGCGCCCAGCTTCTCTTTAATAGCCTGCTTGTTGGAGCCGCCTTCCTTGATATCCAGTGCCTTCTTGATGGCTTCGTTGGATGCGCTGTCCACTGCACCGGATACGGCGGTATTAGCTGCATCCTTGACGCTGTTGGTGACGCTGTCGGTCAGGGAGTCCATCAGGCCAGCATTGGCAAACAGGGGCAGGGTGGTGAGGGCAACCAGCAAACTCTTTTTCATTTTTTACAGATTCCATTGGTTCAAATGAGGCGGCTATGGAACCAATAAAAGAGCTGGGTGTCAAGTGAGGCAGCTATTGAGCTGTCTGTTAACTATGTCTCATTTTTCACCAGCCGCAAACAGTTTTGGTATCTCCCGCACCAGCCAGCTTTTGGCCTTGCCCATAGTGTCTCGCCGCCAGGCCAGCACGACCTGGAGCTGATGGCGATATTCGGGGCTGATCACCTTGAGCCGTCCGGCCCGGATGTCCTCCTCAATCCAGCTCTGTGGCATGGTGCCGACCCCGATCCCTGCCAGCAGGGCATCCCGTTTCTCCGTCATGGTGCTGACGGTGAGGCGCGGCTGCTTGTCCAGCAGGCGGTAGGTAAGTACCGGTTTGCGCAGGGCGGTATCGGCGACGGCGATGGCGCGATAGCGGCGCAGGGTCTCGTCAGCCAGAGGCTCCGGCTCCTGATGCAGCGGATGATCGGGATGGGCGACGTAGAGCATCACCTCGTCCTTGATCACCTGATGCTTGATGCCGGTCATCATGATGTCCGGGTTGATGGAGGAGATAAGCAGGTCGGCGCGACCATCCTCCAGGCACTCCCAACTGCCCGCCAGCACCTCGGCCCGCAGCCGCAGTCGGGTATCGGTCTGCTCGGCCAGCTTCTCCACCAAGGGGTAGAGGGCCTGCACCGGGACCAGCGCATCGACGGCGACTGTGATGTCGGTCTCCCAGCCACGGGCCAATGCCCGGGTCTCTCCCACCAGATGCTCGGCTGCCTCCAGCAGCACCCGGCCGCGCTCCAGCAGCATACGTCCCGCCGGGGTGAACTTGGTGCGGTGGCCGCTGCGGTCAAACAGCATGGCATCCAGTTCGTCTTCCAGCTTCTGCACCGTATAGCTCAATGCCGAGGGCACCTTGCCCAGCTCGTCGGCCGCCGCCGCAAAGCTGCCGCGGCGGTCGATGGCGTCCAGCACCCGGATTGCCTCCAGGGTCAGCGCCCGCTCCTTGTTCGATTCCTTGGCCATTCCTCACCTTCAATTTTTTTGAATATGTTTGCCAGTTTATCTCGCTAACAAGTTAGGTCATGTCACTTTAATATTCAATCAACGCTTAGGCAGGAACGTCGAGCGGCCAAATATGCTGGTAGTTCCGCACTGTGACACACCAAATCGGTCTGTCTGATGTCGGTGAAAGAACCACACACTATTTGAATAACCTCTTGCATGGATGCATTGATTCTGGCCGAAAAGGCCTTGGCAATGACATATAAAACAAGAGAGTGAATGAACATGAAAAACGTAATCAAGATGCTGGCCGTTGCAGGCCTGATGACCACTGGTTTCGCCCAAGCTTCCGTACCGGCTGACTTCAATGCCATGCCCGGCGTGCTGTTTGTGAACTGGAACGCCACTGCCGCAATGGATGGCAAAGCCAATCCGATGCTGGAAGTGCGTGACGAGTCTGGCGATCTGCTGGCATTAGTCCACGCCAACCTGACTGGCACCCAGCAGGTGCGGATCTCGAGCCGTACCCAGGGCAACCTGACCGTCAGCCTGGCTGACCAGAGCAGCGAATATCGTATTCCGTTCGGCATCGGTAGCGGCAAACAGCGTTAATCAACCGTCCCGGTAGGTGAGGAGCAGACCATGATGCAATTGAGAGCCGCAGAAGCGCGGGGCAAGGCCAACTTTGGCTGGCTGGACGCGCGCCACAGTTTCTCCTTCGGTCACTACTATGACCCGGAGTGGATGGGACACTCGGTACTGCGGGTGATCAATCAGGATCTGGTTGCGCCGGGTGGCGGATTCGCCACCCACCCTCACGCCAATATGGAGATCCTCACCTGCGTGCTGCAAGGCACCATAGAGCACAAGGACAGCCTCGGCCATGCCGAGCAGATCCCGGCAGGGGATTTCCAGCTGATGAGCGCAGGCAGCGGGATCCGCCACAGCGAGTACAACCCCTCGCAGACGGAACCCCTATCCCTGTTGCAGATCTGGATCGAGCCGAACGAGTTCGGCACGCCACCCGGATATCAGCAGAAGAAGATCGAGTCCAGACCGGGCATGACGCTGGTGGCGTCACCGGATGGCGAGGCGGGATCGCTGCGGATCCGCCAACAGGCCCGCGTATGGCGGCTGGAACTGGCCCCGGGCGAGGCGCTCGAATGGGCACTGGCTGGCCGACACGGTTACCTGCAAATGATTTCAGGGGAGCTGACCGCCAACGGTCTGGCTGCCCGACCCGGCGACGGGGTACTCAGTCGTGATGAATACCGGTGGGAGCTGGTTGCGACCAGTGCCAGCCAAGCCCTGTTATTTGACCTACCCTGAAGCAGTCAGCGGTGATGTGACACAAACGAGGAATATGAAATGGACAAGATGAAAGATGTAGCGCTGCTGGCGGGTCGTGTACTGCTGGCGCTGATGTTCGTAATGGCGGGCTGGAGCAAGATCGGCGGCTATGCCGGAACCCAGGGCTATATGGAAGCGATGGGCGTGCCGGGCTTTATGTTGCCGCTGGTGATCCTGCTTGAGCTGGGTGGTGGCCTTGCCGTCGTGCTGGGTCTCTTTACCCGCAGCCTCTCCGTGCTGCTGGCCGGTTTCACCCTGATGGCTGCCTTTATTTTCCACTATCAGCCTGCCGAACAGATGCAGATGCTGATGTTTATGAAGAACGTCTCAGTGGCCGGTGGTTTTCTGGCGCTGGCGGCGGCCGGAGCAGGGGCTTTCAGCCTGGATGCCCGTCTCGGCAAAAACTGGTAACAGCCAGTCAATTTGAGTTTTCCAAGCCTTTTGGCCGGTGCAACTGCACCGGCTTTTTTCTGTCTGCGAGATAGTACTGCACAAATCTGCGGCGCCCCTCATGGTTCAGCGGTTTACCCGCCTGCTGGCCACAAGTGCCTTTTGCATCTTATCCCCCGATCCCCGACAATTCCTTCTCTTGTGAAGTGACGGAAATGGTTAGCCTTTTCCCTCGCCCCCTCTCATCCACAGGCGGGAATTGCTCATGTTTACCCTCTACCACTCCAATCAGCTGGATCTGCTCAAAGAGCTGCTGGTGAGCCGCATCCGGCAGGCCCCTCTCTCTCACCCCTTCGATCGGGAGCAAATTCTGGTGCAGAGTCCGGGCATGGCCCAGTGGCTCAAGCTGGAGCTGGCCAAGGCCTTCGGCATCGCCGCCAATATCGACTTTCCGCTGCCCGCCAGCTTTATCTGGGAGATGTTCACCCGGGTGCTGGCAGATGTGCCGCGCCAGAGCCCCTACAACAAGGGAGCCATGAGCTGGCAGCTGATGACCATTCTGCCTGCCTTGCTGGGTCGTCCTGCTTTTGCCCCGCTCGCCGCCTATCTGGGCGGGGGAGATGAGGAGGATCCTGCCAAGGATCCCGAGCAGGTGCGGTTGTGGCAGCTCTGCCAGAAGGTGGCGGATCTCTTTGACCAGTATCTGGTCTACCGGCCGGACTGGATCGCCCGTTGGGAAGAGGGGGAAGGATTGAGTCAGGAGCTGGCCGGGGTGAGCGGTCAGGATTGGCAGCCGGAGCTGTGGCGCGAGCTGGTGGCCCGCACCCTGGCGCTCTCTCCGAGTGGCTACCATCGCGCCAACCTCTACGAGGAGTTTATCCACGAGCTGGAGCGCACCGCCGAACTGCCGGGCAAGCTGCCGCAGCGGGTCTTTGTGTTCGGCATCTCGGCGCTACCGCCGCGCTATGTGGAGGCGCTGCTGGCCCTCGGCAGTCGGCCGGAGGTGGAGGTGCACCTGTTCGTCACCAACCCCTGCCGCTACTACTGGGGGGATCTGCTGGATCGCAAGACGTTGGCGCGCCTCGAAAACAAGCTCAAACACGGCACCGATATCGAGACGTTGCAGGGCCCCGCCAACCCGCTGCTCGCCTCCATGGGCAAGCTGGGGCGCGACTACCTGCATCAGCTGATGGAGCTGGAGGTGCCGCAAATCGAGGCCTTCGTCGATATCGACGAAGTGGATGGCAAGGGCAATGTCAGCCTGCTGCGCGCCATCCAGAAGGATGTGCTGGAGCTGGCAGAACGGGGCGCCGGTCAGTTCGATCTCGACAGCAGCCATCACAAGAGCCCGATCGATCCGGCGGATGGATCCTTGCAGATCCACGCCTGCCACGGCCCGATGCGGGAGCTGGAAGTGCTGCACGACCGGCTGCTGGCGCTGTTCGAGCAGGATCCGACCCTCACCCCGAAAGATGTGGTGGTGATGATGCCGGATGTGAACAGCTACGGCCCCTACATTCAGGCGGTGTTTGGCGCGCGCGGTCAGATCCCGTTTGCGGTCTCGGATCGGGCTGCGAGTCAGGAGAGCCCGCTGCTGCAAAGCTTCCTCGCCCTGCTCAGGCTGCCCAACGCCCGCTTCGGGGCTGGCGAGCTGCTCGCCATTCTCGAGGTGCCCGCTGTGCTGCGCCGCTTCGAGCTGGATGATGACGAGTTCAACCAGCTGCGGGTCTGGGTGCAGGAGACCGGCATTCGCTGGGGGCTGGATGACGGCTACCCCGTGCGGTTCGATCTGCCGCCCATGTCCGGCAACAGCTGGCTGTTCGGCCTGCGCCGCATGCTGCTTGGCTTTGCCATGGGGGATGGCGAGCCGGTGGCGGGCATTCTGCCCTACGCCGACATCGAGGGTCAGCAGGGGCTGGCGCTCGGCAAGCTCGCCTGGTTTGTCGATTCGCTGGCAGAATTCCTGCCCCGCCTGCAACAGGCGCAGCCGCTGGCCGAGTGGAACGCCTGCCTGCTGGCGCTGCTGGAGCGCTTCTATCTGGCTGACGAGGATGAAGAGCGTCAGCTTCAGCTGATTCGCAGCCAGCTGGCCGAGTGGCAGACCCGGCTTGGCGAGGCTCGCTTCGAGCAGCCCATTACCGCCGACCTGTTGCAGGACTACCTCGGCAGCGTGCTGGGGGAGTCCCGCTCCAGCCAGCGCTTCCTCGCCGGTCAGGTCAACTTCTGCACCCTGATGCCGATGCGCTCTATCCCCTTCAAACAGGTCTGCCTGCTCGGCATGAACGACGGCGTCTACCCGCGCACCCTGGCCCCCATGGGATTCGATCTGATGGCGGTGGCGTCGCGGCGGGGGGATCGCTCCCGTCGCGATGACGACCGCTACCTCTTCCTCGAGGCGCTGCTGAGTGCTCAGCAGGGGCTCTATATCAGCTATCAGGGCTTCAGCGCGCAGGACAACAGCGACAAGGTGCCGTCGGTGCTGCTGGCGGAGCTGATCGACTATGTGCGGCAGGGCTTTGTGCTGGCGGGGGATGAGGATCTCGATGACGAAACCTCCGGCAAGCGGCTGCTCAACCATCTGATGGTGGCGCACCCGCTCACGCCCTACAGCCGCAACTACTTCTACCCGGAGGCGGGTTCGCGCCTCTTTACCTATGCCGCCGACTGGCTGCCCGCCCTCAATCCGGTGCGCGGCGCGGCCAACTTCCAGAGCGGCGAGCTGCCTCTCCCCCCCGAATGGGGCAAGGAACAGGGGCTGGAGCTGGCGGAGCTGCTGCGCTTCTATCGCCAGCCCACCAAATATTTCCTCAACCGCCGTCTCAAGGTGTGGTTTGAGCTGAACGAAGCCAACATCGAGGATAGCGAGCCGTTCGAGCTGGATGGCCTGCAACATTATCAGCTGAAAGATCTGCTGCTCGATGCCCATCTGGTGGAAGGTGAAAGTACCGAGCGTCGCGAGCGGTTGCAGCTCACCGGCCTGTTGCCGCAAGGGTGGTTCGGCAGCCTGCTGCTGGACGATCTGGACGCCGAGATGGGCAAGCTGGCGGATCGGCTGCGCCCATGGGTTGCGGCCAAGGAGTCAGAAAAGCAGGCGGTGGAGATCGATATCTCCCTCACTCAGGGCCAGCTGCAAGGGTGGATCGACACTCAGAAGGGGCGCTTGCTGGTGGTCAAGCCCGGCAGCTTCAACGGCAAGGATCTGCTGCTGGGCTGGATCCAGCACCTCTGCCTCTCATTGAGCTGCGCCCCCGGCGATACCCTGCTGTTCGATGCCAAACAGAGTCTGCGTCTGCCTGCTCTTGCTGCCGACGAGGCGCGGCCCAAGCTGGCGGCGCTGGTGGCGTGCTGGGCGCAGGGGATGAAGCGGCCGCTGCCGTTTTTCCCCAACACCGCATGGGATTGGCTCAAGGCGATCGAGAAGGATCCCGATAAGCCGGAGGCGGCCGACAAGGCGGCCCTCACCCGTTTCAACGGCGGCTGGATGATCAATGGGGAGGGGCAAGACGTTTACGTCGCCCGCTGCTTCCCCGAACTCGATGACGAGGTGCTTGGTCAGTTGCAGGCGCTGGCTCGCGAACACCTGACCCCGCTACTCAAGACCCTGGAGGAGCTGAAATAATGGCTAACCCGCTCAATACATTGCGTTTTCCCCTCCATGGTGAACGACTGATCGAAGCCTCCGCCGGTACCGGCAAGACCTACACCATCGCCGGTCTCTACCTGCGCCTGCTGCTGGGCCACGGCCCGCTCATCGAAGAGGGGGCTGATGCCGGTCAGCCGAGCGCCCATGAACGGCCGCTCTCGGTGACCGAAATTCTGGTGGTGACCTTTACCGAAGCGGCCACCGCCGAGCTGCGCGGGCGGATCCGCGGTCGCATTCACGAGGCGCGGCTCGCCTTTATGCGCGGCCATAGCAATGATGCCCTGCTGGCCCAGCTGCTGGCCGAGGTGGAAGATCACGAGCTGGCGGCCCGCCGCCTGCTGGCCGCCGAGCGCCAGATGGACGAGGCGGCGGTCTTTACCATCCACGGCTTCTGCCAGCGGATGCTGAAACAGAACGCCTTCGAGTCGGGCGCCCTCTTTGAAACCGAATTTCTCACCGATGACAGCCAGCTTCGGCTGCAGGCGGTGAGCGACTACTGGCGCGCCGAGTTCTATCCGGTGGATAAAGCCCTTGCCAGCGCGGTGCGTGCGCTCTGGCCGAGCCCCGCCGCCCTGCTGCGGGAGATGGGTAGTTGGCTCGACAACAGCGAGCTGGAGATCCACCCCGCGCTGGGGGACGAGACCCTCGCCGCCCGCCATCAGGCGGCCATGAGTCGCATCGCTGCGGTGAAGAGCGAGTGGCTGGCGCAGATGGACGAGATCCGCCGCCAGACGGATGGGCAAGTAAGCCGCTACACCGGCAAAAACTACGAAGGGTGGCTTGCCAAGATAGCCGACTGGGCACAGGACGAGAGCAGTGGCTACGCCATTCCCAAGGAGCTGGAGCGCTTCGGCCAGACAGTGCTGGAGGAGAACCTCAAGAAGGGGGGCGCGGTGCCGACCCTGCCGCTGTTCAGTCAGATAGACGAGCTTCTGGCCAGCCGCCCCGGTATTCGGGATCTGATCCTGCAACGGGCGGCCAAAGTAGTGCGTAGCCGTATGCAGGCCAGCAAGCGTCAGGCTCATCAGCTCTCGTTCGATGACTTGCTCAAAGATCTCGACGGGGCGCTCGGCTCCAGCCTTGGCGAGCGGCTCTGCGAGCGCATTCGCGCCACCTACCGGGTGGCGATGATCGATGAATTTCAGGATACCGATCCCCAGCAGTACCGCATCTTCCATCGCCTTTATGGCGGCCACACAGACACGGCGCTGTTGATGATCGGCGACCCCAAGCAGGCCATCTACGGCTTTCGCGGCGCTGACATCTTTACCTACATTCAGGCGCGGCGAAATGTGAGCGCCCACTACACCCTCGGGCGTAACTGGCGCTCCAGCAGTGCGCTGGTGGGGGCGGTCAACGGCCTGTTCGAGCGGGCGAAAGATCCCTTTATCTACGAGGCGGATATCCCCTTCCTGCCGGTGGAGGCGCAGGGCAAGAGCAAGGCGCTGCTGCTCGATGGCACCACCGCGCCCGTGCTCCAGTGCTGGCAGCTGACCGGCCAGCCCACCTTCAACAGGGGGGATTACCAGAGCAAGATGGCCCGCGCCACCGCCGCCGAGATCCATCGTCTGCTGACGCTGGCCCGCGAGGGCAAGGCGAAGATAGGCGATCAGGTAGTGAAGGCAGGGGATATCGCCGTGCTGGTGCGCACCGGCGCCGAGGGCAAGCTGGTGCAGCAGGAGCTGGCGCGCCTCGCCATCGCCTCCGTCTATCTGTCGAACCGCGAGAGCGTGCTGGAGCAGACGGAGGCGCGGGAGATCCTGCTGATTTTGCACGCCTGCCAGAACCCGAGCGAAGAGCGCAGCCTGCGGGCGGCGCTCGCCACCGGCATGTTTGATCTCGACGCCAAGGCGCTCGATGGGCTGGCCAGCGACGAGCGGGCGTGGGAGAGCGCGGTGCAGGAGTTTATGGAGTACCGCAAGATCTGGCACCGCCGTGGCGTGCTGGCCATGCTGCGGGCCCTGCTGCACCGGCGCAATCTCGCCTCTTCGCTGTTGGCGAGCCCCTACGGCGAGCGGCGGCTGACCAACTTCCTCCATCTCGGCGAGCTGCTGCAACAGGTGAGCAGCGAGCTGGACGGGGAGTACGCCCTGCTGCGCTGGTTGGGGGAGGCGGTGAACCGCCAGAGCGGCGAGGATGCGGAGCAGGTTCTGCGCCTCGAATCCGAGCGCAAGCTGGTGCAGATCGTCACCATCCACAAATCCAAGGGGCTGGAGTACCCGCTGGTGTTCCTGCCCTTTATCTGCAGCCACAGAACCGCCGAGACCCCGCTCTATCACGAGGCGGATGAGGCGGGCAATCGCACCATTCTCGATCTGACCGGCGCCGACTCGTCGCTCGCCGAAGCGGACAGGGAGCGCCTTGCCGAAGATTTGCGGCTGCTCTATGTGGCGCTGACCCGGGGCGTTTACGCCACCTGGCTGGGGCTGGCGCCGGTGCGGGCGGGGGCGGGCAAGTCGGAGAAGACAGACCTGCACCACACCGCCATCGGTTACCTGCTGCAAAAGGGCGAGGAGGGGGATGCGCAGACGCTGGCCACCGCCCTGACCGAGCTGGCACAGGCGCTGCCCGGGGTGGCTGTCGGTGAGCCCTCGCTCACCCGTCCGGCCCCGCTGCCGCCAGAGGAGGAGCAGCTGGGCGAGCCGCAGGTGCGCCACTTTAGCGGTTCCCTTGAGCGGGACTGGTGGATCAGCTCCTACTCCGGGCTGGCGGCGCAGGGCCACGGTCACAGCAAAGGCGTGCTGGCCAATCCCGGCTTCGATGACGAGGTAGTGACCGAGGCGGCCGCGCTGGCTTCCGAGCAACCGGAGGAGGCTTCTCAGCCCTCCATCTTCACCTTCCCGAAAGGGGCGCGCCCCGGCACCTTGCTGCACAGCCTGTTCGAGACCATCGACTTTCAAAGCGCCGCGGGCGAGCCGCTGGCAGAGCATATCGCCAGCTTGTTGTTGCAAGACGGCTTCGACGAGAGCTGGGCCCCCGTGTTGCAACAGCAGGTGGAGGCGGTGCTGGGTACCCCGCTGGAAACAGGCTTTGGCGAGCCGGTGCGGCTGCGGGACTTGAGTGCCGACCGCAAACAGGTGGAGCTGGAGTTCTTCCTGCCCATGGGGCGGGTGACGGCACCGGCGCTGACCGCGCTCTGCCAGCAGCACGACCCGCTGTCGCGGGGCAACAAGCCGCTCAGCTTTGCCACTGTGCAGGGGATGCTCAAGGGCTTTATCGACCTGGTGTTCGAGTGGCAGGGGCGCTGGTATCTGCTCGACTACAAATCGAACCACCTCGGCATGAGCCCCGCCGATTACAGCCGTCCGGCGCTGGAGCGGGCGATGACCGAGCACCGCTACGACCTGCAATACCAGCTCTACTCGCTGGCGCTGCACCGGCTGCTCACCCTGCGCCTGCCGGGCTACGACTTCGAGCAGCACTTTGGCGGCGTTTTCTATCTGTTCCTGCGCGGCATGCCGCAGGGGGGCATTTTCCATACCCGCCCGAGCCGTGAACTGGTGCTGGGGCTGGATAAGTTGTTTCGCGAAGGCAGTGAGCTGCCAGCAGCGGGATCCCAAGCATTGAACGAGGTAGAAGCATGAGCGGCACCATGATCAGCACAGCGACCAGCGCAATGATGGTTGAACGGCTCAAAACACTGGCGCTGGCTGGCCGCATACGCCAGCTGGATCTGCAATTTGCCAGGCTGGTGGCCGACCTTGGCGGCAGCCCCGAGCTGGTGTTGGGGGCTGCGCTCACCTGCTTCGAGCTGGGGCGCGGCCATGTCTGTTTGCCGCTTGAAATGTTGACCGCCGGATCCCTGCGGCCGTTCGGGCTGGATCCCCAGCAGAGCCGGGATCTGCTGGGGGATCTGGCGGATCCTGCCCGCTGGCCCGCTCTGTTTGCGGCTAGTCCCCTGGTTGGAACCGAGCAGGATGAGGGGCTCGCCCCGCGCTGGCCGCTGCGGCTGTGGCACGGTCGGCTCTACCTCACCCGCTACCACGACTTTGAGCTGGGGGTGGCCCGCCATCTGCGCGCCTTGAGTGAACGCGCCGAATGGCCGGAGATTGCCCCGGCCCTGTCGCGGCTGTTTGCCCGCGACTACGGGCTGGTGTTCGCGGCGCTGCTTAAAGCCCGCCTCGCCCCCGACTTCTCGGCCCGCCACTTTATCGAAAAGTATCTGGATCTGGTGTTCCCCAATGAAGTGGATTGGCCCGCCATCGAGGTGCTGCTGGCCAGTGCCCAGGCGGCGAGCGACCTGAGCAAGCTGGATACGCTGGTGCCCGAGGCGCTCTGCTGCAACGGCCAGAAGCTGGCGGCGGCCACCGCGGCGGCGCGCCCCTTTGCGGTGATCTCCGGCGGCCCCGGCACCGGCAAGACCACCACGGTCGCCAAACTGCTCGCCATTCTGGTGGAGACCGGCCTGCAGGCTGGCAAGGCGCCGGCGATCCGGCTGGTGGCTCCCACCGGTAAGGCGGCGGCGCGCCTGACCGAGAGTATCGGCTCTGCCCTGCAGGCCCTCGATCTGCCCCCCGAGTGGGTCGAAGCGATCCCCACCGAAGCAGGCACCCTGCACCGGTTGCTCGGGGTCATTCCGGGGCGCAGCCAGTTCCGCCACCACGCGGGCAACCCGCTGCACCTCGACCTGCTGGTGGTGGATGAGGCCTCCATGGTCGATTTGCCGATGATGGCGCGCCTGCTCGATGCGCTGCCGAGCCACGCCCGCCTGATCCTGCTCGGCGACAAGGATCAGCTCGCCTCGGTGGAGGCGGGGGCCGTGCTCGGCGATATCTGCAGCTTTATCGAACAGGGCATCAGCCCGGCGCAGGCGGATTGGCTCTCCCGCCAGACCGGCTACCGCTTGCAGGGCTTGCCCGCAGGGGCACCGGTGCGCGACAGCCTCTGTTTGCTGGCCAAGAGCTGGCGCTTTGATCAGCATTCGGGCATCGGCCATCTGGCGCGCGCCTGCAACAGCGGCGATGCCGCGGCGGTGGAATCAGTCTGGGGCGCAGGATTCGCCGATATCAGTCTGCACCCCTGGGCCGGGGAGGCCTACGACGCCCTGATTGCCCAAGGGGTGGCCGGTTACGGCAGCTATCTGAAGGCGGCTCGCGCCGGGGAGGCGCCCGCCGCCGTATTCAAGGCATTCAACAGCTTCCAGATCCTCTGCGCCCTGCGCGATGGCCCGTTCGGGGTGCTGGGGCTTAATGAACGGCTCGAACTGGCCCTGTCACGGACTGGCCTGATTGCCCGCGATGGCGACTGGTATGCCGGTCGCCCGGTGATGGTGGTGCGCAACGACCACGGCGTCGGCCTCTACAACGGCGATATGGGGCTCTGCTTGCCCGATGAAACCGGGCGGCTCAAGGTATGGTTTGAGCAGCCGGATGGCACATTGCGGGCACTTTTGCCCAGCCGCTTGCCACCCCACGAGACGGTCTACGCCATGACCATCCACAAATCCCAGGGCTCGGAGTTTGCCCATACCGTGCTGGTGCTGCCCGACAGCCCCAGCCCGCTGCTCACTCGCGAGCTGGTCTATACCGGCATCACCCGCGCCAAGGCCCGCCTCGATCTCTATGGCGATCGCGCCCTGCTGGCACAAGCGGTGCGGAAAAAGACCGAGCGTTATTCCGGATTGGCGGAGAGATTGGGGGAGTGATGGGGATGAATG
This sequence comes from Aeromonas sp. JL9, assembly GCF_024436075.1. NCBI lineage: Bacteria > Pseudomonadati > Pseudomonadota > Gammaproteobacteria > Aeromonadales > Aeromonadaceae > Aeromonas > Aeromonas sp. JL9. The sequence continues at coordinate 169,827 of NZ_JANFNV010000006.1, read as the reverse complement.
TTTATTAGCCAAGCATGAAAAAATATTATTTGTTGTGCTTTATATTGTTGTGGGCTTTATGGATATTTTATTGACATGAAGAAACTTGAAATAAAAAAGAATCATCACTATGTTCCTGCTTCCTATCTGAAGGCGTGGTCAAAGAATAATTCTGATGTATTTCATACTACGGCCAAGAATAAAGTGGTCCGTGGAAGTATAAAAGGGATCTCGAAGGAGATTGATTTTTATAAAATGACCACGCTGTCAACTCATCATATTGATGTAGTGAAGCTAGTCGCCAGTTATAGTCCTGCACACCTTCGGGAGGTTCATATGGCGGTCATCAATGACTTCCATAAGATACAAAACATAGAGGCTTTTTATAAAAACTGCTGCCATCCTCATCAAGACCTAGATGCAAGGATTAATACTCTGAAAAGTAATTCTATGGAAAATATTTATGCCGCTGATGAACGGGATTTTTTCTCAATTTTAAATTGTATTAAGGATAGAGATTTTAATTGTTTACGTGGTGATAGGGAGTTATCAGTTTTCTTTTCATATATTGGGCATCAGTTTACGAGAACTAAAAGGTTTAAAGATGCATTTCTAAACACTGAGCGGATGAAGGCTGAACCTGAATATCGCAAGCTTTATTGTGAATCATGGTTTTTAATTAGTTATATATTGGGGGTGAGTTATGGTTATTCTCTCTTCGCAACGAAAGAGAGCAGGCATATATGTTTTCTCGTTAATGAGACTGAAGAGCCTTTTATAACATCAGATCATCCAATCATTAATTTGTTGGGGGTGGGTGGTTTTACCGATAGTGAATTTGAGAGATCTGAGCCATATTATCCTTTAAGTCCTTCTATCGCGGTTGTGATTGGTGGCTCTTCAGGGTTTAAACGTGGATGTAATAAAATAGGGAGTGATGTTGCATTAAAGCTAAATAAAATGCTTGCTAGTCAATCACATACATACATTGTAGGTGTTGATGAGGGGCAATTAAAGATATTGAATAAACATAGAAGAACGTGATTACGGATGTTGGGTTTCACAGATTCAGCGCAACTGTTTCTGCGGAATATCTTTTCCTTTCTCCTTATCCCAGGCATTTATTTTAATAAATGGGAGAAGGGAGATTGAGCTCCCTTTTATCTGGTTCGCACCATGAGATTATCCGGCATTTGTAGGTTCGATTAGCGAAGCGTAATCGGACGATCGCGTAATTTGGCAATCGTGTAATCGAATATCAGGCAATCCAATATCGCATCATAGAAATATGTGCAATCCGCCACTCCCGAATCTCCCCCGATTGCCAACGCCATATCCCCGATGCTGCTTTATCCCCTCTCCCTCCGGGAGAGGGCAGGGTGAGGGCAGGTAGTGTACAAAGAACGAAGTGAATTGCACCGCTGCTATTTATCTGCCAAAAGGTGTAATGCGCTGCGCTTATTACACCCTACATCCAACCAACACACGACAGGATGTCATTGCTTGAGACTTGAATTTAACACCATCGATCTGGATCGAGATTACGAGCTCTGTGTGCAGGCACGCAGGGATGCCTATTTTTGCAGTTTTCATACCCATGATGGATTTGCCGACTTTATCGACGGTTATCGGGAGCGGATCCGCGAAAGGCTGGGGCAAACGCAATGGCACTACCTCCATGTCTAGGCGGGTGAACAACGGGTGGGCCAGCTGGAATTTCGCTGCTTTTCCGATGAGCCCGAGACCGGCTATGTGCAACTGATTTATCTGTTCCCCGAATATCGTGGCACCGGTTTGGCTGCCGGGTTGCAGGCCTATATCCGCCAGCAGTTGCTGGGAGCGGGTTGTAAATGGGCCATGCTCTCCGTGAGTCGTACCAATGTGCGGGCCTTGAATCATTACCGGCGCTTTGGCTGGGTTTTTTTACGTCCCAATCCGAAACATCAGGAGACAGATTTTTATCGACTGACTCTGGCCGAGTGACCTCTGTGGGGGTCTCTGGGTATCCCCTCATTTATTCCCATCCCCCAAATGACTGAATCGTGAGTTAAATCCGGTAAATGGGGCGCGCTTGAGCCACACTTATGGCCACCCTGATTCAGCCTGCGCCGTGAGTGGCCGATAACCGGGGAAACAGTGGTGCGGTGGGGTTCTGGCTGACAGATCTGTTGCAATATGCCAAGGTAGCGCCTCACGACAACAGAGCGATTCCCCGTGGTGGCGCGGGGCGGAAGAACAAGGATAACTGCTATGGTGCAGGACAGTGACACGATCAGGATCTCGGATGTCAGCGAGGCCGTGGTGCATGGCATTCTGGAGGTGACCAGCGATGGCATCTGGGATTGGCATGCCAATACCGGTTTTGTCTATCGCAACCCCGGCTGGTACCGGATGCTGGGTTACGAGCCTCACTCCCTCGGCAATACCGTCTTCACCTGGGAGAACGTGATCCACCCCGACGATCTGGCGGCGGTGATGGCAAAGTTTGATCTCTGCCTGAGCGGCAGCGTCCATGAGTATCGCGCCGAGTATCGTTGTCGCTGTCGGGATGGCAGTTACCTCTGGATTGAGGATTGCGGCCGCATCATTGAGCGCAATCCCGATGGCTCTGTGGCGCGGATGATCGGCGCCCATCGCGATATCCACGCCAGCAAGTTGTTGCTGGAACAGCTGGAGCGGCGCAATCAGTCGCTGGAGCAGCAGGTTGCCGAGCGCACCGCCGAGCTGGTGCGACTCAACGAGGCGCTGCAACAGAAAGCCGAGGAGAACCGTCTGCTGGCAGAGACCGATGCCCTGACCGGTGCCGCCAGCCGCTATCGGCTGGAGCGGGCGTTGCAGCTGGAGTGCGAGCGGGCGCGCCGCTTCCATCAGCCGTTTACGGTGATCGCCATGGATGTGGATAACTTCAAGCAGATCAACGACAGCTATGGCCACAACGCCGGGGATCAGACCCTGATCAACATAGTGGCGCTGGTGCGCCGCCATATCCGCGAGATCGATCTGCTGGCCCGCTGGGGCGGTGACGAGTTTATGGTGTTGTTGCCCAACACCGGCCGCGAGGATGCGCTGGTGGTGGCGAGCAAGTTTCAGGCATTGATGGCGAGCGAGCCCATCTGCCCGCACGCGCCCGCTACCATGAGCTTCGGGTTGGCGGAGTATCAGCAGGATGAGCAGAAGGAGAGCCTGATGGTGCGCGCCGATCGGGCGCTCTATCAGGCCAAGCAGCTGGGTAAAGACCAGATCTGCTAACGCGAGGTACGGAAAAAGAGCAGTAAAAAGGGCCGCAGGTTTGAAACCTGCGGCCCTTTTGTATTGTGACTGACGCTGCGCGACTTAGAAGTGGTAGCGCAGACCCAGCTTGAAGGTATCCAGAGAGTAGTGCTCGTCACCCAGGCTCAGGGCGTCGAACTGGCGCTCGTAACCGATACCGGCAGAGAAGTGGTCGTTGAAGGCGTAGTCCAGACCTACTTCCAGATTGGGGTGTACCTTGCTCTTGGTTGCGCTCTCGTTTACCTGACCGCTGAAACCGAGGAGGGTGGCGTTGCCGACAACTTCCACTTCGGTGCGGGTGTAGGCGATGCCCGGTTTGGCATAGGCGCTGAAGCCCCAGGCCAGCGGCTGGCTCAGCTTGGCTGCCAAGCTAATGCTGCGGGTTTCGATGGTGGTGTCGGCAAAGCCGCTTGCAATCGGGGAGGTTACCCAGGTCAGCTGATCCATCTGCTGGGCGTGCAAGCCACCTTCAACCGCCAGCCAGGGTTTGAAGCTGTAACCCACGATCAGGCTGCCGCCGTCGAGCTGGTCGTCGATCACTTTGTCGTCATAGGCGTCTTTGGCTGCACCATCGAGATCCATTTTGGAGGTGGTCAGGTCCAGACCTGCATACCAGCCTTCGGCATGGGCGCCGCCATTCATGGCCAGAGCAAGCAGGGAGAATGCGGCAATTTTATTAAACTTGTTCATGGATAAATAACCTTGTGTTGCGTGAACTGCGTGTGATTTATATTGCTCAATCCATGAAGCTTTTTATATTTCCGTCATTGCTCTGCTCTCACAGAGGGGCCGCAGTATAGTCAGCACATTTCTGAATAACAAGAGAGTGATTTCCCCATTCTTCTAAATATGACTGGCGGCCATCAGGGTCATTTTGTTTAATAAATGGTGTTATTAGAGTTTTAGCTTTATTGAGGTTTAAATAATTAACTGGTGAGGCAAATGACAGGCTGTGAGTTCGGTTTTGATTATATGTGATTGATTTATATCGGCATTAAATTTTCATTCGAGCGTCACCGTGATCAGTTGTCTAAAAATTGGCATCTCAGATGTCACTCACAGGTGTCAGGCTCTTTTTGATGTTTTTTTGAACGCCTCACAAGGTGAAACCGTGAGAAAAAAATCTATCTTTTTGCCTGTTTTTTGCTCTTTCTGAGGTTTGGGATTGTTCCCATCGAGGGTTTTGGTGGTCTTTTGAGGCTGTTTTTGCGTGGGCTATGTTGCCCACCAGATGAGTGGGTGGGTTCTTATGGGTGGCTTTTCTCTTCACCCGGCAGCAGTTGTTGGGGTGGGAGCGGGGAGTGATAAGTAAATATTGGTAGTACTGGTTGATTAATTTTGTTGTCTTATATATGCAAGCCATTTAAAAGATAAGTTTTTGATGTTTTAAATTATTTTCTTATATTCGTTTTTATATTGAGTGAAGCTTCCAATCAAGCCATTTAAATATATTGAATGGCAATGAAACGCTATTGATGACAGTTTAGGATACCTTGCCAGAGAGGTCGTGATGGTTGGCGCATCAGTGGGCGGCGGGTGGCCGGTGACACTTCCCCTTGCCGGGGCCCTTGACCTGACCTGCGAATTCAGGGAAAAGAAAAGGGCGGTGCTATCAGCGCCGCCCAATGCCAGGAAAGAGAAAAAACCTTACGGTTTAAAAGATAAAAATTTGGAAGCAAACAATCGATTTCTCAACCAGGAAGGGTCTTGAATTCGATACGTTTCGATTATGCGCGATGTTCTATGCAGCACTAGCAAAATGTTTGCGGGTTGAAAGATATGCACTGTCTGGTGTCAGATTTTGCGACCTCATCGTTCAACTGGTCTGTCCTGATGGGTTTTGTAGGCGATTTTTTCTCTAGGCTGTTTTTTCGGTGTCAATATCTGAGCCTTGAAGGTAAAAACAGGTCAGAAGCTGACTCGGCATAACCATGCAATGAAAGTGCGATAACAAGGAAGAGTGGCATGACCTACAGCCAGACGCTGGCCAACAATATTCTCGACACCCTGAAGAAGACCCTGACCGACAAGGGGATCCGCTATCAGACCCTGGCAGAGGCGATGGGTGTCTCCATCGCGACCGTGAAACGGATGATGAACAAGCCCTCGCTGCCGTTTGATACTCTGCTGGAGATCTGCCATCTGGTGGGGCTCTCGTTCGAGGAGTTGCTGGATCGCACTCAGGACGCCCAGAGCCGCCGCGCCGTCTTCACTCAGGAGCAGGACGAGGCGTTTCACAACGAGCCGGGGCTCTACGCCTTTCTCGCCAATATCTTCTGGCGCGACAAGACGCTGATCGATCTCAAGCGGGAGTACGGCCTGACCGATGCCTCCTGCTACCTCTATCTGCGCAAGCTGGAGAAGCTTGGCATTTTGCAGCTTGGTATCGACAACAGTTACCACTTCCTGATCAGCGAGCGGATCAGCTTCGAGCAGCACAGCCGTTTCGCCCGCCAGCAGGCGCGGCAGGCAATGTCGGTGCTGGGGGAGTATCTGGTGGAGAACATGCACAAGTCGAACAACTATATGGCGCTCTGTCAGCTGCACCTCAACGAGGGGGAGGCGATGGCGCTGATCGACCGGATGAAGGAGTACTGGCATCAGGAGATCAAGCTCAACCGCCCCGCCATCGGTCAGCAGGAGCACGCCAAGACCTACACCATGTCGCTGCAACTGGCCGATTGCGGTTACCAGAGCTTTGACGACATGATCCCCAATATCGACAACTGATCCCGGCGGATCCTGCGGGATCCGCTCTGTTGGCGGGAGTCTAATCTGCGACCCGGGTTTGTTGCAGCTTGCCTGCGAGCGGCTGCAATGCTCGCGTATCCAGACAGATGCGGATGGCATCCGGTCGCCAGTGCTCGATATCGCAATCCACCAGACCACCCCGCTCGTCATAGTTGACCCGCACCAGCCGCAGCACAGCGCTCCCCTCCGCCAGATTGAGGGCGCGGGCGATGGCGCCGCGCGCTGCCGAGGGGGTGATCTCGAGACTCGCCCCGCCTTGGCCTATGCCATAGCGCTGCTGATAGAGCTCGGTGAGGGAACTGGCCAGCGGCGCGCTGGCGATATCGGGAAAGCGGCTCGCCAGCAGGTGGTGGCTGACGTGGAGCACAGGACGGCCATCGATCAGTCGCTGGCGGCGGATCTCATAAAGTGGGGTGAAGGGTTCCAGCCCCATCCAGCGGCACAGTTCGCTGCTGGCAAGTTCGCTGCCGTGGGCCAGCACCCGGGTTTCGGCGGTGCGTTGCTGCTCGCCGATCCACTGGTGAAAGTGGGTGTGGATGGCGGGATCATAGGTGAGGCGAGGCGGTGCCACGAACCAGCCGCGCCGCTCGGCACGGTAGATAAGGCCGTCTGCTTCGAGGCTGGAGAGCGCCTCCTTGATGGTGATGCGGGTGGTAGCGAAGCGTTCGCTCAGGGCCCGTTCGGCGGGCAGCTGCTGTCCGGCCCCTAATTGGCCGCTGCCGATATAGCGGCGCAGGGTCTGGCAAATCTGTTCGCACTTGGAGGAGGAGCGGCCATCGGCCATGCTCTGTTCGTTCACTCTCTGCTCGCTCAATCTCGGCTCGGTCACACTCTTGTCCCTGTTGCTTATTCAGAAGGCGGGTGGCTGGCCAATCCCTTACTGGAATAGTCCAGCCTCACTCGGATTCAGAGTTGTAACCGCTGTGGATGACAGCGCCATGACAGGGTGATTGTCATCAAACTGCCATTAAAGCGCCCCGCCACCGTCACAATTCCCCTCTAGCATCCCTCTCGAACCTTAACTGACCTAGTCCAGAGGGATGGGATGATGAAAAGCGTGATCGCAAGTGCACTGGCCATGGTGGCCATCAGCCAACCGTTGTTTGCCACAAATAGCTATGCAGCCGAAAATATCGCGGATCTCGAAAAGGCCGCCCGCGGTGAAGGCCAGCTCCACAGCATCGGTATGCCGGACAGCTGGGCCAACTGGAAGGATACCTGGCAGCAGCTGGGCAGCATCTACGGCATCAAGCATCAGGATACCGACATGAGCTCGGCGCAGGAGATCGCCAAGTTCGCCGCCGAGAAGGCCAATGCCACCGCCGATATCGGTGACGTGGGCGGCGCCTTCGGTCCGGTTGCGGTCAAGCAGGGTGTTACCCAGCCCTACAAACCCTCCACCTGGGCTGATATTCCCAACTGGGCCAAGGACGCCGACGGTCACTGGATGCTGGCCTATACCGGCACCATTGCCTTCCTGATCAACAAGGATCTGGTCAAGGCCGCCCCCACCAGCTGGCAATCCCTGCTGGGTGGCGACTACAAGGTGACCCTGGGTGACGTGGGCGTTGCCTCGCAGGCCAACAACGGCGTGCTGGCGGCGGCCTATGCCACCGGTGGCAGCGAGAAGAATCTGAAACCTGCGCTGGAGCTGTTCGGCAAGCTGGCCCAGCAGGGGCGCCTGTCGCTGAACGACCCGACCATCGCCAACATCGAGAAGGGCGAGGTGGAAGTGGGTGTGCTGTGGGACTTCAACGCCCTTAACTACCGCGACCAGATCGACCCCAAGAAGTTTGAAGTGGTGATCCCGAGCGACGGCTCAGTCATCGCCGGTTACACCACCATCATCAACAAGTGGGCCAAGAACCCCAACGCCGCCAAGCTGGCGCGGGAATACATCCTCTCCGATGCCGGTCAGATCAACCTGGCCCGTGGCTATGCCCGCCCGATCCGCAGCAACGTTGCGTTGCCGGATGACGTGAAGGCCAAGCTGCTGCCGGCCGAGCAGTATGCCAAGGCCAAGCCGGTGCAGGATCACGCCGCCTGGGAGCAGAGCTCCAAGGCCCTGCCGCGTCAGTGGCAAGAGAACGTCATGATCTACATGCAGTAAGGAGCGGCCAGTGCAACACAAGGTGATAGTGGTACTTGTGGATGGCCTCTCTGCCGGGGTAGCCCATGGGATGGGCTACCTCGCAGGCATGGTGGAGGCGGAGCGCGGCCTCTATACGACCCTCAGCTGCGCCCTGCCATCCCTCTCCCGGCCTCTCTACGAGTGCATCCTGACCGGTGTACCGCCGGTGGCGAGCGGCATCACCCACAACGGGGTGAGTCGTCTCAGTCTGCATGACTCCATTTTCCATCTGGCCCGCGCCGCGGGTAAACGCACCGCAGCGGCGGCCTACTACTGGGTGAGCGAGCTTTACAACAAGAGCCCCTGGCTGGCGGCCCGCGATCGCTTTACCCACGATGAGCAGCTGCCGATCCAGCACGGCTGCTTCTACTGGGATGACAACTACCCCGACAGCCATCTGCTGATGGATGGCGAGTGGCTGCGCAGCCAGTACGATCCCGATTTTCTGCTGATCCACCCGATGGGGGTGGACGATGCGGGCCACAAGTTTGGCTTCGACTCCCGCCAGTACCGCAATCAGGCGCGCCGCATGGACAGCCTGCTGGCTGACCTGCTGCCCCAGTGGCTGGCGGAGGGGTATCAGGTGGTGGTCACCTCGGATCACGGCATGAACAACGACCTGAGCCACGGTGGCACCCTGCCGGAAGAGCGCACCGTGCCGCTCTGGCTGTTTGGCGATGCCTTTATCGAGCGCTGGCCGGATGGGGTGGCGATTGCCCAGACCCAGCTCTGCGCCCTGATGGCGGATCTGCTGGGGGTTTCCCACGACAAGCCGGCAGCGCCACCGCTGCTCAAGGCGGCTTTTATGCGCGAGGTGCACTGATGATGCCTGCAACCACCGAGATCCTCGTGGATCAACCCGTGGCAACCAAGCAGAAGGTGCGCCGCCACTGGCTGCCTGCACTGGTATTGCTGCCCTTTATCCTCTTGATGATCCTGTTCCAGCTCGCCCCCATGGTGTGGGTGCTGGTGGGCAGCTTTCAGACCCCGGATGGCTGGGGCCTCGACTACTACCGGGAGATTTTGAGCTCCCCCTTCTACCTGCAATCGTTCGGCAACTCGCTGCGCATCGCCGGTATCGCCAGCCTGGCGGGGCTTGCCATCGGCACTCTGGGGGCGGCGGCGCTGCGCCACAGCGGCGAGCGGGTCAAGCGGCTGCTGCTGGCCTTTGTCACCATGACCGGCAACTTCAGCGGTGTGCCGCTGGCATTCGCCTTTATCATCATTCTCGGCATTAACGGTGCAGTGACCCTGCTGCTGAAATCCTGGGGATTGATCGACGGCTTCAACCTCTACTCGGGGTCGGGCCTTATCCTCATCTACACCTATTTCCAGATCCCGCTCGCCCTGCTGCTGCTCTACCCAGCGTTCGATGCGCTGCAGGATGAGTGGCCGCAGGCTGCCGCGCTGCTGGGGGCTAGCAAGGGACAGTATGTGTGGCACGTGGCACTGCCGGTACTGACACCTGCGCTGCTTGGCACCCTGATCATCCTGTTTGCCAACGCGGTGGGGGCCTATGCCTCTGCCTACGCACTCACCACCGGCAACTTCAATCTGGTGACCATCCGGGTGGCCAGTCTGGTCTCCGGCGATATCTTCCTCGAGCCCAATATGGCGGCGGCGCTGGCGGTGATCCTGATGGTGCTGCTGGGGGTAGTGACGGCCGCCAACCAGTGGCTGCTGAAAAAGAGCTATGTGAACAAGGGGCAATCCCATGCATGATTTGACGCCGCGCTGGCCCAAGTGGGTGCTGGGTGGGCTGGTCGCCACCCTGCTGCTGCCGCTGCTGGCTACCTTTCTCTACTCCATCTCCACCCGCTGGGGGGCGACCCTGCTGCCGGATGGCTTCACCCTCGACTGGTATCTCAAGCTGTGGGGCGACCCGCGTTTTCTGGCGGCGTTTGGACGCAGCCTGCTGGTCTGCTTCGCCACCCTGCTGCTGGGGACCCTGGTGCTGGTACCCACCGTGCTGGTGGTGGCCTACTACTTCCCCAAGCTGGATCCCTGGATGAATCTGCTGATCCTGCTCCCCTTTGCGGTGCCGCCAGTGGTCTCCTCAGTCGGGCTGCTGCAGATCTACGCTGACGGCGTGCTGCCGATTATCGGCACGCCGTGGATCCTGATCGGCACCTGGTTCACCGTGGTGCTCCCCTTTATGTACCGGGCGCTGGCCAACAGCTTGCAAGGGGTGCCGCTCAGGGATCTGATGGATGCTGCCCACCTGCTGGGGGCAAGCAGTCGGCGCGCCTTCCTGCTGGTGGTGATCCCCTGTCTGCGCAAGGGATTGCTGGCGGCGCTGTTTCTCTCCCTCTCCTTCCTGCTCGGCGAGTTCGTGTTTGCCAACATGCTGGTGGGCACCCGTTACGAGACCCTGCAGGTCTACCTCTACAACATGCGCGCCACCTCGGGCCACTTCACCAGTGCGCTGGTGATGAGCTACTTCCTGCTGACCCTGCTGCTGACCTGGGCGGCCAACAGATTTCATCGGTGATCCAAGATGTTTCATTTAGAAGTGAATCAACTGCACAAATCCTATGGCGAGACCCCGGTGTTCGAGGGGATCGAATTCGGCATTCGCAAGGGGGAGCTGGTGACCCTGCTCGGCCCCTCCGGCTGCGGCAAATCGACCCTGCTGCGGGCGCTGGCCGGGCTCACTCCGGTGGATGGCGGTCAGGTGCGGGTGGCCGGTGAGGAGATCACCTGGCAGGAACCCCAGAAGCGGGGCATCGGCATGGTGTTCCAGAGTTATGCGCTGTTCCCCAACATGACGGTGTGGGACAACGTTGCCTTCGGCCTCAAGATGAAGCCCCAGCCGGGACGGGAGCTGGCGGCCAGCGTGCAGGAGGCGCTGGCGCTGGTGGAGCTGACCGGCTTCGAGCGCCGCTATCCGGCCGAGCTCTCCGGCGGTCAACGCCAGCGGGTGGCGCTGGCCAGGGCTCTGGTGGTACGGCCAAGGATCCTCTTGCTGGACGAGCCGCTCTCGGCGCTGGATGCCCGTATCCGCCGCAGCCTGCGCCAGCAGATCCGCGAGATCCAGCAGCGCCTTGAGCTCACCACCATCTTCGTCACTCACGATCAGGAGGAGGCGCTCACCATGTCGGATCGGATCTTCCTGATGAACAAGGGATCCATCGTCCAGAGCGGCACGCCGGAGGAGATCTATACCCGCCCCGCCAACGAGTTTGTGGCGGGCTTTATCGGCAACTACAACCTGCTTGGCGCCGAGCAGGGCAAGTCGCTGTTCGGCCCCCGTTTTCAGGGCAAGCTGGCGCTGCGGCCGGAGTCCATCACCCTGCTGCCCGCCGGGGCGACCAGCAGCGAACCCAGCCTGCCCGGCATCGTTCGCCAGCAACAGCTGCTCGGCAACGTGATCCGCTATCAGGTGGAGTGCGAGGCGGGGCTGTTGACGGTGGATTGCCTCAACCGCTCGGCTGGCGATCTGCTGGCAACCGGCAGTGCCGTGACCCTGGCGGTGGCCCGGGATCAACTCTGTGAGGTAGCATGAGGCCGCATTTCATTTCCATTTTCACTGCGAGGAGCGCCCATGGCACTGGCACTGTTTGATCTGGACGAGACCCTGATTGCCGGGGATTCCGCCAGCCTCTGGCTGGAGTACATGGTGGCCGAGGAGCTGGCCCCTGCCAGCATGATCGCGGAGGAGCAGGCCATGATGTCCCTCTACCATCAGGGCAAGATGGACATGCACCAGTATATGGCCTTCACCCTGCAACCGCTGGCGGGCAAGACGCGCCAGTGGCTCGACTCGCTCTCTACCCGCTTTGCCGAGCAGGTGCTGCGCGAGCGCCTCTACCCCGAGGGGTTGGCGCGCATCGAATGGCATCGGGAGCGGGGCGACGATCTGGTGCTCATCTCCGCCTCCGGCGAGCATCTGGTGGCCCCCATGGCGAAGATGTTGGGGATGGATCACTGCGTCGCCATCCTGCTTGATGAAGAGGAGGGGATGCTGACCGGCCAGACCCGCGGCACCCTCAGCTTTCGCGAGGGCAAGGTAGCCCGCATCAACCAGCTGTTTGCAGACAGGGACCACCTCTGGCAGGGGAGCTTTGGCTACAGCGACTCCCACAACGATCTGCCCATGCTGCGGGCGGTGAGCCATCCCCATGCGGTCAATCCGGCCCCCGCGCTGCGTCAGCAGGCCGAGGAGCTGGGCTGGCCGGTGTGGGAGTGGCAGCGCTGAGCCGCGCGCCACACAGGCTTAACGTGCGGCAAGACGCACGAAAAACAAAGAGAGAGGCAGGAGCCTCTCTCTTTGTTTTTACTGACGGCGTTGTGGTTGGTGCTGGCCGCTGTAGCTACCCCTCGTTGGTTTGTTGTCGGGGCTCGCCAAAGGCGGGAATGTCCTCCTCGGCACTCTGGTGAGGGGGGTGGCGCAGCGGGAAGCAGATACGGTTTTTCCCCTCCCGCTTGGCCTGATAGACCCCCTTGTCGGCCAGCTCCACCAGCTCTTTGGCCGAGAGCCCGGAGCGGCTGAAGGCCACCCCGCCGCTGATGGTGATAGTGAGGTCGGGTTCGCGCCACTCCAGCTGCTCCACCCCGAGCCGGAACGCTTCCAGCAGGGAGGGGAGCATCGGCTGCTCTTCGCCGTAACGGAAGATCAGCACCAGCTCCTCGCCGCCATAGCGGCAGAACCAGCCCCACTCGTGGAACAGATTCATGCCCAGCTTGCTCACCCGCTTGAGCACCACATCCCCCGCCTGATGGCCGTGGGTATCGTTGACCCGCTTGAAATCATCCAGATCGAACATCACCACCCCGAAGGGGGCGCCACTGTTGAGCTGCTTCTGCAGGCACTCGTCGAAGAAGCGACGATTGTAGAGCCCGGTGAGCTTGTCCTGATGGGCTTGCAGGCGGATCTGGGCAAAGTCCTGGCTGGCGGCATCCATCTCTTCATAGACCTTGGCCAGCTCCAGCATGCGGCGGCCGTTGTAGGCGATACCGCCGGAGCGGCTGGCGCGGATCAGCAGGGTGATCTCCCCCAGCATGCGGCGGAAGTAGCGGGACCAGAGCAGGGCCAGCAGCAGATAGAGAATGCAGGCGACGGCAATCATCAACTGCACGTTGATGGAGACGCTGTCGATCACCTGCTGCATGCTGGCAGTCGGCTCGACGCTGAGCAGGATCCAGCGCTGCTCGGGGATGCGGTAGTAGGAGACCATCAGGCCGCTGGCATCATCGAGGAAAAAGCCCTGCGGCAGTTGCATCCGGGCCAGCCAGTCGGGGTGAGCGAGGGGTTTGAATACCCGTTCGCGATCCGGATGCGCCAGCACCAGTCCGTCATGGTTGAGCAGGATCTGATAGCCATTGCCCAGATGGTGACTCTGATCATGCCGACTGTTTAGCCAGCTGGCGAGGGGGGTGAGCTGGGTATCCAGCGAGAGTACGCCAACCCGCTTGCCGTCAGGATCTTCAATCACCCGGGCCAGCGCCATGGTGAGAGTGCCCAAGGTGTAGTCGTAATAAGGATCAGTCCAGACAATCTGTCCGGGATGGCTGGATGCCAGCAGATACCAGGGGCGGGTTCTGGGATCGAACTTCTCGTCGGCCTGCCAGGAGGGGTGGATCAGCATCTTGCGATGCTCGGTGCCCACGTAGACGTAATCGAGTTCCATCACCTTGTGATAGGCCTGCCACTGTTGCAGGTAGCGCTCTCCGTTGCGGATCTCCGGGCCGCTGAAATCCCGATAATTTACCTGCTGATAAATGAGCGTAAACTGGCGTTTGAGGGTCGCCAGATAGGGTTCGATCAGGGTATGGAAATACTGGGTGTTGCGAGCAATCAGGTTCTGTTGCTGCTCGTGGCGCAGGGTGCGCTCCATATGCAGGTAGTAGATGCTGCCGAGCAGCAACACTGGGATAAAGAGCAAGAGGAGGCCCAGCCGCATGCGGGTGATCAAAGACCAAGTGTTCTTGGGCTTGGCGGGGGACATGAACAGATCCTTTTCGTCTCGGGTGACACCAGCATATATGATGCTGTGCGGCTCGTCTAAAGGCAGAAAATGAGATGTTTCCGATGTTGAACCACACTCTGCTCTCAATGATTCATTATGGCAGCATAGCGGTACTGATCCTTGCCCTCTGTGTCGAGTATCTGATATTTAGGCGCGGCCTGAACATGCTGCGAGTGCGTCGCCTGCTGCTGGCAGATGGGGTGGCGGCGCTGGCGCTCTTCTCCATCTTTGCCACCGGGAGTCTGCTGGCCCTCGAGCATGCCAGCTCGGTGGCAGAGATCTTTGCCCATCCTGCCCACGGTCTCAAGATGGGGCTGTTTCTGCTGATTGTCGGCTCCCTCGTTTATCCCAGTCGCCTCTTCTATCGCTGGCGTCGCGCCTTGCGTCTGGGCAAGGCGCCGATGATCTCCATTCAGCAGCACTTCCGGGTGGTCTGGATCCTGCGGGGCAATCTGTTACTGATTGCCCTGTTGGCCGTGTTCACCAAGCCCTCGCTGTTGTAACACTCGCTGTGCTCAAAAGCAGTGCGATGCAGCGCGTGGAGAGCGAGAGCGAAGACAAAGAGTGGAGACAAGAGGATAGGGAGGCGGGTATCTTGGATCGGATAACCCGTCACGCGCCGATTTAAGGAAGAATCGCCATGCGCTCCAATCTGATGTTGCTGATGGCTGCCACCATCTGGGGTATGGGCTTTGTCGCCCAGCGCCTCGGGATGGATCACATGGGGCCCTATACCTTCAATGGCCTGCGCTTTCTGCTCGGCGCTCTCTCCCTGCTGCCGCTGCTCTGGTGGCTCAAATCCCGACAACCTGTTGCCGTCGCGGGCGACCATCGCCAGCTGCTGATCGGTGGTGTGCTGGCCGGGCTGGTGCTGTTCTGTGCCGCCTCCCTGCAGCAGGTTGGGCTGCTCTACACCACAGCCGCCAAGGCCGGTTTCATCACCGGGCTCTACATCATTCTGGTGCCGGTTCTGGGGCTGCTGCTGCGCCACAAGAGTGGCCTCAATACCTGGATCGGCGCCATCATCGCGCTGGCCGGTCTCTATGTGTTGAGCGTCACCGACGAGTTCACCATCGGCTTTGGCGATCTGTTGCAGGTAGTTGGTGCCCTGTTCTGGGCCGTTCACCTGCTGCTGGTGGATCACTACTCCAACCGGGTTGCCCCCATCAAGCTGGCTGGAGTGCAGTTCGTAGTCTGCGGCCTGCTCAGCCTTGCCACCGCCTTTGTCATCGAAACCCCGACTGTGGCTGGTGCAGTAGCTGGCTGGCAGGCGCTGCTCTATGCCGGGCTGGTCTCGGTCGGGGTCGGTTATACCCTGCAGGTGGTGGGGCAGCGGGGTGCTCATCCGGCCCACGCCGCCATCATCCTCAGTCTGGAGACCGTCTTTGCCGCCGTGGGTGGCGTGTTGCTGCTGGGGGAGACGCTGGACGAGCGCGCCATTGCCGGTTGTGCCCTGATGCTGGCGGGGATGCTTATCTCCCAGATCCGGCTGCGCTGGTGGTGGAAGTCGCGCCGGGACAAGGTGCCCGCGACCAAGTAAACCGCGCTCGCAGCATAACAAAAACGCCCCGACAGTCGGGGCGTTTTGCATGGTGGCTGTTCGGTCAGGGGCGCTGATCCAGCTCGCGCTCCAGCTCTACCGCCTTCTGACGGGCCGGATGGGTATTGAGGCGCTGCCAGTAGGCTTGCAGGTGCGGGAAGTGGGCCAGCTGACCATTTTGCGCCAGCAGATCCACCAAGAAGGAGTTCATGATGTCGGCGCCGGAGAGGCGATCCCCCACCAGATAGTGGCGGGTTGCCAATACATCGTTGAGGTAGCCCAGCACCTTGGCACACTCCGCCTTGGCGTAGTCCGGCAGGAAGCGCATCGGGCTGCCATCCTTGCGCACAAACATGTCGAGCAGCAGCGGCAGAATGCCCGAGCTCTCGGCAAAGTGGAGCCACTGCAGATATTCGGGATAGTCGGGGCTATCTGGTGCCGGTGCCAGCCGATCGGCGGCGTAGCGGGCGATCAGGTACTCGGTGATGGCGCCCGATTCTGCCAGTACCCGGCTGTCGAACTCGATGACCGGCGACTTGCCGAGGGGGTGGATGGCTTTCAGCTCGGGCGGTGCCAAAAAGGTCGCGGCATCGCGCTGATACGCCTTGATCTCATAGGGCAGGCCCAGCTCTTCAAGCAGCCAGATGATGCGTTGGGAGCGGGATTTGTTCAGGTGGTGCAGGACTATCATAAGGACCTCGATTCGGTGGCAGGATGAGGTGTACGAACGGGCGAGGGGGGCGGTTCACCGGCAGTAAAAAAAGAGCGGGCTGATGCCCGCTCGCTCAACGTCCAGCTTAGGCCTCCAGCGCCTGATCCAGATCCGCCAGAATGTCCTCGATCGCCTCGATCCCGACCGACAGCCGGATCATCTCCGGTTTCACCCCGGCCTTGGCCTGCTCCGCCTCGCTCAACTGGCGATGGGTGGTGGAGGCCGGGTGGCAGGCCAGCGACTTGGCGTCGCCGATATTGACCAGCCGCTTGAAGATCTTCAGCGCATCGTAGAAGCGCACGCCCGCTTCATAGCCATCCTTCAGACCGAACGAGAGGATGGCCGAGGGGCGACCGGCCATGTACTTCTCCGCCAGCAGATAGTGCGGGTGACCCGGCAGACCGGCGTAGCTGACCCAGGCCACCTTGGGGTGATGCTTGAGGTGATTGGCGACCCGCAGGGCGTTATCCACGTGGCGCTCCATGCGCAGGCTCAGAGTCTCCAGCCCTTGCAGCAGCAGGAAGGCGTTCATCGGCGCCAGCGCCGCGCCGGTATTGCGCAGCGGCACTGTGCGTACCCGTCCGATAAAGGCGGCCGGGCCAAAGGCCTCGGTATAGACCACCCCGTGGTAGGAGGGCTCGGGTTTGGTCAGCTGGGGGAAGCGCTTGGCGTGATCCGCCCAGGGGAACTTGCCTGAGTCGACGATGACGCCACCCAACGAGTTGCCGTGGCCGCCGACATATTTGGTCAGGCTGTGCACCACGATGTCAGCGCCGTGTTCGATGGGTTTGCACAGCACCGGGGTGGCGACCGTGTTGTCGACGATAAGCGGCACGCCACGGGCGTGGGCTGTCTTGGCCAGCGCGGCCAGATCGACGATGTTGCCCGCCGGATTGCCGATGCTCTCGCAGTAGACTGCCTTGGTCTTGTCGTCGATCAGGGCGGCGATGGCTTCGGCGCTGTCATCCTTGGCGAAGCGTACCTCGACCCCGAAACTCGGCAGCATGTGGGCGAACAGGGTGTAGGTGCCACCATAGAGCTGGGGCGTGGAGACGATGTTGTCACCGGCTGCGGTCAGCGCCTGAATGGCGTAGGTGATGGCGGCGGAACCTGCCGAGACCACCAGCGCGGCGATCCCCCCTTCCAGCGCGGCCATCCGCTGCTCCAGCACATCGTTGGTGGGGTTCATGATGCGGGTGTAAATATTGCCCGGCACCGCCAGATTGAACAGATCCGCCCCGTGCTGGGCGCTCTCGAACTCGTAGGCTACCGTCTGGTAGATGGGCACAGCGACCGCCTTGGTGGTGGGGTCGCAGGAAAAGCCGTGGTGCAGGGCCAGGGTCGCATCTTTCATCACACACTCCTTGTTGGATGTTGCTTGTCGCAGTTATAGATGGATAGACGTCCAATCTATCAGGCCCGTGGCCGATGTAAACAGCAAGATCCGGCAAAGCAATTGCTCCCGCAGGGGATGCGCGTCCCGAGTGGCGGGCACGGCTCGCACTCAGAGACGGCGGCGATACTCCTTGTCATCGATCTGGTTCATATCCCACTGCATCAGGCGGTTGAGCTGCTGCATGGGATCCTCGATAAGCGGCAAGGGGCGCGGCAGGATCCGCTTGAAGTAACGGCGCAAGGTCTGCTGGATCCGGTTCGGTTTGAGGGGGTTGGCGTGGCTCATGATGGTGTTCCTCTGCTGTGGTTCTCACGTTCATCAGCAGTATTGAGCTAAAATGAGGAAGTAAAAACTGATGACTTACAGCAACAGGATTTCCTCTTTTATGCCGACCGGTCGCCTCTATCAGCAATTTCAACGACTCGCCCAGCTGCTTGGCAGCGACGAGCGGGAGATCAGCCTCGCCGAGGTGGCGGATCTGCTCTGCTGCACCCCGCGCAACGCCCGCCTGCTGCTGCGGCGGATGCAGGATCAGGGCTGGCTCAGCTGGTCGGCGGAAGCGGGGCGGGGGCGGCGCTCCCGGCTCACTCTGCTCGACAGTCAGGAGAGCCTGACCCGGCGCCGCTTGCGGGATCTGCTCAGTCAGGGCCAGCTGGCGCAGGCGGTGCGGCTGGCCGAGGAGCGCCTCGATCTGCTCACTCCGTTGCTGATCGAACAGCTCGGTCAGGCCACCCGCGAGGGGCGCCAGATCCTGCGGGTGCCCTACTATCGCCCGTTGCCGCAGTTGCTGCCCACCGGCCCGATGCGCCGCTCCGAAATTCACCTGAGCCGCCAGATCTTCAACGGCCTCACCCGGCGAAATGAGGAAAATGGGGAAATCGAAGGGGATCTCGCCCATCACTGGGAGTGTCTGGGCCCCTGCCACTGGCGCTTCTATCTGCGTCCGGCGGTGCGCTTTCACCACGGCCGCGAGCTGGTGGTAGAGGATGTGATGGAGAGCCTGCTGGCCCTGCGGGGTCGCCCGTTGTTCGCTCATCTGGACCGGCTGGAGAGCCCCTGGCCGCGCACCCTGGATCTCTATCTCGACAGCCCGGATCCCTGGCTGCCCCACCTGCTGGCGGAGCCGGTGGCGACCATCTTGCCGCGGGAGCTCAAGGGGGAGGCGGGCTTTGCCCTGCAACCGGTCGGCACCGGCCCCTACCGGGTGGCCGCCAACGATCCGTTGCATCTTTGCCTTGCGGCATTCGACGACTACTTCGGCCTGCGCGCCCTGCTCGACGAGATCGATATCTGGATGCTGCCGGAGCTGGCAGAGCGGCTGGAGACCCACCTGCAATTGGGGCGCGACAGCCCGGAGCTCGGCACCATGCGCGGCGAATCGGAGCTGGAGTCGGGCTGCTACTTCCTGCTGCAGGACGATCGTTCCGGATCCTTGCAGGATCCCGCCCTGCGCCAGTGGCTGGGCCAGCTGCTCAATCCGGTGGCCCTGATGGGGCGGGTCGCCCCCGAGTTGCAACGGGGCTGGACCAGCGCCCTCGGCCTGCTTCCTCACTGGCGCGAAGCGCTGCCCGCGCCCTTGCCCACACCGACGCAGTTGCCGGGAAGACTGGTGCTCGCCTGCTTCAACCAGCATCTGGAGTTCAACGAGTGCGCCAACGCCATGAGCAGCCTGCTGGCCGAACAGGGGATCCAGCTCGAGGTGCGTACCCTCGATTACGGTCGCTGGGTGAGTGGCGAGGATGAAGACGTGGATCTTTGGCTCGGCACCCTCAACCTCGAACATGCCGGCCCCTTTGCCCCCTACGCCTGGTTGCAGGGCACTCCGTTGCTGCGCAAGGTGTGGGGCTGTCAGCATGAGTTGTGGCAGGGGTTGATGCAGTGGCGGGCCAGCGGTGCCGAGCCGGGGCCGCGAGCCCTGCTGGCAACTGTGCAGCAGCAAAGCTGGTTTGTGCCGCTGTTTCACCACTGGCTGGAGCTGGAGAGCCGGGTCGGCGTGCACGGGGTGCGGATGACGGCGCTCGGCTGGTTCGATTTTCGCAGCGCCTGGTTGCGGCCCGAGCCGCCCCATCTGCCCGCAGAGGCGCCATAGTTCATCCAATTTCTGTCGCGGCTGACGGGCGCTCCGTGGCCGCTTGCGTGAAAGATCCGTAAATCGGCCGCTGCTGCACAGTTTGTGTCACGCCTCTGTGCCATGCTGTTTCAGGTTATGGACAGCAGAGCAAATGAGGAAAACGATGAGCAAAAATTCAGACAGTTCCGCAGGAAAATGCCCGGTCATGCACGGGGGAACCACCTCCGTCGAGACGTCCAGAATGGAGTGGTGGCCGAATAGCCTCAACCTCGACATTCTTCACCAACACGATACCAAGACCAATCCGCTGGGGGCCGGTTTCAACTATCGGGAAGCCTTGAAGGGGCTCGATATGGCGGCCCTCAAGCAGGATGTGACCGCCCTGATGACCGACAGTCAGGAGTGGTGGCCCGCTGACTGGGGCCACTACGGTGGCCTGATGATCCGCATGGCCTGGCACTCGGCCGGGACTTACCGCATAGCCGATGGCCGCGGCGGTGGTGGCAGCGGCAACCAGCGTTTTGCCCCCCTCAACTCCTGGCCGGATAACGCCAACCTCGACAAGGCCCGTCGCCTGCTGTGGCCCATCAAGAAGAAGTACGGCAACAAGATCAGCTGGGCCGATTTGATCATTCTTGCGGGCACTGTGGCCTATGAGTCCATGGGGCTCAAGACCTTCGGCTTCGCCTTTGGCCGCGAGGATATCTGGCACCCGGAGAAGGATATCTACTGGGGCTCGGAGAAAGAGTGGCTGGCGCCCAGCGGCAAGCCGGGTGGTCGCTACTCCGGCGAGCGGGATCTAGAAAACCCGCTGGCGGCGGTGATGATGGGGCTTATCTACGTCAACCCGGAAGGGGTGGATGGCCAGCCCGATCCCCTGAAAACCGCACAGGATATGCGGGTCACCTTCGCCCGCATGGCGATGGATGATGAAGAGACGGTGGCGTTGACTGCCGGTGGCCACACCGTCGGCAAGGCTCACGGCAACGGCGATGCCAAACAGCTTGGACCCGAGCCGGAAGGGGCCAGCCTCGAGGAGCAGGGGCTCGGCTGGATCAATCACCACAGCCGCGGCATCGGCCGCAATACCGTGACCAGCGGCATTGAGGGGGCCTGGACCACCCACCCGACCCAATGGGACAACGGCTACTTCGATCTGCTGTTCAAGTACGACTGGTGGTTGCAAAAATCTCCGGCGGGGGCCCATCAGTGGGAACCGATCAATATCGCCGAAGAGGATATGCCAGTGGATGTGGAGGACCCGTCGATCCGCTGCAAACCCATGATGACGGATGCCGATATGGCGCTCAAATTCGATCCCGCCTATCGCAAGATTGCCGAGCGTTTCCGCGATGATCCGGCGGCCTTCTCCGACGCCTTCGCTCGCGCCTGGTTCAAGCTGACCCACAGGGATATGGGGCCGAAGAGCCGCTATGTCGGCCCCTATGTGCCGACAGAAGATCTGATTTGGCAGGATCCGGTGCCTGCCGGACGTGCCGATTATGACGTGGCGGCGGTGAAGGCCAGGATTGCCGCCAGCGGCCTCTCCATCAGCGAGCGGGTCACTACCGCCTGGGATAGTGCCCGTACCTTCCGTGGCTCCGACAAGCGGGGCGGTGCCAACGGCGCCCGCATCCGGCTGGCCCCCCAGAAGGATTGGCCGGGCAACGAACCGGCGAAGTTGGCGAAGGTGCTGGCGGTCTATGACAAGCTGGCGGCCGAGTGTGGTGTCAGCGTCGCGGATCTCATCGTGCTGGGGGGCAACCTCGCCATCGAGCAGGCTGCCCAGGCTGCCGGAGTGACGGTGAGCGTGCCGTTTGCGCCGGGTCGGGGGGACGCCACTCAGGCCCAGACCGATGTGGTCTCGTTCGAGGTGCTGGAGCCGCTGGCCGACGGCTTCCGCAACTGGCTCAAGCAGGACTATGTAGTGACGGCGGAGGAGTTGCTGCTGGATCGCGCTCAGCTGATGGGGCTTACCGCCTGCGAGATGACGGCGCTGGTCGGCGGGATGCGGGTGCTCGGCACCAACCACGGCGGTACCGGGCACGGGGTCTTTACCGATCGGGTCGGGGTGCTCAGCAACGACTTCTTCGTCAACCTGACCGACATGGACTACCAGTGGCTGCCGAAAGCGAGCAATCTCTACGAGATCCGCGATCGCCGCAGCGGCGCGCTGAAGTGGACGGCTACCCGGGTGGATCTGGTGTTCGGCTCCAACTCGGTGCTGCGCGCTTATGCCGAGGTCTATGCCCAGGATGACAACAGCGAGAAGTTTGTCTGTGACTTCATCACCGCCTGGAACAAGGTGATGAATGCGGATCGCTTCGATCTGCTCGGCTAGTCCCCAAGCCGTTTGGTTATCTGTACCCGCCCCGCACAGCACAAGATGTGCGGGGCTTTTTACTGCCCGCTTTTCTGTGCAGTCCTACAATCCGCCGCGCTGCGACACCCGCTGGCCGGTCGCGCAGGGCCGCTGGCATTCCTGTCCTTGGGCCAGCAGTATCATGTAACATGCTGATCCGCTGGTGATGCCCGGCTGCCACCCCATTGGCCACTGATGTCCCATGAACGGACAAGGACAGAAACAAAGAGACAAGGAGTCAACCCATGCTGGAAATGCAGATCCAACCCCGCTTTCAGGAGACGGATGCCCTCGGCCATATCAACAATACGGTGCCGGCGGTCTGGTTCGAATCGGCGCGGGATCCCCTGTTCCGGATCTTCTCCCCCGATCTGGATGTGCATAACTGGCATCTGATCATCGCGGGCTACACAGTGCAGTTCAAGCGGGAGCTGTTCTACGGCCAGCCGGTCACCATCAAGACCGGCGTGCGCCGCATCGGCACCAGCTCATTTACGGTCTGGCAGGAGGCCTGGCAGGGCGGCGAACTGGCCGTCACCGCCGAAACGACCCTGATCCATTTTGACTACCGGGCCCGCCAATCCCTGCCCCTGAGCGATGCTCACCGGGAAGGGCTGCGGGCCTGGCTGACAGAGAGTTAACCACGGGCCGGATGGCCCATCACAGGAGTGCTATGTACAACTCAATGCGCAACACAGCGATCGCGCTGACCCTGGGATTCTGCTCCCTCCCTTCTCTGGCCGCTTCTCTCGCCGAGCAGTTTACCCTGATGGAGAAGGGGGCCGAGAGCGCCCTCGATACCCGTCAATTCAGCCATGACGGCGTCGATATCAAGGCCTGGATCGATGGCGCCCCCGTCATCATCGCCGTGCCCATCATGAACGAGCTGGGCAAGCTGGAAGGGGAGAGCCGCTACTACTTCAAGGGCGGCAAGCTGTTCGGGGTCAAAGAGCCCGCCGCCCAGTTCGCCTTTGACGCCAGCGGCAAGCTGACCCAATGGCTGGACGAGAAGGGTCAGCCCGCCGAGTTCGTCAGCAAGATGAGCATGCAGCAGCGTCAGGAGTGGCTCACCAAGCGGGCCGCCGAGCTGAGCAAGCTGTTTGTGGTGAGCGCGGCCGAGCAGAAAGCGGCCAAGGGGGGCGTCAAGCTGAAGGGGGCGGATCTCGCTCACTGGCTCTGCAACGGCAAACTGATGGATCTCGCCCACGGCGACAAGGTGATCTTCGAGCAGGATAAGCTGAAGATTGGCGAGCAGGGGATCGAGGGGGAGGTCTCCCTGCGTCAGGATAAGGGGTGGCAGGAGCTGAGCCTCAAGTGCGAGGTGCAGGGCACTCAGGTAACCCGCCTCACCTGGCAGCCGCTGCCGGGTGCCAACAAGCCGCAATAAGCGCAATATCAAGGGGGCCCATCACGGGCCCCCTTCTCATTCGGTGTGTGGCTCCCCCAGCTTGAGCCGGGTGAGTGCCTCGACCCGGCGCCACTGTCCGGGCTCGAACCAGCGGGCCAGCAGCTCCTGCTGCTGTTCGGACCGGGCCTCGTTCGGCAGTTGTCTGAGATCGGCCAGAAAGCCGCTGAGCTGCTCCTCGAACCCTTGCCGGCTCTGCTCCAGCTGGCGCATCCGATCCACCGCTTCCGGCCCCCCTATCTCCAGCAGCAGAGCCCCCCGTTTGGACGGGTCCATCTGCGCCAGCCCTTGCAACTCCTCAAGCAGACGGCTGTTGGCCTCCGCCTCGCGAAACCAGTCCGGTTGCTCTGCCAGCCAGAGATCCAGCTCGCTGGCCAGCTGCGACTTGTCGCTGTCTCTTGCTTCCGCCAGCGCCCTGCGGCGCAGGGTCAGCTGCTCCATCAGCCGATCCTCGGCAAACAGCTGGGCCTGCTCGGCCGGAGTAAAGCTCTGCTGGCGCAGCTGTTCCCGCTCGTCAAACAGGATCTGCAGGCTGGCGAGGGAGATCTCGGTGGGCACTGTCAGGCTGCTCTGGGCGGAGACAAAGGTGCGATAGCGCGCCTGCAGGGCATCGGCGGCCTCCTGCTCGGGATCGTGCGGGTGGCTCTGTGCATGCTGGCTGGCTTGAGCGGGGGATGAGTCTGCCGTCGGTGCTGTGGGCCAGAACAACACCCCGCCAAGCAGCAGGGTGATGGCGCAGGGTACGACGAGCAGGGTGGCTATCTTCATAGTCCCAGCTCCTTGAGACGGTTGGCATGCTGGCGATAGAGGGTGACCGGATCGGTCTCGAACAGATGGTGGATGCCGAAGGACTGGTTCACTTCGTCCAGATGGTTCATCCGGTAGTTGGTGCCGATCACCTTGCCGAGGTGGCTGCTGCAGACCCCGACCAGTCCGTCATTGGGCTCCTTGAAGAAGGCGCCGGTCAGCGCCAGCGCAGGATCCACCGGATCCAGCAGATTGGTCAGGTTGCCGCGTCCGCTCCAGGAGAAGTAGTAGACGCCGTTGGTTGCTTGCATCGGCCCCTCGCCGCAATAGCGGCTGGGCAGCCCCTCCGGGTAGCGCTGGTTGAACTGGCTGGCCCCCTTGCTGGTGAGGGCATCGAGAGCGGCGACCGGATCTTGCGGCAGCTGGCTCCCGCCCGAGAGCAGTGAAATCATGCCGGAGAGGGCGTGGGCAGCGGCGGCAGCCAGCTTCTCGGCGGCACTGCCGGGGGCGGCATTGGCCCGCACCAGATCGGCAATCTCGGAGCCGTAGTTGACCCCGCCGACGCTGGTGGCGGAGGCGACCAGCTCGGGGGCGACCGAGGCGACATAGCGAATGGTGGGGCCGCCGTGGGAGTGGCCGATCAGGTTGACCTTCTCGGCGCCGGTGGCCGCCAGCAGCAGCTCAACTTGGGCGAGCAGTTGCTCCCCCCGTTGCTCCGAACTGGCGGTGGCCGATACCTGAGCCACGTAGACTTTGGCACCATCCCGGCTCAGGGCCTGGGGAATGCCATAGAAGTAATCGACCCCGAGCAGCTTGTCGAAACCGAACAGGCCGTGCACCAGCACTATGGGGTAGCGGGTCTGGGTGTATCCGCTGGCGTGTGCCAGCATGGGCAGGGTGCAGAGCAGCACCAGAAGCCATCTCTTCATCATCAGCATCCTTGTTGATTCGTGAGGAACAGATTGTGTGGCGTACTCCATGTTCGCCGGTGCCAGTATGGTGGCTGCCGACGGGAGAGGCTGTGAGGGGGATCGCAACTCGGGATTCAAAAGGGGTTCTGGGTGCGGGCGGGGAGGCTGAACTCCCCGCCCTGCGGCTTATTTCCACTCCACCAGTTGATACTGCTTCTTGCCCCGGCGCAGCAGCAGGTAGCGGCCAAACAGCCGATCATCGGCACTCAGCTGTTCATCCTGCTTGAGCACACCATTGAGACTGATGGCGCCCGCCGCCAGCAGCTCGCGGGCGATGCGTTTGGAGTTCGCCAGACCGCAGCTGACCAGCAGGCTGACCAGATCAGTCTCGCCGCTGACGGTGCTGCTCGGCATGCCATCCTGTGCCAGCTGGGCCAGATCGCTCTCGCCGAGGCGAGCCACATCGCCGCTAAACAGCAGTTCGCTGATGCGCTGCACCGCCGCCAGCGCCGCCTTGCCGTGTACCAGCTCGGTCAGCTCGTTCGCCAACACCTGCTGGGCCTGCTTGCGTCCCTGCCGCTTGGCATCTTCCGCTTCCAGTGCATCAATCTCGCTCAGCGACATAAAGCTGTAGTAGCGCAGGAAGCGGTAGACATCCTCATCCGCGGTGCCGAGCCAGAACTGGTAGAAGGCGTAAGGGGAGGTGAGCGCCGGATCGAGCCAGACCGCGCCCCCTTCGGTCTTGCCGAACTTGGTGCCGTCTGCCTTGGTGATAAGGGGCAGGGTCATGCCGTGTACCTGCGCCTGATGGAGGCGACGGGTGAGATCCATGCCGCTGGTGATATTGCCCCACTGGTCGTTGCCGCCAATCTGCAGGGTGCAGCCGAGCCGCTGGTGCAGCACTGCAAAATCGTAGGATTGCAGCAGAGCGTAGGAGAACTCGGTAAACGAGATGCCCTGATCCGGGCGGGCCAGTCGCTGGCGCACTGACTCCCGTGCCAGCATGGCGTTGACCGAGAAGTGCTTGCCGATATCCCGCAGAAAATCGAGGGCGGACATCTGCCCCATCCAGTCGCCATTGTTGACCAGTTGCGGGGCCGACAGGCCATCATCGGCGGGCAGCAGCGCCCTGATTTGGGCAGACAGGCTGGCGACCCAACCCTGCACGGTATCGGCACTGTTGAGGCTGCGCTCGGTCGCCTTGAAGCTGGGATCGCCGATAAGGCCGGTCGCCCCGCCCACCAGAGCCACCGGGGTGTGGCCCGCCAGCTGGAATCGGCGCAGCATCAAGAGCGGCACCAGATGACCGATATGCAGGCTGCCGGCGGTGGGGTCGAACCCGCAATAGACGGTGCGCGGGGTGGAGAGATGATCGGCCAGGGCCGCCGGGTCGGAATTCTGGGCCACAAGGCCGCGCTGGCTCAGTTCATCGAGCAGGTGGTGGTTGATCATGGGTTCTCCAACAGCAGGGGGAAAAGTCGTCATCCTCGCTGTTCTGGCTGGTGGCGGATATGTCCCCTGAGGGACAGTTTTGCCACTCTCGTGCTAGCATTCAGTCATAGCGGGGAATCGCTCCCCACCAACGAAAACGTGTCACCATGACCCAGCCATTTACCACAGATGCCTTGACCCGCAGTATGACCGAGGTGGTCGATGCCCTGCACAGCAGCGCCTTTGCGGCGGCGCTGGTGCGGCTGATCCAGCAACAGGTGGCGTTTGATTGCGCCCTGCTGCTCGGGGTGGGGCAGCGCCCCGTCTACCTCTACGACAACCTCAATCATCAGCGGGCTCTGTTGTTTGACCGCTACCTCACCAGCCACTTCAGTCAGGATCCCTTTATGCAGGCGCTGGAGCAGGGCTTGCCTGCCGGCGTCTGGACCCTGGCGCAGGTCTCCCAAGGGCGGCTCGATCCCGAATATCGCTACCACTTCTATCAGGCCACCGGCTGGCAGGAGGAGGTGGGGCTGATCCTGCCGGTGCGGGACGGGCTGACGCTGATGCTGTTTCTCGGGCGGCTCGACAAGCGCAGTACCCTCAGCCGTGACGAGCTGGCGAGGCTGGAGCAGCTGTTCCCGCTGGTGCATTCGCTCTGTCGTCAGCAGTGGCGGCAGAGCCAGCCGCTGTTGGCCCAGAGCACTGCGCTGCCAGACAGCTCCAGCCTCCGGAGTGCGGTGGAGCAGGCTATGTCGAGTGTCGGGGGGGATCGGCTTACCCGGCGCGAGCGGCAGGTGGCGGAGTTGCTGCTGCAGGGGCTGGATACCGAGGCGATTGCCGCGGAGCTCGGGATTGGCAGCGGTACGGTGAAGAATCACCGCAAGCACCTCTACGGCAAGTTGCGGCTCGGCTCGCGGGCCGAGCTGTTCAATCTCTTTCTGAACCACCTCATTACGGCTCCGGTGGAGGCATCACAGGCATCATCGGCGGGAGATAGAGAGGGCCCGCCATAGGGCGGGCCGGAGTTACTCGATGCGCGGGAGGGTGGGAGTGGTTTCGGGCAGGATACTGAGCAACTGGTAGCGCTTCATCAGCTGCTTGTATTCATCCCCCTGTTTGACCTTGTCCAGCGCCTGTTGCAGGCGGGCAACCTGTTGCTTGTCTGCCCTCAGGTTGAAGGCGAAGCAGTTATCCTGCTCTTCAATAATCGCGACGGTGACAAAATCCTCGCTGGGGAAACCCAG
This sequence comes from Aeromonas sp. JL9, assembly GCF_024436075.1. Lineage (NCBI taxonomy): Bacteria > Pseudomonadati > Pseudomonadota > Gammaproteobacteria > Aeromonadales > Aeromonadaceae > Aeromonas > Aeromonas sp. JL9. Next base: position 141,905 of record NZ_JANFNV010000006.1, on the reverse strand, counting down.
CTCTTTGGCCTGATGGCGCAGCATCACCTCGTTGCCCGCCACCAGATCGGTGCGTGCCATGATTAGCTGGCGAACCACCTGATCCATGCGCTCCACCGACATCATATTGCCCGGGCTGATCCCGCGATTGAGCAGCAACTGCTCCCCGACATCAGCCTGCATCACGCCGATCTGCAGCTTGGCGAGATCCGCTTTGCTGGTCACTTTGGGGGCATCCTGCTTGCGGCCGACCAGCGCGACCCTGGAGTGGCTGATGGGGCAGACCCAGAGGAAGTGGGGATCCCGCTCCTTGGTATGTGCCGTGGTAAAGAGCACGGCCTCTTGCTGCTGGGTCAGCAGATACCAGCCGCGGGCCCAGGGCAGAAAGTGGATGGGTTGCTCCGGCTCCCCCATTTCGCGCCACATCAGGCGCAGCAACTCGACTGCTAACCCCACAGGCTGACCATTTTTATCCTGGCCATTGAGCGGCATGTTCTGTTCCGAATAGTAGATAAGTGCCGGAGCCGGGAGCGCGATAAACAGGGCGAGAGAAGCGAGAGCAGGGAGCAAACGACGCATGATGCACTCCTTGTGCGGGTAGTTACCTAACAGTCTATGTGGCCTTTTCCATAACGTCATGATCCGGTAGCGGGATAAAAAACAGGCCACCTTGCGGTGGCCTGTCGGTTTATTTGAGCAGGGCTTCCATCTCCGCCTCTGCCTTGGCGCGAGCCTTGGCTTCCGCCGCTCTGGCGGCATCGGCGACGCTCTCTCCGGCCGTATGGGATGCGGCACTGACGGCCTGCCGGGCTGGTTCTGCAACGGCCTTGGTTGCCTCTTGCGTCGCGGTTGCTGCGGCGCTGCTGACGGCTTGCTTGGCAGGAGCGGCAACGGCTTTGGTGGCTTCCTGTGTCACGGTCGCCGCGGCACTGCTGACAGCCTGTTTGGCAGGCGCGGCAACAGCCTTGGTAGCTTCTTGCGCCGCGGTCGCAGTGGCGCTGCTGACGGCCTGTTTGGCCGGAGCGGTAACAGCCTTGGTGGCTTCTTGGGTCGCGGTCGCAGCGGCGCTGTTGACGGTTTGCTTGGCAGGAGCAGCAACGGCCTTGGTAGCTTCTTGCGCCGCGGTCGCAGTGGCGCTGCTGACTGCTTGCTTGGCAGGAACGGCAACAGCCTTGGTCGCTTCTTGAGTTGCAGTCGCAGCGGCACTGCTCACCGCTTGCTTGGCTGGCGCAGTGACAGCGGTGGTTGCAGTGCGGGTAAGAGCGGTCGTGCTTTGGCTCACCGCTTGGGTGGCCTGTCCTGTGGCGTTGGCGGCTGCGCCGCTGATAGCCTGGCTAGCGCTGTTGGTCAGCGAGCCGGTGACGCCGCGGGTCACTGTGCCCAGCGCGTTGCCAAGGGAGAAGGGGGAGGTGCCACTCTGACTGGTTGCCGTACCGGTCAGGGCATTGGCCGCCGGGGTGAGCTGGCTGGTGGGGGTCTGCCAGCCCTGCATGGCGGTTGGCCAGGTCGGTGCCGTGCCCGCCAGATTTTCGCCGAAGGTCAGGGTGGTGCCATCCCCTTTTTGCAGCAATACCGACATCTGGTTGGTTTGCGAGTTCCACACCATCCCCGCCTGCTTGGCGATATCCGGCACGGGCGCATACTCGGAGACCACATAGAAAAGCGGCCCCTCCTGCTGTAACTTGTCGGCAGTCTTGAGCAACTGCATGGTGCTGTCGTAATTGGGGCCAAGGATGGCTGTCATCCGATCCTTGATCAGGGGTTGTTCGAACAGATTGACCTCGTTCGGGTCAAAGCCGACCAGCGGCTTGAGCAGGGCCCACATCAGCTGGCTGGTGGGGCTCATCATCAGCAATGGGGCAACGCAGGCGGACAACATCAGGCTCAGGCAGGCCGCCTGAAGCAACGGCATGATACGCATTGGGATAATATCCAAATAACGATTTGATAAATAAGGTTATATTTTGTCAGGACGTGACAAATTCACCGGAAGTTTGCGCGTGGCAGCGAGAGACTGCCCGCAGGCGCTGGCAGGCTACCATATTGGTTCCACAATGCCAGCAGGCAGTATGATTGTCAGTCAAGTAAACCCCGGGGCTGGTCGACTCTTCGAGAGTGCCCCCCATCGCAACAGGATCCCCCTCATGAAAAATGTACTGCTTTGCCTGCTGATCTCCCTCTGGCTCGCTCCCGCTCTGGCCGCGTCCAAAACCACTGTGGTGGGCGAGTCTGCCAGTCCCGAACTGGTGTTGCCGCTGGGCTCATTGCCCGAGCGGGTCTGCTGGTTTGCGGATCAGAAATATTCCGAAGGGGCCCGCATTCTGCAGGGAGATGTCTGGCTGGAGTGCGGCCCGCTGAACGACCTCGAGAGCAATGGCCCACTGGCCTGGCGCTCTCCTGCGGTGGTGTTGCCTGCCACCCGGGGGGCGAAAGATCAGAAGACGATTTCCGTGGGTCAGTGAGGCTTTTCTTTATCCAGCTAAAGACATGGACGTGATCCCTGTCGCATAATGCAGCTCCTTTCTTCTCTTGGCTGGAACCTAAGAAATGGCTCGTCGCTCTTCCAATGCACAACGTCGTCGCAGTAGCTGGTGGTACAAACGCTTGTTGGCAAGGGAGCGGGAAGAGCGCGAAGCGCGTTCCGTCCGGGATTGATACAGCATTGAAAAACGGAGCCTCGGGCTCCGTTTTTGTTGCTGGCAATTTGCCGTCTGGTTATCTTGTCCACCCATCGCATACCCTGTTGCCCTATTCCATCGGCAACTATCCAGAGAGCTGAAACTGTGAGAGTCGACGTTGTTTCCTACAACCCCCAATGGCCAGCCAGCTTTGTAGCTGAAGAGGTTCAATTACGCAGTGCGCTGGATAACTGCTTGCTAGCTGTCCACCATATCGGCAGTACCTCTGTCGTCGGTTTGGCCGCCAAGCCCATCATCGACATCATGCTGGAGGTATCATCGCTGGAGCGGCTCGATGAGCAGAATGGTCAGCTGGAGGCGCTGGGCTATGAGGCGATGGATGAGTGCGGGATTGCGCGCCGCCGCTATTTTCGCAAGGGGGGTGATGAGAGAACCCACCAGATCCACGCCTTCTTGCAAGGGGATGACCATGTGCATCGCCATCTGGCCTTTCGTGACTATCTAAGGGCCCATCCTGCGGTATGCCGGGAATACGCCGAGTTAAAGCAGGCGGTAGCCGCGAGCTGTCAGCACGATATCGAGCGCTACTGTGCGGGCAAGAATGCCTTTGTCAAAGAGCGTGAGGCGAACGCGTTGCGGTGGCTGGCCGGGCAGGACCCTGCTCTCTGAGCGAGCTTGCTCGCAATAGAAAACGGGGGCCATCAGGCCCCCGTTTTGTTTTTGTAGAGTTTTCCTGCTTGCGGCTTAGCGCTGCAAGGCGGCCAGTGCCAGTTCGACCCGCTTGGCGTATTCGGGGTCGGCCTGCTCGAAGTGCTTGAGCTGGGCTGCGACGATGGCGTCATCCTCCACATTGATGAGAGATCGGGCCAGGTTGGCGGCGAGCCGCGAGCGCTGCCCCTCGTCCATGATGCGGAACAGGTTACCCGGCTGGCTGTAGTAGTCGCTGTCGTAGTCACGGAAGTCGTAGTGCAGGGCGGCCCCTTCCAGACTCAGCGCCGGTTCGTGCTGTTCGCTCGGCTGCTGGGTACCGAAACGGTTCGGCTGATAGTTGGGGCTGGCGCCGCCATTGCTGTCCGCCCGCATGGCACCGTCACGATGGGCGCCGTGATGGAACGGGCAGCGCGGGGCGTTGACCGGCAGCAGACCGTGGTTGACGCCGAGGCGATAGCGCTGGGTGTCGCCGTAGGAGAAGAGTCGCCCTTGCAACATGCGATCCGGCGAGAAGCCGATACCGGGCACCACGTTGGCCGGGGTAAAGGCGGCCTGCTCCACATGGGCGAAGTAGTTGTCCGGGTTCTGGTTGAGCTCCAGCACGCCCACCGGGATCAGCGGGTAGTCGCTGTGCGGCCACACCTTGGTCAGGTCGAACGGGTGGATGTTGTAAGTCTGGGCTTCGGCCTCCGGCATCACCTGCACATAGACCTTCCAGCGCGGGAAGTCGCCCCGCTCGATGGCATTGAACAGATCCGCCTGACTGGTCTCCCGATCCTGCCCGACGGCGGTGGCGGCCTCTTCATCGGTGTAGAAGCTGTGGCCCTGCTCGGTCTTGAAGTGGAACTTGACCCAGAAGCGCTCGTTGGCATCGTTGATAAAGCTGAAGGTGTGGCTGCCGTAGCCGTTCATCTCCCGCAGGCTCTTGGGGATGCCGCGATCGCTGAACAGTATGGTGACCTGATGCAGGGATTCCGGATGGCGTGACCAGAAGTCCCAGGCGGCGGTGGCGCTGCGCAGGTTGGTGCGTGGATCCCGCTTCTGGGTGTGGATGAAGTCAGGGAATTTCAGCGGATCGCGGATGAAAAAGACCGGGGTGTTGTTACCTACCAGATCCCAGTTGCCCTGCTCGGTATAGAACTTGAGGGCGAAGCCGCGCACATCGCGTTCGGCATCGGCGGCGCCTTTCTCACCGGCCACGGTGGAGAAGCGCAGGAATACAGGCGTCTGCTTGCCGATGGCGCTGAACAGATCGGCCTTGCTGAACTGGCTGATGTCGTGGGTCACGGTAAAGGTGCCGTAGGCGCCCGAGCCCTTAGCGTGAACCACCCGCTCGGGAATGCGCTCGCGGTCGAAGTGGGCGAGTTTCTCCATCAACCAGATATCTTGCATCAGGATGGGGCCGCGCGGACCGGCGGTGAGGCTGTTGTTGTTGTCGACGACGGGGGCGCCGTTGGCGCTGTGCAGGGTCTTGTCAGTCATGGCTTCTCTCCTTGTTGATATGGGGTCAGCCTACGGATCTGCGTCGTGCTCGGCCAATGGGCCTTGCCTCGCTCTTTGATAGGCAAGACAAATCGGTGTTGCTGGGGGATGTGTAACCGCGCCGGATATTGCATGATGGAGGCTTCGAAAAGGAGCCTCATATGCAGATTACTATCCGTCATGCCGAACCCGCCGATGCCCCCGCCTTGCGGGATCTTTACGCCATGCCCAATGCCCAGGCGGGCACTTTGCACCTGCCTATGCCACCCCTTAGCCAGTGGCAAAAACGGTTGGAGAACGGTGATGTGGTCGCCTTGGTGGCGGAGGCCGATGGGAGGCTGGTGGGTCAGATCTCATTGCATGTGGAGCCCAATCCCAGACGCAAGCATGTGGCCGGGATTGGCATGGGAGTGCGGGATGACTGGGCAGGCAAAGGGGTGGGCTCTGCCCTGATGGCCGCGGCGCTGGATCTGGCCGATAACTGGCTCAACCTGCACCGGATTGAGCTGACTGTCTATACCGACAATGAGGCCGCACAGGCGCTCTATCGCAAGTTCGGTTTCACGCAGGAGGGGTTGGCCCGTGACTATGCCTTCCGCCAGGGGCGCTATGTGGATGCACTCTATATGGCCAGAGTCGCGGGGGGCGCCAGTCGCTAACGGTATGGTCGATTATCAGGCCAGATTGCGCCCGGTGATCCGGGCGCTGGAGCAGAATCCCGATCTCTCCATTGAAACGCTGGCAAGCCGTGCCTGCTTGTCTTTCTACCATTTTCACCGGGTGTTTACGGCTGTGGCGGGGGAGACGCCCGGGGAGATGTGTCGTCGTCTGCGCATCCAGCGGGCTGCTTGGCAGCTCTGCTATACCGATGCCAGTGTCACGGCCATTGCGTTGGGGGCGGGGCTCGCCAGCTCCCAGGCGTTTGCCAAGGTATTTCGCCGTTACTATGGTTGCTCGCCGGGAGAGTTTCGCCGCGACAAGAGCAAGAATGGACACTTGATGAGCAAGGATGGACACGCACTTGTGCAGCCTAATCCTTATGCTGAGGGTCACTCATCAGCACGGAGCAATACCATGAAAACCATCGAGATGGACGCCCGCACTCTGGCCTATATGCGTGTCACCGGCCCCTATGGCGAGGGGTATGACCCCGTCTGCAGCCAGCTGCATCAGTGGGCCAGCGCCCGCGGTCTGGAAGGTGGGGAGTGGATCTTCATCTATCACGATAACCCCGAGGTGACTCCGCCAGCCCAGTGTCGCACTGACATCGGGGTGACGGTGCCTGCGGGGACGGTGGGGATGGGAGCGGTCGAGATCCAGATTATTCCCGCCGGTCGTTATGCCCAGTCCCGTTATCTTATTACCGACCGCAGTCAGTATGGCCCGCGTTGGCAGGAACATATCGGCGACATCGTTGCTGCCGGGCTGGAGTTTGGCAATGGTCCCTGCTTCGAGCTTTATCACAGCATGAGCGATGATCCTGTGCAGGACGATGTCAGCTTTTGCTCCAGCCTAAAGGGGTAGGGGGCAGCAAGACGGAAGGGATGGTACAGAACGTCGCGCAGAAACGAGAGAGCCGGACAGTGTCCGGCTCTTTTGCATCTGGCGGATGGGGCGGCGGTTAGCGCTGGAACCCCTTCTGGGCGAACTTGGGACGGGCGTTCATGATCTGCTCCACCTGCTCGTCGCTCATCTTGCCGCGCGACAGCCCCAGCACCTTGTAGGTGAGCAGCGGTCGGGCGGGCAGGGCGATCATCAGGGCGCGGATCTGGTTCTCGTCATCCTTCTCCCGGGTCGGCTTGCCGTAGGCGTAGGTGAGGACGCCGGCATCCATCAGGTTTTTGACGGCGGGCTCGGTGATCGGCAAGTTTATGACGCTTTTACGCTGCAGCACGAACTCGCGCAGCACCGCCTTCTCGTTGAAGTCGAGGAAGCCGATCATCTGGGCCAGCTGGTCCTGCTGACGGCGCGCCTGCCACTCTTCGCATGCCCACTCCCAGGCGATCAGGAAGCCCTGACTGCAGAAGTAGGAGATGGCGATCAGCATGCCGACCCCCAGCCAGGCCGCATGATCCGCAGCCCACTGGCTGACTGCCCCTTTCATCAGCCCGGCCGGAAACAGCAGAATGATGCTGCAGCAGAGCAACAACCAGACCATTAGCCAATTGAGGCGGTTCAGTTGATAGAAATGTTGGATCCACCGTTTCATTGTTCATCCTTCCCAAACTGTTGTGGATAGTGAACTACCTACAGCAATCGGTGTGCCAACAGCGCAATGGCGGTGGGGAGGAGGGGCTGGCGAGGTTACATTCCCTTACAACTTATTGAATGAGTTGTCATTAATTTGCCTTGTGAGGCGGCGGTCGAGTTGCTAAAACGTCCCCTCAGTCATTGGGGAGTAGCAACCCGCCCGAATTCCGGGCCGGGCCCATGTCAACACTCTTGGATCCTCGAATCCATGGCATGGGCGGCGATAGGCACTATCGCTCTGCAAGACCTTTGGCCTCGATATGCACGCCAGCCGGGCGAGCCATGTCGGGTCCATCGGTTATTCTGCTCGCCTGGCGGTATCTATTATGTTGATTACCCTGCTGTTATTTCTCGTCTCTGCGGTCACCATCTACCTTGCCTGCGAATACTTCGTCAACGGCATCGAGTGGACCGGCCACCACTTCAAACTCTCGCAAAGCGCCACCGGTTCCCTGCTGGCGGCATTGGGTACGGCCCTGCCCGAATGCATCGTCACCCTGACCGCCCTGCTGATGGGCAACACGACCGCCCAGCAAGAGATCGGCATTGGCGCCGCCCTCGGCGGGCCGCTGGTGTTGGCCACCATCGGCTATGCAGCGGTCGGTCTTACCCTGCTGCTTTGCATGAGCCTTACCGAACGGGCCATCGACGGCGAGGTGCAGCGCGAGATTGGCCGGGATCAGCGCTGGTTTATGGGAATCTTTCTGGTGGCAACTGCGCTGGGGCTGGTCGCCTTTACCGGTAAGAGCTGGCTGGCCCCGCTCTTCCTGCTGGTCTACCTCGTCTATGTAAGGCGCGAGCTGAAACAGAGTGACAGCCATGAGGTCGAGCTGCCGGAGCCCCTCAAGCTGGCTCCAAATGCCGGGATCCCGCCCCTTGGCAAGGTGCTGCTGCAGACACTGGCTGCATTGGTGGTGGTGGCGCTGGCGGCCCAGCTGTTTGTCCATCAGCTGGAGAGCATGGGCGAGCTGTTTGGCCTCTCGCCGGTACTGGCGGCCCTGCTGCTGAGTCCGGTGGCGACCGAGATGCCGGAGCTGATGAACGTGCTGATCTGGGTGCGGCAGGGCAAGAACCGGCTGGCGCTGGCCAATATCTCCGGGGCCATGATGATCCAGGGCACCATCCCCAAGGCGTTCTGTCTGCTGTTTACCCCCTGGCTGCTGGATGGCGCCATGATGGCCTCCTCGCTGGTGACGTTGCTGGCGGTAGGGTTGCTCTGGTGGGGGTTCCGAAAGGGGGTGATGACCGCCGAACGGTTGGCACTGGTCGGCTTGCTTTATCTCGGCTTCTGCGGCTGGCTGCTGGTGAGCTGAAACGGGAAGCGCGGATATGAAAAAGCCCCCTTGGCAGGGGGCTTTGGTGTATCGGTTGGGGCGGTGTTTACAGCGCGGCGATTTCGGCCTGCTGGGCTTCCAGCTTGGTCAGCTGGAGACGGTAATCTTCCAGCTTCTCGCGCTCTTTGGCGATGACTGCTTCCGGCGCCTTGGCGACGAAGGCTTCGTTGCCGAGCTTGCCTTCGATACGGCCGCACTCGCCCACCAGACGGGCAACCTCTTTGGCCAGACGGGCCAGCTCGGCGTCCTTGTCGATGAGACCAGCCATCGGGATCATCAGCTCGGTAGCGCCGATCAGCTTCTTCACTGACAGGGGAGCCACTTCACCGTCTGCCAGTACGCGGATAGATTCCAGACGTGCCAGGGACTTGAGGAAGGCCTCGTTGTCACCGGCGCGCTGGCTATCCTTGGCATCGCACTGGAGCAGCACGTTGAGGGGCACGCTCGGGGCCACGTTCATCTCGGCGCGGATGTTGCGGATGCTGACGATGAACTCCTTCACCCACTCCTGATCCGCCATCGCGGCTTCGTCCACCTTGGCGGCATCGAACTCCGGGAAGGCCTGAATCATGATGGTGTCGGCGTGTACGCCAGCCAGCGGAGCGACCGATTTCCAGATGGTCTCGGTGATGAACGGGATGATCGGGTGTGCCAGACGCAGCAGGGTTTCCAGCACGGTCACGAGGGTGTGGCGGGCAGCGCGCTGCTCAGCCTCGGAACCCTTGGTCAGTACCGGCTTGGTCAGCTCCAGATACCAGTCACAGAACTGGTTCCAGATAAATTCGTACAGCACGCCAGCCGCGATGTCGAAGCGGTAGGTATCGAGGGCGGTACGGAAGTCACGGATGGCCACTTGCAGCTGGGACAGGATCCAGCGATCCGCCAGACTGAACTGCATTTCGCCGCCGGCAAAACCGCAATCCTGATCTTCGGTGTTCATCAGCACATAGCGGGAGGCGTTCCACAGCTTGTTGCAGAAGTTGTTGTAGCCGTCCAGGCGCTTCATGTCCCAGTTGATGTCACGACCGGTAGAGGCCAGCGCCGCCAGGGTGAAGCGCAGGGCGTCGGTACCGTGGGCATCGATCCCTTCCGGGAACTGCTTGGCGGTACGCTTGGCGATCTTCTCGGCCATCTGCGGCTGCATCATGTTGCCAGTGCGCTTCTCCAGCAGGTCTTCCAGCGAGATACCGTCGATCATGTCGAGGGGGTCCAGCACGTTGCCCTTGGACTTGGACATCTTCTGGCCCTCTTCGTCACGGATCAGACCGGTGATGTAGACGGTCTTGAACGGGACTTGTGGCTGGCCGTTTTCGTCCTTGATGAAGTGCATGGTCATCATGATCATCCGGGCAATCCAGAAGAAGATGATGTCGAAGCCGCTCATCAGCACGTCGGTCGGGTGGAAGGTCTTGAGTGCCTCGGTGTTGTTCGGCCAGCCCAGGGTGGAGAAGGTCCATAGGGCGGAGCTGAACCAGGTGTCGAGCACGTCTTCGTCCTGACGCAGGGTGGTTACGGACGGGATGCTGTGCTTGGCGCGCACTTCATCTTCGCTGCGGCCAACGTAGACGTTGCCGGCATCGTCATACCATGCCGGGATGCGGTGACCCCACCACAGCTGACGGGAGACGCACCAGTCCTGAATGTCGCGCATCCAGGAGAAGTACATGTTTTCGTACTGTTTCGGCACGAACTGGATGCGGCCATCTTCTACCGCTTCGATGGCGGTCTTGGCCATCGGTGCCACGCGCACGTACCACTGGTCGGTCAGCATCGGCTCGATGGGCACGCCACCGCGATCGCCGTAAGGCTGCTGCAGCACGTGATCCTTGATGTCGTCCAGCAGACCCAGCTCTTCCAGCTTGGCCAGAATCGCTTTACGGGCAGCGAAGCGCTCCAGACCGGCGAACTCGGCCGGCAGGGCTGCATCGTAGGCAGTGCTCGGGTTGCCGTTGGTGTCGACCACTTCGGCCTCGGCACGCACGTGGGCGTCCAGAGTGAAGATGTTGATCATCGGCAGGCTGTGGCGCTTGCCCACTTCGTTATCGTTGAAGTCGTGGGCAGGGGTGATCTTCACGCAACCGGTGCCCTTCTCCATGTCGGCGTGTTCGTCGGCGACGATGGGGATCAGACGGTTCACCAGCGGCAGCAGGATGTGCTGGCCGATCAGCGCCTTGTAGCGCGGGTCTTCCGGGTTCACGGCCACGGCGGTATCGCCCAGCATGGTCTCCGGACGGGTGGTGGCGACGATCAGGTAATCCTTGCCTTCGGCAGTCTTGGCGCCGTTGGCCAGCGGATAGCGCAGGTGCCACATGTGGCCCTTGATCTCGCGGTTCTCCACTTCCAGATCGGAGATGGCGGTGTTGAGTTTCGGATCCCAGTTCACCAGACGCTTGCCGCGGTACATCAGGCCATCTTCGTAAAGACGAACAAACACTTCCTGCACGGCGGCGGAAAGACCCTCATCCATGGTAAAGCGCTCGCGCTCCCAATCCACGGAGTCGCCCAGACGGCGCATCTGGCGGGTGATGGTGCCACCGGACTCTTCCTTCCACTGCCAAATCTTGTCGATGAAGGCATCACGGCCGTAATCGTGGCGAGTCTTGCCCTCTTCTGCGGCGATCTTGCGTTCAACCACCATCTGGGTGGCGATACCGGCGTGGTCGGTACCAGCCTGCCACAGGGTGTTCTTGCCCTGCATGCGGTTGTAGCGGATCAGGGTATCCATCAGGGTTTGCTGGAAGGCGTGACCCATGTGCAGGCTGCCGGTGACGTTCGGCGGCGGGATCATGATGCAGAAGGAGTCTTTGCTGGTGTCGCCGTGGGGCTTGAAGTAACCCTGGGCTTCCCAGTGCTGATAGAGCGCCTGTTCGATGGCGTTGTGATTAAAAGTCTTTTCCATGGTCTCGCCGTAATCTGGATGGATGGAGTCTGGTGTTGATTCTTTATGGATCAATTGGTTGCAGTCAGGGCTGCGCCGGATCCGGTGCGGCAAGGACGGGCTGATCCCTCATTTCGAGGGTATGGCCTGCCTGGCGATAGTGCTTGTAGCGCTCGCGGGCTTGCTGCTTTTGTGTTTCGTCAGTGGGGACAAAATCTACCACTTGAGCGAAGTGTCCTGCAAACAAAGGTGTCGCAGTGGCCAGATTGATGAGGCGGGCGTAGCGCCGTTTCGGTGGCTGATAGCCGATCTCCACCGGGGCCATGCCGCTTTCGCCTTGCAGCTGGTGCGGCACGAAGCGCTCCGGCGGCAGTTGCCACAACAGCTCGTCCAGACGCAGGGCCTGGGCCTCATCGTTGCAGAACAGGTAGATATGGCCCGCCCCCCACGACTCGGCCGCAAGAGTGCAGGCCAGTCGCTCGACCGCAGAGGCCTGCGCGTCATCCTGTTCGCTCATCAGGTAAAAGGTCACTTGGCTCATCAGGTTGATCCCGTTTTGCGGTGACGGACTGTTGACCGCCTCATGAGGCTGACGGGGCGTTTCCCGTCCGCAGCCCACTGATTCAAGAATGAAACAAGGAAGAGGCGGGCCTCTTCCTTGTGGTTCAGGTAACGCCAACCCTTCCGATGCAGCCATCGGCAGGGGCCGGAGAGTTACTCTTTCTCTTCGATATCCACGCCAGCCCGGTTCAGCAGGAACTGGGTCAGCAGGGGCACCGGACGACCGGTAGAGCCTTTGTCCTTGCCACTCTTCCAGGCGGTCCCGGCGATATCCAGGTGGGCCCAGTTGTACTTCTTGGTGAAGCGTGACAGGAAGGCGGCTGCGGTGATGGTGCCGGCCGGACGACCGCCGATGTTGGCCATGTCGGCAAACGGGCTGTCGATCTGCTCTTGATACTCGTCGAACAGCGGCAGACGCCAGGCGCGATCACCCGCCTGTTCGGAGGCGTTGAGCAGCTCGTGGGCCAGCGGGTTGTGGTTGGCCAGCAGACCCGAGGTGTGGTGACCCAGCGCGATGACGCAGGCACCGGTCAGGGTCGCCACGTCGATCACGGTTTCCGGATCGAAGCGGTCCACATAGGTCAGTGCATCACACAGCACCAGACGACCTTCCGCATCGGTGTTGAGCACTTCGATGGTCTGGCCTGACATGGAGGTGAGGATGTCACCCGGGCGATAGGCGTTGCCACCCGGCATGTTCTCGCAGCCTGCCAGCACGCCGATGACGTTGATCGGCAGTTGCAGCTGGGCCAGCGCATGCATGGTACCGAGCACGGAGGCAGCGCCACCCATGTCGTACTTCATCTCGTCCATACCGTCGGCCGGCTTGATGGAGATGCCGCCGGAGTCAAAGGTCAGACCCTTGCCGACCAGCACGATGGGCTTGGCATCCGGATGACCCTTGTATTCGATGATGGCCATCATGGCTTCATTGTCGGAGCCGCGGGCCACCGCCAGATAGGAGTTCATGCCGAGCTCGGCCATCTCCTGCTCGCCCACCACCTTGGTGGTGATGTTGTCGTAGGCATCGGCCAGACGACGGGCCTGGGAGGCCAGATAGGCCGGGTTGCAGACGTTGGGCGGCATGTTCGCCACGTCGCGGCAGACCCGCACACCCTTGGCCACGGCCAGACCGTGAGCGATGGCTTTTTCACCAATGGTCAGTTCCCGACGCGTCGGCACGTTGAATACCAGCTTGCGCAGCGGGCGACGTGGCTCGGCCTTGTTGGTCTTGAACTGATCGAAGCTGTAGAGGCCCGCCTTGGTGGTTTCTACCGCCTGGCGTACCTTCCAATAGGTATCCCGACCCTTGACGTGCAGCTCGGTGAGGAAGCAGACCGCTTCCATGGAGCCGGTTTCGTTCAGGGTGGTGATGGTCTTGTTGATGATCTGCTTGTACTGGCGTTCGTCGAGTTCCCGCTCCTTGCCGCATCCGACCAGCAGTACGCGCTCGCTGAGCACGCCCGGTACTTGATGCAGCAGCAGCATCTGGCCTGGTTTCCCTTCCAGGTCGCCACGGCGCAGCAGCGAACTGATATAGCCATCGCTGATCTTGTCCAGTTGTTCGGCAACCGGAGAGAGGCGACGAGGCTCAAATACGCCGACTACGACGCAGGCGCTCCGTTGCTTCTCTGGACTGCCACTCTTTACACTGAACTCCATGGAATCTCCTACATCCTAAAGACAAAAGGCACCTTTTATTGAATAATGCGGTGCTTGTTGGGGTATCAGAGGCGGAGCGAACAGCCACAGGCTCCGCAGTTCAAACTGGTAAAAATCCAATATACGGCCCTATTTTTCAGGCATTCGACTAAAAACACAAGTTTACTTGGGAATGACTGTGATCGTTTTCCGATATTTGTTCAGGGAAACCCTGAAAACCCAGCTGGCAGTGTTATTCGTATTGCTGCTTATCTTTGTCAGCCAACAATTTATCAAGATCATCGGTGATGCCGCCGATGGCGAGGTGCCGACACGTCTGGTCTCCACCCTGCTGCTGCTCAACTTGCCCAATATGGCGTTGTTGATGCTGCCTATCAGTCTCTTTTTAGCCATTTTGTTTGCCCATGGTCGCCTCTACGCCGAAAGCGAGATGACGGTGATGCATGCGGTCGGCTTCAGCCACCGTTTCGTGATGCGCAGCGCCATGTTGCTGGCCTTGCTGACGGCGGTGGTTGCGGCGTTCAACACCGGCTGGATCGCCCCGCAAGCCAAGGAGCGCGAGTATCAGGTGATCGACGAGTTCAAGTCGGACCCGGGTATCTCCTTCCTGCAGGCGGGCCGCTTTATGGAGCTCGACAAGGGGCGTCTGGTTGCCTATATCCAGGATTTGAACGACAACGGCTCAAAACTGCAAAAGATCTTCGTGCTGCAGCGGGCGGAGGGGAACAATCCTCCCTCGGTGGTGGTGGCGACCGAAGGGGTGGTGACGGTCGATGAGAACGGTCTGCAGTGGCTGACCCTGATGGATGGCTCCCGCTACGAGGGGAACTTCTCCGGCAAGCAGTTCCAGATCTCCGATTTTCGCGAATATGGTCTGGTGATCCGCCAGCAGGAGATGGAGCGTTCCAACCGCAAGGCGGCGGCCAAGCCGACCATGGAACTGTTCGGTACCCAGGACAACGCCATGATGGCGGAATTGCAGTGGCGTATCTCGCTGCCCCTCTCCATTCCGGTGCTCACCCTGCTGGTGGTACCGCTGGCGCGGGTCAATCCCCGTCAGGGGCGCTACGCCAAGCTGTTGCCGGCCATCATGCTCTATCTATCCTACTTCCTGCTGCTCAGCGCCGCCCGTTCGGCCATCGACAGCGGTCGGCTGCCCTACTGGCCGGGGATGTTCCTGGTACCGCTCGGTTACCTGCTGTTTATCGGCCTGCCCCTCAATCTGCAGGGCACCAGCTGGTGGAACGGGGTGAAAGGGCGCTATTTCAACAGAAAATCAGCATGATGCTGCAACATAGGAACTTCTGCTGATGTTTGGCATTCTCGATAGGTATATCGGTCGGGTCATCTTTATGTCGATCCTGCTGTGTGAAATCACGCTCGTTGGTCTGGCGGCGCTCATCAAGTATGTAGAGCAGCTCAAGTCGGTCGGTGACGGCAACTACGACATGATTAACGCCCTCTACTATGTGCTGCTCTCCATGCCCAAGGAGGCGGTGCTCTTCTTCCCGCTGGCCGCGCTGCTGGGTGGCCTGATTGGTCTGGGTCAGCTGGCGACCAGCTCCGAGCTGGTGGTGATGCAGGCGGCGGGTCGCTCCAAGATCAGTATCGTGATGGCGGCGCTCAAGACGGCGATCCCGCTGATGATCATGGTGGGGTTGATGGGGGAATATGTGGCCCCCATCGCCAAGCGGATGGCAGATGACATCAAGGCGGGCGCGCTCTCCGAAGGTCGTCTGACGGTTTCCGCCTACGGGGTGTGGGCTCGCGATGGCAACAACTTCGTCAATATCAACGGGGTGCGTAACGATGGTGCCCTCACCGGCATCACCCTCTATCGCTTCACCCCCGAGCGCAAGCTGATCGATGTGGTGCAGGCGCAGGAGGGGGTGTTCGAGCGTCACCACTGGCTGCTCAAGCAGACCCAGGTTACCCGCTTCGACGACCCGGCGCAGATCCGCAGCGAACAGCATGACAAGATGGAGTGGAGCTCGGAGCTGACGCCCAAACAGCTGGGGGTGGTGAGTATCGACCCCGAGAACCTCTCGGTCTCCGGTCTGCTCGACTACATCGGCTATCTCGATGCCAACAAGCAGGATGCCGGTCGCTACAAGCTGGAGATGTGGCGCAAATTGCTGTCACCACTCTCGGTGGTGGCGATGATCCTGCTGGCCTCCTCCTTCATCTTCGGCCCGTTGCGTTCGGTGAGCATGGGGGCGCGGATGCTGATGGGGATCATGACCGGCTTTGCCGTCTATGTGAGTGATCGGGTGTTTGGCCCCATCAGTCTGGTCTATGCGGTACCGCCGATTCTGGCGGCTATCGCGCCCAGCCTGCTGTTTGGCGGTATCTCCTTCTACATCCTCAGCCGCAAGCAGTAATCCGCACGAGGTTATGAGGAAATGCAAAGAGGGCACCTGTTGGTGCCCTCTTTCGTTGCTGCATTGCTCCGGTATTACTTGTTCAACAATTCCAGATTTTCCTGCTTGCTCAGCACGATCACTTCGCACTCGGCCCAGATATCCTGAAACGCTCGCGGACGTTGGCGGTTGAACAGGCACATCAGGTTGCCCAGACCAAAGGCGGCGGTGGCGAGACGGATCAGCGCCTGGGTAATACGGATATGGCTGCCATCTTCGTTCTGAATGCGCAGCCGCCAGGCGCGCATGCCGACGGTCTGGCCAGCACGGGTCCAGAACCAGGTGTAGAAACCGCAGATGACGAAGGCGAGCCACAGGGTGTAGATCAGGCTCAGGTGGTGGCGGGTCAGCAACCAGACGGTATCTTCACCCGCCGGTACGCTGGCCATGCCGGTAACCAGCAGCAGCTTGGCGACACCCATGCCGATAAAGCCGGCGATGATCAGCAGCGAAGTCACCACCAGCGCATCATAAATCAGAGCGCCGAGGCGACGCAGCAGACCTGCTGACGGGTATGGCTGAGTGGCGGGAGAGGGGGATTTTTGTTGGACTTTTTTAGGCTTGGCCATCGTTTTTATTCCATTAAGATGATGGCGGCATTCTATGTAACTGGCCCCGCATCGGCAAGGCGTTGAATAAATGAACAAACGGGAGTGTTCAATCGAAAAACACCTTGCATGGCATCGCGCCATTCGTATAATCCCTCGCAGTTGCCCGGGTGGCGAAATCGGTAGACGCAGCGGATTCAAAATCCGCCGGTGAATAACCGTGTCGGTTCGAGTCCGACCCCGGGCACCATCAAATTCATGACAAAAGGCCATCAGCAATGATGGCCTTTTGTTTTTTGGCGTTCCTGCGCATTGGCAGCGTTGCTGCTGAGCAGGCAGTACTTCCCGTTACCTCTTGGTATCCCTTCTCTTTTCCCGCTCTCCGTTATTTCATTTCCTTGATATAGCCGCTGACGGCATCACCGCCAGCGGTCTGTTTCTATTGCGGTTTTTTTCCAAACCTTGCTGCATCAGAACATGGTTGCCGTGCTATCCCAGCAGGGCAAACAGCAGGGTGCCGAGGCTGCCAGCGAGTGTCAGCGCGATGATGGCTCTGGGTGTGCCGTGCAGCTTGGTCCACATAAACAGGCTGGTGAGGGCGAGCAGCAACAGGGCCAGGGCGGCGATATCGCCAAACAGCTGCCAGCCGAGGCCGGTACCCATGCCGCGGTGCAGCCGGTTGAGGCTGGCGGCAAAGTTGGCCAGTTGCAGATCGGTGCGAACCAGCAAGGTACCCTCGACATAGCTGGCGGCCACGCTCTGGCTGAGGGTGACACCGCGCATCTCCCACTTGGCGGGCAGGATGAGCGGGCCGTTCGGGGTGGGCAGGGTCTGGGCCGGGGTGATCATGGTTCGCCCGTCGGCAAAGGTATCGGGATAGCGCTGTTGCAGCAGGATTTTCAGCTGCTCCGGGCTGGCGAGCGGTGCCTCCAGCACTATCTCTTCACTCGATTTATTGGTGTGGGGGCCGGGGATGGGCAACACGGCACGGTGTTGCAGCCAGAGGCCGGTGATGCCGTACATCAGCATCAGGGCAAGGGTAAAAAAGCCGGCCCAAGCATGGAGGCGGCGTACCCATTTGTTGTTGTGAAGGGGAACTCTTCTGCGTTTCATCGTGGTTGCTTCATAAAAAAACTGGCCAGCAAGGGCTGGCCAGTCGGGGTGGTTGTCACAGAGATCAGAAGCGGTAGGTTCCGGTCAGGCTCAGCTGACGGGGCGTACCCGGCATGATCTGGGTGGCACTGGTGGCGCTGACAAAGTACTCGTGGTCGGTCAGGTTTTCGGCGCTCAGCTCGGCTTCCCACTGCTGCCAGCGATAACCGGCGCGCGCATCGAAGCGAGCGTAACCGGGCAGAGTGGTGGTGTTGGCGTTGTCGGCAAAGCGATCGCCCACTGCCGTCACGCCGGTTTCGCCGAACCAGCCCTGCTCGCCACTCTTGTAGCCGAGATAGAGCTGGCCATTCTGACGGGAGACGTTCATCGGGCGCTTGCCCTGCAGATCCGCATCCGCCTTGACCTGCTCGGCATCCTGAATGGCGAAGCCACCACGCAGGTAGATCTCGTCGGTCAGCTCGGCGCGGGCGCTCAGCTCGACACCCTCGGTGCGCTGCAGGCCGGTGAGGATCACCTTGGTGGGATCCAGCGGATCCTTGGTGCGCTTGTTGTACATCTCCAGTCGATAGAGGGAGAGAGTGGTCGCCAGCTTGCCGTTCAGCCAGTCACTCTTCACACCACCTTCGTAGAGGCGGGTGTGCTGGGGTTCCAGCCCGTTGTTCTTGTCACCCGGGGTGATGCCGATCAGCTCGCCGCCCACCGGAGTGAAGGTCTTGCTGTAGGAGGTGTAGAAGGCGTGATCCTCGAGGGGATTCCACACCAGACCGAGGCGCGGGCTCAGGCTGTTGACCGAGACGCTCTCCTCCTTGTTGAGGTCGTAGCGGCGACTGGTGACGGTGAAGTCGTCACGGCGCAGCCCACCCACCAGATGCCAGTCACCCAGGCTGAGCTGATCCTGAAGATAGAGGCCATTACCGCGCACCTTGTGTTTGGCGTCGCTGGAGAGCTTCATGGCGCCATTGTAGGTGGGCAGCGAGCCCGGATCGTAGAGATTGCCAGACGGGATGGCGGTGGCGTTCTGGTAGAGCTTGGGTGTGCGCTCCTGCCAGTTCTGCTCGAAGCCAACCAGCAGGCGATGTTCCACCGGGCCGGTCTGGAACAGACCTTCGGCCTCGGTGTTGCTGATCAGGTTCTTCGCTTTTAGGTCCTGCTGCCAGCGGGAGCGGGTCACCTTATCCCCTTTGACGCTGGTGACATAGGTGTTGTCAAACTGGCTGTCGAGGGTGGAGTACCCGAGCTGCTGGCGCAACTGCCACTGATCGTTGATATCCCAGGAGAGGCGGGAGCGGGTGGATTGCGCCACGTCATCGATGAAGTCGCGGCTGGTATCGCTGTAGACATACTCTCGCGGCACATCGGCCGGACGGCCATTGACCCCGGGAATGCCGCGATCCGGGGTGCGGTCATGTTCGTTGCGCTCGTACTGCACCAGCCAGTTGAGGTTGTCGCTGATCTCCCAGTTGACGGAGGGGGCCAGCAGGGTGCGCTTGCTCTTCACGCCGTTGCGGAAGCTATCTTTGTCCTCTTGCGCCATGTTGAGGCGCAGTTGCACCTGCTCACTCGCCTCGCCATTGAGGTCGGCAGCCAGTCGCTGGCTGTCAAAGCTGCCGACCCGGGCGGTGACGCTGGACTCCTGCCCTTTCTGCGGCTTCTTGCTGACCCGGTTGACGATGCCCCCCGTGCTGCCACGGCCGTAGAGCACGGCTGCCGGGCCCTTGAGCACTTCCACCCGCTCGATGTTGCCGAGATCCCGGGTGTACTGCATGTCGTCGCGGAATCCGTCGAGATAGAAGTCGTTGCTGGCGCTGAAGCCGCGGATATTGACCCCGTCGAAGCGGGTATCACCGCTGGCGTTAACACCGGGAATGCCGCTCAGGGCTTCACTCAGCGTTGGTTGGCCGAAGGCGGTCAGCTCGCTGACCTTGACGCTGTCGATGGTCTGGGGCACCAGCTTGGCTGGCGTATTGGTCCGGGTTGCGGTGGCAACTTCCTGATGCTGGGAGCGTTTGCCAACCACAGTCATGGTTTCATCGGTGGCCTGGGCAGTGAAGCCGGTGCCCAGCAGTGCCAGCGAGACCAGCGTTCTGCGAAAGTGAGGGTGCTGCATATTCAATATTGACTCTTTGGATGTCGACCTGACGGCTCGAACATATTGATTTAATTATAATTAGCCTGACCCGCCAAAGCGGGATGCCAATGATATTGATTTTCATTTGTCTGGCAAGGTGAAAATGGATAGGGGCATTGGAGGAGGGTTGTGCGGTCGGGGGAGCTCGGCTGAAAAGCAGAGCCATTGCAGCAAACCGCGCGAACGAAGCAAGGGAAAAAGGGCGTAGCGGAAGAGAAAGGGACAAAACGTGAAGAGGCATCCGGCCCGATAGGACGGGCCGGATGGAGGGTTCAGTGGGTACGCAGCAGTCGATGGGCGAGTGGCAGGGCCGCCATCAGGCGATAGGCCAGCAGAGATGATCCCAGCAGCAGCGGCACCTTGGCGATCTCCCACAGGATGGATGCGCCCTGCGGGCCGAACACGAAGAGCCAGACCACCAGCATCATGTGCAGGCAGTAGATCCCGAGCACTTTGGGGGCCTGACGTTCAAGCCAGCTGCCCTTGCCCCACTCGGGGTTGGCCAGCAGCAGGCCAAACAGGCCGATAGTCCAGGGAAGGGAGCCGAGCAGGAAGTCGTGGCGGGTGAGTTGCACCCCGGCGAAGTGCTGCAGCGCCCAGGCTTCACAGCCATAGAGCGCCACGCCCACCAGCAGCAGTTGCCAGCCGGTGCGGGCATCGGGCTGCCACTGACGCTGGCGCAGCAGGGCACCAAGCGCCACAAACAGCAGGGAGAAGAAGGGGCCGTTACGGGTGAGCAGTGGCCACTCGGCACCCAGCAGCGGCTTGGCATAGGAGCCCCCCAGCAGCGCCAGCAAGTAGAGGCCAAGACCCAGCCAGATGGCGAGCGATGGTCTGCCAAGCCGGTAACAGAGAGCCAGCAGGGCCACCGCCATGACCAAGGCAGGCAGGAACCAGAGGTGGATCATGCCGCCCACCAGCCAGCCATTGAGGGGGTCGCCGAGCTGGAATTGCCACTGCCCGCGCAGGGAGGCCAGATAGCCTTGCTGCACGGCATCCAGTGGATTGAACGGCAGCAGCAGGTAGACCAGACTCCATACCAGCCAGAGCAGCAGCAAGGGGTGGCAGTAGCGCCAGGCAACGGTCAGCGGCGCTTCGTGACTCAGCCTCGGCTGCAGAAAGTAACCGGCACAGAGGAAAAACAGCGGCACGGCAAAGCGGCATAACTGGTTGATGGCGCCGCTCAGCCAGAGCCAGGATCCACTTCCCCACAGGGCGGGATTGAACGGATTGGCGAAGGGGGATACGTGAATGGTCATCACGGCCAGAATGGCCAGTACCCGCCCGCACTCGATACTGGAAATACGCATGGTGGCTCGTCGTTACAGGGGTTGTGATGGCACGCTAAAATTCTTGCTGCCAGGTTACAACCAATTGATTCTATTAGTGTGAATCACGCTGTTGAGTAGTTACGTTTTGTAACGAGATGGCGGAAGGTGTTACCTGTAGCGGGAACTGGATCCCATTTTTTGGGCGCGCTCATGCAGATAAAAAAAAGCGAGGCAGGTGCCTCGCTTGGTTGGGGATCTCGAGCCTACTGGTGAGTCAGCATGCTGCTCTGGTTGGCTGCAAGGGTGGTTCTGCCCGAGCTCTCCAGCCAGGTTTTGATCCGCTTGGCATCGGCGACCCGATCGTTGGTGGTCTCGGCATTGAGCAGCACCATGATCACCGGCTCACGATTGACCTTGGTGCCCAGCACCAGGCAGCGGCCCGCTTCGCGGATATAGCCGGTCTTGGAAAGGGTGAACTCCCATTGCCCTTCGCGGATCAGCCGGTTGGAGTTGAGGTAGTGCAGCTGACGCTTGTTGGTGCGCACATAACTCTGCTCGTCGGTGGAATATTGGCGGATCAGCGGATAGGAGGCAGCTGCGGCGGCGAGCTTGGCGAGATCCTGCGCGGTGGAGACATTGCGCGGGTTGAGCCCTGTGCTGTCGGCGTAGCGGGTATTCCACATCCCCAGCATGCGGGCCTTGGCATTCATCGCCTCGACGAAGGCGCGCTGGCCGCCGGGATAGTGGCGGGCCAGCGCCGAGGCGGCGCGGTTTTCAGAGGACATCAGGGCGATATGGAGCATTTCGGCGCGACTGAGCCTGGAACCGATGGCCAGGCGCGAGCCGGTTCCCTTGATGCGGTCGATGTCGGCATTGGTCACAGTGAGCATTTCGTTGAGGCGCAGGTTGGCATCCAGCACCACCAGCGCCGTCATCAGCTTGGTGAGTGAGGCGATGGGCATTACCCGGTTGCCGTTGCGCTCGGAGATCACCTCGCCGGTTCTGTGGTTGGCCACCACGAAAGCGGCCGAGCTGAGGTTGGGCACATCCCGTCGCTCGAGAAAGCCGCTGCTGCTCTTGCTGCTGGCGGCAAAGGGGTTGGCATGGGCACTGTCCATAGTGGCCGGCAGCATTACTGCGCCAAGCAACAGGGGAAGGAGGGAACGCATCATCATGATCAGCTCTACCGGACGAAATACAGGGATATCTCGCTAAGTTATATGTCGTGAACTGGCGCTTCACAATCATTCTCACCTTGATATTGATAATTTACGGCGTTGAGTGCGCTCTGGCGGCGAGGAGAACGTAAAAAGGGTCTCCATAGAGTCTTTTCTGCATTAACAATATGGGTTGGTCGTGATGGTGAGCGGAAGCCGGCGCCGGCGCTAAAAAAATCGGGACCAGAACGGTCCCGATAGGCATGGAGCATTGCTTACCGTTTAGTGGGCATCTTCCTGCTTGATCTTGAAGCGCATGGCGATCACCACGAACAGCAGCGGGCCAATGATGGTCCAGACGCCGGTGGAGATATCGCCGGAGATAAAGGGGGCCACCACGGTAAAGACGTTGCCGAAGGCGACCAGGATCAGACTGATGATGGTAGCCAGCAGTACCGAGCCCGCGCTCTTGAAGAAGATCAGGTCTTTGCCCAGCGCCGGGTTGTTGCGATAGCGATACCAGGCGTAGATGAGGAACATGTAGGGCAGGGTCATGCCGACGTTGGTCATGGTGATGATCAGCTCGTAGAGGGCGGCGGCCCCTTCCGGGTTGATCAGGGTAAAGATGGACTTGGCGGCAATGAACAGACAGACCACCCAGGCTTGCACCTTGAGGGCTTCAATGCGCACGCCATTCTCGTTCTCGCGCTGGAAACGCTCCGGCCAGAAGTAGCTCGGGGTGCCGGTGATGAACTGGCGCAGCGGCGCGTAGGAGAGGGCGATAAAGGCACCCAGATAGCTCAGGAACATACCAAGTCCAGCAAAGCGCATGAATACCTGTCCCAGCCACTCGCCACCGAGATGGCGCCCCAGCTCCAGCATGATGATGAAGAGGGCGGAGAGAGAGGTGATCCCCTCGGCCGGGAAGTCGCTCCAGCGCATGATGGAGCCGACCGCCAGAAAGCCGATGATGTAGCAGAGCACGATGAAGGCGCCGGAGAGGAAGATGCCGCGCTTGAGGTCGCGCTCCGGATCTTCCAGCTCGTCAGCCACCCCGGCCATCGCCTCGACCCCGCCGTAGGCGAAGATGGCGAACACCATAAAGCCGAGGAAGGGGATGATGTCGTTGAAAGCGGCATTGGGAGAAGCCGTCAGCGATGCCTGGGTGAAGGGTTCCTGCAGAGTCATGCCGCTCACTGCGAAGGTGAAGACGCCACCGACCAGCAGCAACACGTTGAGTGCCACCACGGAGAGACCGCCGATGGCCGCCACTTTGGCGAAGCGGGCGCTACCCAGGGTGATGAGCTTGGTGACGGTGGCAACCAGCGCGATGGCGACCACTCCCAGAATAAAGGGGCCGAAGTCGATGCTGGTGCCCAGGGTGACCGGGATGACGGTGATGTCGCGGCCAAACAGCATGAAGGAGAGGGGCATCCACATAGAGAGCGCCTTGCCAAACATCCAGATGACGTAGGAAGCGAACCACATGGTCAGACCGATAAAGGCGAATCGGGTCGAGACCGAGTGGCGCATCCAGGTAAAGATGCCGCCCGCCTCTTTGCGAAAGCCGGTGCCGAATTCGATCATCATCAAAATGAACGGGATGAAGAAAAACAGACCGCCGATCACGAACATCGGAATGGCGGCATATCCCATTCGGTAAAAACCGATCCCGATATTAGTGACGCCAAATACCGATGTTAATATCATCAATATAAAGGCGCCCAACTTCAGCTTTTTTGCCGACATATTAAAAACTCCCTGATGGTGCTGGATTTAAAATAATCAAAAATTAAACAGACGAAACCGGACCCATTAATAACGCGGTAGCGCCATGCCATCCTGCTGTGGCGGGCGCGATCGGGTCATCTCTGACCGGGCTGGCTTACCCGTCAGGCGGTCAATGAATGTATGGGCGGAGCTGCATGGTCTGTGCCATGCGCGGTATTGGTCAGCGTTGCCGAAAATTAACGGTGAACGATTTTATCATTAATGCTGCTGGGCAGGTAAGTTTCCCGAATGAAGCTGTGGTTGAAATAAACAGACCTGCCAGTTAATTGATACGTTGCGGATGTAAACATTTACGCTCGGGTCGACACTTATTTCCATTATTTGTATTCGGCATATTTGGCGGAGTGAATTACGCCATCCTGCCTGATAAATACGCCCCAATGGTGACAGCGCTTATCCTCCCAGCCGGGTCAGCAGCACGCCGCCAGTGATAATGGCCGCCGCCGTCAGCCGCATGCGCCCGAGCGGCTCTTTCAGCAGCCAGACCGAGAGCAGCATGGCAAACAGCACACTGCTTTCGCGCAGAGCCGCGACCACGCCAATGGGGGCTTGGGTCATGGCCCAGATAACAATCCCGTAGGCGAGCAGTGACATAGCCCCTCCGGTGGCGCCAACCAGTGCATATTGACGGATCTGGCGCCAGGCGTTACGCCTCTGGTGGACGATCAGCACCAGCAGCATCGCCAACCCGGTGCAGGCAAAGAGCCAGAGGGTGTAGCGTACCGGTTCACCCCCTGCGCGGGCGCCGGCCCCATCCGAGAGGGTATAGGTCGCCGTGAACATGGCCGTGATCAGTGCTGCCCGAACTGCCTTGCTGTCAAGGCGCTGCTGCCCACCTCGCCAGGCCATCAGCAAGACCCCCATGATCAGCACGCAGGCGCCGATGATGCCGCCGTAACCGGGGTAGTCCCCCAGCAGCAGGGCACTTAACGCCATGGCGAGCAGTGGGGCGCTGCCACGGGCCAGCGGATAGATCTGGCCAAAATCGCCCTGATTGTAGGCATGGCTGAGAAACAGGCAGTAACCGATATGGAGCAGGACTGAGAGGCCGAGCCAGGGCAGCTCGGCAGTGGAGGGAAGCCCCATTGGCAGCAGCGCCACGGCGGCGATAAGCCCTGAGAAGATCGCCACCAGTGATACCCCCACCAGCCGCTCTTCGCCAATTTTGACCAGCGCATTCCAGCTGGCGTGAAGCAGGGCTGCCAGCAGAACGGCAAAAAAGACGGTGGTGCTCATGGGAAAGGGCTCTCGGGCGATGGGGGTCAACAGCATACCCGCCCGGAGCCTGATTGGCCGAGATCTTTATCAAGGCTTCGGCTTTTCGGGGCTCGCCTCCTGCGTGGTGGCGTTACCCAGTTGCCCCAACACCAGTTTGGGATGGGGGTCGGTCTGCAGCGGAATATCTTGCAGCTCGGCTCCCTGCTGATGGCGATGGATGATCCCTGCGGCCATCTTGCCCAGCGCCTCGTAGCTGCTGATGGTGCCAACGCTGCAGCCGTGTTCAACGAACAGCTCGGCACTGCAGATGGTAGGGATGGCCGCTTCGTTGAGCGCATTCAGCAGGCGGGGGGCGATGGAGAGCAGATAGCTGTCTGCGGCCAGAAAGACGATGTCGTTTTTGGCATCCTGTTGCAGCCGCTTCAGTTCGTTGTCCAGCCGCCGTGGGTCAGGGGCCATTCGCCAAGTGACCATTTGCCACTGGTAGCGTTTCGCTTCATTGAGCAGCATATCGGCCACCAGCAGGGTGTTCTGCTCACGGGGGTTGAAGGGTAGCAGCAGCCGTTTTCCGGTGGCCAGATGCTCGCTGGCGTTGGCCAGTTGCAGTGCCATCGGCACCATGTTGCTTACCCCGGCCACCATGCTGTTCTGGGCTTTGTCTTCCGAGAGGATGTCAGCCCCGACCGGATCGGAAACCACATTGAAAATCAGAGGCTTGCGGTTGGCCACCAGACTCTTGGTCATGGTGGTGGCGGTGGTGCCAAAAGTGTAGATGTAGTCGTATTCGGCCAGTTTCGGCAGCATCTGCTGGCGCAGCATGGTTGCCAGCGCCGTACGATCCTGATCGGCGTTATAGGTGGTGATGGTGGCCTGATAGCCAAGGCGGGTCAGCTCTGCCCGAAAGCCCGCTTCGGCTGCGGTTTCACCGCGCCACAGCACCATGGCGATAGAGAGGGCGTGAGCGGGAAGAGCCAGCAGCAACAGCAGGACGAAAGGCAGCCTGACCATGATCATCTCTCCGGCGATACATCTACTGTTGAGCCTAGGCCACTTTCTCCGGTCGTGAGCGACGCCCAGCAAAAAGCGCGATGGCAAGCCATCGCGCTTTGGGAATCCGCAAAACCTCGATTAGAAGTCGTAGCGGGCAGCCAGCTGGAAGTCATCCTTGACGTTGAGCTTGCCGCTCTCCTTGCTGTCCAGATTGTTGATACGGTACTCGCCAATCACCCGCAGGTTCTTGTTGAATTTGTACTGGGCACCCAGGGTGTAGTAATCCACGTTGTCTTTCTTGATGCCAGCCTTGTCCTGCTCCTGTTTGTTCCACAGGGCCATCAGACCGAAGCCGTTCTCGAAGTTGTAGCCCAGCGCGGCTTCCCAACCGGTGTGATCAGTGCCGGTCGCCAGGAAGTCGCTGCCATCGGCATAGCTCAGGGCGGCGTAGGCGGCCTTGTTGTCGAACTTGGCGGAGATCAGCCACAGCTTGGCATCTTCTTCACCGCTCTTGTCGCGGATACCGACGTTGTAGGCGGTACCCAGTGACAGGTTGAACGGGAAGGTATAGGCCACGGCAGCACCGTAGGCGGCGTCGCTATCCTTGCTGGTGGTCTCTTCGGTGTCACCACCGTCGAACTTGTAGCTGGTGTCGAGCTGGAAGCCATTGAACAGGCCGGAGTATTTCAGCACGGAACCGGCGCGGTTGGTGGCGAAGGTGTCAGTCTTGGCGCCCAGCGCTTCGTTGCCGTAGCCGTCGGAGAGGGAAACATCAGTCCAGTCGGCCAGGAAACCCGGGGCCCCTTTCTGGCGACCGAAGGTCACGGTGCCCCAGTCAGCGCCGACACCGGCGAACGCCAGACGGGTGCGCAGGTTGTCGGAGTTCTCGCTGATGGTCTTCTCGCTGTCATTGATATACATCTGTACTTCGTACTGAGCCAGAGCCTTCAGGCCGCTCTGGATCTGGGTCTCGGCCTTGGCGCCGAAACGGACAAACTGGTTGGCACCCTGTTTGTCGCTGTATTCGCTTTTCGGTTTGCCGCTGGCATCCAGTTCCTTCTTGTCACCAAAGAAGTGGCCAGCGTAGATACGGCCATAGAGATCCAGCATGGAGGTGTCATTTTTGTACACTTCAACGGCTTGAGCCTGGAAGGCTGCGGTGAGAGCCAGTGCCACTACAGTCAGCTTTTTCATCTTAATCCCTTGTGGTGTTGCAAGCTTTTGTTTTGAAAACGGGGTCATGCTAGGCAGCAGGGATGACAGCGGGGTGACAGTTGGATGAAGAGTCGATGGCAATTGGGTTGCAATTGGATGAATTGGCTACATTCTTGCTCGCAGCGGCTACTTTTGTGCGCAAAGGTTTGCCCTTGTGGTAGAATGCCGCCCGTTTTCGAGCTCCATAGGTTGGATATGCGATGAGACGTGAACTGGCAATCGAGTTTTCCCGAGTGACGGAAGCGGCTGCACTGGCTGGCTACAAGTGGCTCGGACGTGGTGACAAGAATATCGCTGATGGGGCGGCCGTAGCGGCCATGCGCCACATTCTCAACCAGATCGAGATCGATGGTGAGATTGTGATCGGCGAAGGTGAAATTGATGAAGCGCCGATGCTCTATATCGGCGAGAAGGTTGGTACCGGACACGGCGACGCGGTGGATATCGCGGTCGATCCCATCGAGGGTACCCGCATGACTGCCATGGGTCAGGCCAACGCGCTGGCCGTGCTGGCGGTGGGCGACAAGGGTTCTTTCCTGAAAGCGCCTGACATGTACATGGAAAAGCTGATCGTCGGGCCCAAGGCCAAAGGCGCCATCGACCTGGATCAGGCTCTCGAGCTGAACCTGAAGTCCGTGGCCAAGGCGCTGGGCAAGCCGCTCTCCCGTCTGACCGTCATTACCCTGGCCAAGCCGCGTCATGACAAGGCAATCAAGGAGATGCAGGGTCTGGGCGTGCGGGTGTTCGCCATTCCTGATGGTGACGTTGCCGCCTCCATCCTCACCTGTCTGCCGGACAGCGAAGTCGACATGCTGTATGGCATCGGCGGCGCACCGGAAGGGGTGATCTCCGCGGCGGTGATCCGCGCGCTGGATGGCGACATGCAGGCCCGTCTGGTGCCGCGTCACCGGGTCAAGGGCGACAGCCCGGAAGTGCGTGCGCTGGGCGAGCAGGAAATTGCCCGCTGCGAAGCGCTGGGCATCGATGTCAACAAGGTGCTCAAGCTGGAAGACATGGCGAAGAATGACAACGTCATCTTCTCCGCTACCGGCATCACCAAGGGTGATCTGCTGGATGGCATCACCAGCGATGGCGTGATGGCGACCACCGAGACTCTGTTGATCCGTGGCAAGTCGCGCACCATTCGTCGTATCAAGTCGATCCATTATCTTGAGCGCAAAGACAGCGTGGTACGCGATATCATCCTGTGATGATGGCTCGCTGAACCGGCTGTGTTGTCTGAAGCCCGATCGCCCGTGCGGTCGGGCTTTTTGTTGTGTGCCAGCTACGTTTGTGCCGCCGCTTCGGCTATGGTGGCTCAGACCGTCCCAAAGGAGTGGAGTCTATGGAGTGTCGTAGCGGCTGCGCAGCCTGTTGCATCGCCCCCAGTATCAGCAGTGCCATTCCCGGTATGCCAGATGGCAAACCGGCTGGCGTCCCCTGTATCCAGCTCGATAGCGCCCTTGGCTGCAAGATCTTCGGTCAACCAGAGCGGCCAGCGGTGTGCGGCGGTTTCCGCCCCATGATGGATGTGTGCGGCAGCCACCGTGCCGAGGCCATCTGGCTGATCGGCGAGCTGGAGCGGCTCACCACCTGACGAGGGCAGGGCGAAGAGATAAAAAAAGAGGCCGCAGCATGCGGCCTCTCGCGTTTCTGTTTGCCGGGGATCAGATCCCCGCCAGTTCCAGTGCCTGACGATAGTACTCGTTGGCCTTGTTGGTAAGGCGGCGTTTGTCCATCAGCTGGCCGAGGGCGTGGTAGGCGGCGGCGCTCGGCGCCCGCTCCACCTCCTGTTCCAGCAGCTTCTGGGCATCGTCCAGTTGACCTGCCAGCAGATAGAGCTGGGCCAGTGCGGTGTCTACCTCCGGTTGCCCCTGCTGTTTTTGCAGCAGCGCCAGCAGCGGCTGGTAGCTGTCGAGTTTCAGCTTGGGCAGGCGAGCCAGCAACTGGGGCATCGGCTGTTTGCGCAGCGCCTCCTGCCACAGGGTGGCAGCCTCGCTGTCAGCACCCAGCTGGCGCAGCAGATCGCCGTAGCAGGCCAGCAGTTCTGGCTCGAGGCGCAGCTTGCGCGGCAGATCCTGCCACACCGCCTTGAGGGTCTCGACGCTGCCGGCAGCCTGTTGCAGGCGGCCACACCAAGCCTGTTGCAGCAGATCTTCTTCCTGTTTCGGGGTCAGCTTGCCCACCTTGTGCAGCGCCGGGATCAGGTCGCACAGGGCACTCCAGTCCTGACGGGCCAGATGCACCTGGCGCAGCTGATCCAGCACCATGGGGTGGCGCGGGTTGAGGGCGTAGACCGACTCCAGCATCGCCAGCGCGGTATCGTACTGGCCCTGCTCGATCTGCAACTGGGTCTGGGTCAGGGTGAGCGCCAGCTCGGCTTTGGGATTCTCCTCCTGCGCTTTTTGCAGGTATTGATCCCGGCGGGCGTCGTCACCACGGGCCTGTGCCGCCTTGGCGGCGCTCAGGTAGTTGAGCAGCGGGGTGTCGCTATTGCTGGCCCCCTTGATCATCAGCTTTTCAGCCTGACTGTAGTGCCCTTCGGCCATTGCCAGGGTGGCGGCGACGGTCTGTTGATTGGCCTTGCGGCGGCGGCGCGAGCCGTACCAGCCGAGGGTCTTGCGGCGCAGGCCGAATACCCGACCCAGCAGCCACTCGACGATCAGCAGGGCGCCGTAGAACAGCACGGCCAGGATCACCGCGCTGGTGACGGAGGATTCGATGGTGTAATTGCCAAGGGCAATCAGCACATAGCCCTTGTTACCGGAGGCTTGCGGGCCAAAGATCAGCCCTGCGACCATCACGGCAACCAGAATGATTATACGGATCATGGTGCCCTCCTCAGCTGCTGGCCAGAATGCGTTGCAGGCGTTCGGTCAGCACCTGCTCCAGCATGGCCTGGGTCTTGAACTGGGCCGGATAGTCGATCTGGATCTGCTCACCCTTGAGCTTGTCGATCTCGCCCTGCATGTAGCGGGTGGCGCTGTTGTCGGTGTCGAAATATTGGGTCAGCCAGCGCTGGGCCTTGTCCAGGCTGTCTTCGTAGAGCGCCTGCTGCTCGCGATAGACGGAGAGCTGGGCCTGCAACAGCTTGGTTTTGAGGTTTTCACGCAGGAAGATCTCCTGCTGCGGCGAGAGCAGCGCCTCGACCGCGCCATCGCGGCGACGGATGGTGACGAAGTTCTCGGTGAACTTGACCCAATTTTTCTTCAGGTTGCTCTCCCACTCGTCGGGATTGGCGCTGACCGCCTGATCCGGCTCGGCCTTGGCTTCCGGCATGCTGACGGTGGAGAGGGGCAGCAGCTCGATCTGGTCGGACAGCGCAGCCAGCTTGAGGGTCAGCCCCTCGCGGTCGATGCGCGGCATCCCCTTGAGCTTGGCGATATCCTCGGCCAGCGCCTTGCGGATCGGCATCAGGCTGGGGTCGTTGAGGGCGGCGATGCGCTCGTCGGCATTGCCGAGCAGGGTGATGGCGGAGACGAGGTCATGTTCCAGCCACAGTTTGCGGCCCGCCATCCGTACCAGATATTCGGATTCGGCCAGCATCCAGTCGTTGGGGCGCTTGTCATTCAGGTCTAGTACCCGGTTCTGCAGACCCTGCATCTCCCCTTGCAGCCGCTGCTGGGTTTGCTCCAGTGCGGCCAGCTGCTCGGCATCCTTGCTGCTGGTCTGGTCGATCTTGCTCAGGGCGCTCGCCAGCTGCTGCTTGAGCTGGGCCAGTTCGGCCTGCTGGGCCACAGCGTTCTTGTGACCGTGCAGATAGAGACCGCCGGTCAGGCCAAGGGCCAGCAGGATGGCGACCCCTCCCAGTACGGCACCGGAGCGGCTCTTGCTGCCATTGACCGCAGCGGTCGGCTGGGGTTTGACCTGGGATTCTTGTTGTTCTGTCATTCCATCTTCCTCAGTTCCAGTGCGGCCGTCAGGGCCTGGTTGGATGCACCTTGGGCAATCGTGATATGGATAAAGCCCGCTGTACTGGCCATCTCGGCCACGCGCGGGCTGGGGACCACCAGCAGGCGGTCAAAAAGCCAGGGCTGCTGGCTGGTGGGAACCAGCTCCAGCAGGCGTTGCAACAGTTCACCACTGGTAATGAGCAGGCTGTCCAGCCCCGCTGCCTGCCAGTGGTGGGTCAATCTGTCCCCGTCTAGCTCGGGGTAGTGGCGCTCATAGGCCGCACAATAGTGCACCAGAGCACCGCGTGAGGCCAGCGTGCTGGCGATGAGATCCCGCCCGCCATTGCCGCGCAGGATCAGTACCCGTTTGCCAGCTACCTGCTGCAGGGCGGGCAGGGCCAGCAGCCCTTCGCTGCGCGGGTCATCCGGGCAACTTGCCGTGATGCCTATGGCTGCAAACGCATCTGCGCTGGCCTGACCCACCGCAAAGTACTCAATATGTGGCCAGGTCTGACCAGTTTGCAACAGAAAAGCGTGTGCAAAATGAACGGCATGGATGCTGACGGCGATCACCACGTCGGCACTGCGCAACAGGTCGGGCAGGAGAGGGAGTTCGCTGCCCGCCACGGTTTCCAGCAGCGGGCAGCAGAGTGGTGCATGGCCGTGCTGGCGCAGCAACTGCACCAGCTCGGCGGCCTGGGCGGCCGGACGCACCACCAGCGGGGTCATGTGCGGTAGACCTCGGCCAGGATCTCGTCGGCACCGGCGGCCAGCAGGCGCTGGGCCAACTGCTCGCCGAGGGCCTCACCATCGGCCAGCGGACCGCGGATCTCGTCGCGGATTACTTGGGTGCCGTCCGGGCTACCCACCAGACCGCGCAGCCAGATCTGCTCGCCTTCGACCAGTGCGTAAGCACCGATGGGGACCTGACATCCCCCTTGCAGGGCGCGGTTCATGGCGCGCTCGGTCAGCACCCGGGCGCGGGTCTCGGCGTGCTCCAGCGGCGCCAGCAGGGCGTGCAGCTCGTGATCGTCGAGGCGGCATTCGATGCCGACCGCACCCTGGCCGTTGGCAGGCAGACTCTGCTCCGGCTCGATAAAGGCGGTGATGCGGTGCGCCATCTCCAGTCGTTTCAGACCGGCGGCAGCGAGGAGGATGGCGTCGTACTCACCCGCATCCAGCTTGGCGAGGCGAGTGTTGACGTTGCCACGCAGGTCGCGGATCACCAGATCCGGGCGGGCGGCGCGCAGCTGGCACTGGCGACGCAGGCTGGAGGTGCCGACCACGGCCCCTTGCGGCAGTTCGGCAATGGCCTTGAAACGATTGGAGACGAAGGCGTCGCGGGGATCTTCCCGCTCGCAGATGGTGTGCAGACCGAGCCCCTCGGGGAACTCCACCGGCACGTCTTTCATGGAGTGAACGGCGATATCGGCCCGTCCTTCCAGCATGGCGGTCTCCAGCTCCTTGACGAACAACCCCTTGCCACCGACCTTGGCCAGCGGGGTATCGAGGATCTTGTCACCCTGAGTGCTCATGGGCACCAGTTCGACCTGCAACTGCGGGTGCAGGGCTTCGAGCCGGTCTTTGACAAAGTTGGCCTGCCACAGGGCCAGCGGGCTCTTGCGAGTGGCAATTTTCAGGGTTCGGGCTGCCATATCAATCAGTTGTTTCATTTTTAGAAGGAAATCGATATTACCACCCTTTGCCCGGGCTTTCATGGCGGAGCCGGCAAAAGCGGGGTCGAGCTCAAAAATGCATGCTGAAAATGATTTTCATTAAGCAAGCGCAGTTGATTAATTCATTGAATATATTGGAATTTAATGATTTCCCCTGATACTTGATGTGGTCATACCAGAAATAATCTGGTGTTTAGCTGAAGGCTTGTTTACCACCGCTGTTTGCATTGTTAACATGATCACACTTTTTTGACGTATCCCCCTTTTGGTGCGTCATTTTCACTTAGGTGATAGGCAGGGCATTGCAGGAACACATCGATACGCTGGTTGCGCGTTATGACGACATTACCCGTCTCAAGACGCAACGGGCGTTAGGCCTCATGAGTCGCTATGGGCAGCAGGTATTCCAACTGCTGCCTGTCATGCTGCACTTCAATCATCCCCTGCTGCCCGGTTATGTCTCCGGTGATGTCCCTCATGGTATCTGGAGCTTCAGCGCCACTGCCGAGCAGCAAGCCTTTATCGATGACCTCTGTCGCAACGCCAACTGCCAGAGCGGTCTTGCCACCCATGATCGGGCCATTCAGGGGCTCTACTCCATGGGCAGCACCTCCTCCATCGGCCAATGCTGTCACTCCGATCTCGATATCTGGGTCTGCCACGTGGCCGGTTTGTCGCAGGAGCGGCTCGATCTGCTGGAGCTGAAGTGCCAGCAACTCTCCAAGTGGGCCGAACAGCGCGGAGTCGATCTCAACTTCTTCCTGATCCCGGAAGACAAGTTCCGCCAGACCAACGATGCCCAGATGCAGGGGGAGAGCTGCGGCAGTGCCCAGCACCTGCTGCTGCTCGACGAGTTCTACCGCAGTGCCATGCGTATCGCGGGCAAACGCTTGATCTGGTATCTGGTGCCCACCGAATGTGATGATCACTACGATGCGTATGTGAACGAGCTGTTCGAGAGCGGCAAGCTCAAGCAGGACGACTGGCTCGATCTCGGCAGTTTTGACCGTATTCCGGCCGAAGAGTATTTCGGCTCCGCCCTGTGGCAGCTCTACAAGGGGATCGACTCCCCCTACAAGGCGGTGCTCAAGTCGGTGCTGATGGAGGCCTACTCCCACGAGTATCCCAATACCCGCCTGCTGTCGATGATTGGTCGCGACTGGTTCCAGCACAACGAGGGGATGCACTACCGGCTCGACAACTACTGTCTGATGCTGGACAAGGTGACCAACTACCTCAAGTCCATCGGCGACATGGCGCGGCTCGATCTGGTGCGCCGCTGCTTCTACCTCAAGGTGTGCGACGGTCTCAGCCATCCCAAGGATGATCACTCCCCCGAATGGCGTCGCGAGCAGATGAGCCAGCTGGTCTCCTACTGGGGCTGGAGTCAGGACAAGCTCTATCAGCTCGATCATCGCCACGAGTGGAAGATCGAAGAGGTGAAGATCGCTCATGCCGAGCTGCTGGAAGCCCTGATGCAGAGCTACCGCAACCTGATCCAGTTCGCTCGCCGCAACAACATCAGCGAGTCGATCAACCCGGAAGATATCGGCATTCTGTCGCGCAAACTCTACGCCGCGTTCGAGAGCCTGCCGGGCAAGGTGCAGCGCATCAACCTCAAGATCGCGCCGGATCTGAGCGAGCCGGATCTCAGCTTCGTGCAGGTGCCCCACGGTCGCCTCAATCGCGCCGGCTGGTATCTCTACAAACATTCGCTGGAGCCGGTGGACATCATTGGCCGCGCGCCGCTGGAGTTCAACGGCTACATCAGCAAGCTGGTCTCCTGGGCCTACTTCAACGATCTGCTGACCCCCCAGTCGCGGGTGCACCTGTTCAATCAGGGCTCGGATCTGCACATCGACAATCTGCACCAGTTCTGCCGCGATCTATCCGGTTGCTTCCCCGAGAAGTACCCGCTGGCCACCAACCTGGCCCTCAGCCGGCCGTGCGAGATCCGCCAGCTCTCCATCTTCCTCAATCTGGAGATGGACCCGACCAGCCATTGGGTCGGTCAGGTGATCGAATTTGACGCCAACACCGTGGATGTCTTCTCGTTCGGCCGCAATCAGGAGTGTCTGGTGGGATCTGTGGATCTGGTCTACCGCAACTCCTGGAGCGAGATCCGTACCCTGCACTTCCAGGGGGATGAAGCCGTGGTCGATGCCCTCACCACCATCCTCGGCAAGATGCATCAGGATGCCGCCGCCCCCGAGATGATCGAGGTGTTCTGCTACAGCCAGCACTTCCGCTCTCTGGTGCGCTCCCGCTTCCAGACCCTGGTGGCGGAGTGTATCGACCTGCGCCTTGCCCGCGACAAGCAGCAGCTGGTCAAGACCATGGCCCTTGGCCGCGAGAAGTACGGCATCTTCTTCGAGCGGCGCGGGGTGTCGGTGAAGAAGCTGGAAAACGCCATCGATTTTTACCGCCACATCTCCCACAACAAGCTGGATCACCTGCCGCTGCGGCTCGACAAGACCCACAGCCAGCATCTGCCGAGCATCGTCGATGCCTACGCCAGCGAAGGGTTGGTGCAGTTTTTCTTCGATACCCGTGATGCGGGCACCAATATCTACATCCTCGATGAGGCGAACCGGGTGGAGATCTACCAGCACTTTGCCGGCAACAAGGATGAGCTGGTGTCGGGGGTCAACCGCTTCTACACCTCCAATCACGAGCGGTTCAGCGATGATGGTCAGTTCATCAACTTCAACCTGCCTCAGTACTACGAGATAGTACAGGTGAATGGCGAGCTGGATGTGATCCCCTATCGCAGTCAGGGCACTCTGCGTGAACAGGTGCCGCCCACTCGGGAAGTGGGCTGACCCGTCAGTTGGAATCGCCATAAAAAACGGCCTGCAGATGCAGGCCGTTTGCTTTTGCGGTTGTTCAGGCGCCGAGACGAGCCAGCAGCCAGCTGCGAATGTCGCCGAGCTGCGGACGGCAGATCTCGTGGCGCATCGGGTACTCGTGCCACTCGGGGGCGAGTCCGGCGCTTTCCAGCCGGTTCTTGGCATCCCAACCGAGCGACAGGCTCACCACATCGTCGTAGATGCCGTGCATGTAGCAGATGGGCAGGGCGCGAGCAGCCTCGCTCATCTCGCCGAGCAATTTGTCGGGGGCGGCCAGATAGGTGGACATGCAGAGCAGGCCAGCCAGCGTTGCCTGATAGCGCAGCGCGGTGAAGGAGGCAATCACCCCGCCCTGAGAGAAACCTGCCAGCACGATATGCTCGGGGGCAAACCCGTCGGCCACCAGCTGATCGAGCAATGCGGCAATCTGGTCGGCCGAGTCACGGACATGGGACTCCACGGCCCGCTCGGCGGGATCCTCGAAGCTCTTGATGTCGTACCAGCCGCGCATCTTGTAGCCCATGTTGATGGTGATGGGGCGCTCGGGGGCATCCGGCAGCAGGTGACGCACTGGCAAGTCGGCGGGCAGATCCAGCGCATCCAGCAGCGGGGCGAGACCGGCGCCGGAATCACCCAGCCCGTGCAGCCAGATCACCGCGTGACGGGCGCCCTGCGGGTGCAGGTCAATCATGGGAACACCACCTCTTCGCCCGCCTGGGCGGTGCAGGATTGGCTCAGCAGCGCCTTGAGCTCGTGGCCGAAGCGGTTGTCGATCCAGGTGTCACCCTGCAGTTCGAAGTGGAAGCCGTTCTCGCGGGTGGCGACCCAAATCTGGTGCAGTGGCTCCTGCTTGTTGATGATGACCTTGGTCTTGTTCTCGAAAGAGAGGGTCAATACGCCGCCGTTGCGTTCGCAGTCGATATCCGGATACCCCTCGTCGAGCGTGTCTTCCACATATTGGAAAAAGGCGTCGGTCAGGGCGTGATACTCGTGATCCTTCATCGGTTTATCCTGTTGCTTTTAACAATGTGAGTGCGATTATAGAGGGCCAAAAATTTTTTCGCAGCGAACCATTATGATCACTCAGTTCACCAAGTGTCTGCTTGCCACTCTTCTGTCCCTCGGGTTGGCCGCGTGCGGTCTGAAGGGGCCGCTCTATATGCCGCCCCCCGAGCAGCCACAGAGCCAGAGTACACCGCAAGCAGCACCGCCTGCGACCACTGAGGCTGCCACCGAGGCCGCGCCGCACTAATGCCGCACCCATTCTAGGAAGGAACCGCCCCCTTGGATCACTTTAACTACGACGCCGACGGCCAGCTTCAGGCCGAGCAAACCTCGCTGCAACAGCTTGCCGAGCAGTACGGTACCCCGCTTTACGTCTACTCCCGTGCGACCCTAGAGCGCCACTGGCACGCCTTCGACAAGGCCGCTGGCGATATTCCCCATCTGATCTGCTATGCGGTGAAGGCCAACTCCAACCTGGCGCTGCTCAACCTGCTGGCCCGACTGGGCTCGGGGTTTGACATCGTCTCCGGTGGCGAACTGTCGCGGGTACTGGCGGCGGGCGGTGATCCGGCCAAGGTGGTCTTCTCCGGGGTCGCCAAGAGTGAAGCGGAGATGCGCCTCGCGCTGGATAAAGAGATCCTCTGCTTCAATCTGGAGTCGGAAGCAGAGCTGGAGCGCCTCAATCGGGTGGCGGGCAGCATGGGCAAGAAGGCTCGCGTCTCGGTGCGGGTCAATCCGGATATCGATGCCGGTACTCACCCCTATATTTCCACTGGCCTCAAACAGAACAAGTTCGGCATCCCCATCGAGCTGGCGCCAGCCATCTATCGCAAGGCGGCCGCGATGGCGAACATCGAGATCGTCGGGGTGGATTGCCATATCGGCTCGCAACTCACTGAATTGAATCCCTTTATGGAAGCGGCTGACAAGTTGCTGCGGCTGATCGATGGTCTGGCGGCGGAAGGCATTCATATCCATCATCTGGACGTGGGGGGTGGCCTTGGGGTCAACTATGGTTCCGAGCAGCCACCCCATCCGACCGAGTATGCCGAAGCGCTCAAGCAGAAGCTGGCGGGCCGGGATCTGACCCTGCTGTTCGAGCCGGGCCGCGCCATCGTCGCCAATGCCGGCGTGCTGCTGACCCGGGTTGAGTATCTGAAACCGGGCGAGACCCGCAACTTCGCGCTGATCGATGCCGGCATGAACGACATGCTGCGCCCCTCGCTATACGGCGCCTGGATGAACATCATCGAGGTGGATAGCCGTGCCGGCCATGCTCCCGCGATCTATGACGTGGTGGGCCCGGTGTGCGAGACCGGCGACTTCCTCGGCAAGGAGCGCACCCTGGCGATTGCCGAGGGTTCCCTACTGGCAGTGCGTTCGGCCGGAGCCTACGGCTTTACCATGTCATCCAACTACAACACCCGTCCGCGCGCAGCCGAAGTGCTGGTGGATGGTGCCGAAGCACACCTGATCCGCGAGCGTGAGCAGTTGGCCGATCTCTGGCGCGGTGAGCACCTGCTGCCCTGATGCAGTAGATAGAGATGACAGAATTTTACAGCCCTGACAGCACAGGAGTGCGCGATGTGTACAGATTGTTCCAGGATGCATGGGGCTGTGGCCAATGACTTCATAGTGGTTGATGGTGAGTATTTACAGCCCTAACAGCACAGGAATGCACGATGTGGATAGATTGTTCCAGGATGCATGGGGCTTTGGACAACGACTTCATGGCGCTTGGCGACCCTTGGTTCGGTGAATTTTTACAGCCCTAACAGCACAGGAATGCACGATGTTGATAGATTTTTCCAAGATGCATGGCTTGGGCAACGACTTCATGGTGGTGGATGGCGTCACCCAGAAGGTATTTTTCAGCAATGACGTCATCAAGAAGCTGGCAGATCGCCACTTCGGGATCGGCTTTGACCAGCTGCTGCTGGTGGAGCCGCCCTATGACCCTGAACTCGACTTTCACTATCGCATTTTCAATGCCGATGGCAGCGAGGTGGAGCAGTGTGGCAACGGTGCCCGCTGTTTTGCCCGTTTCGTGCGTCTCAAGGGGCTGATCAACCGGGATCGCATCGCGGTCAGCACAGCCCGGGGTCGCATCGTGTTGCAGCTGGAGGGGGAGAACCAGGTCACGGTCAACATGGGTGTTCCCCAGTTTGAGCCGGGCAAGATCCCGTTCCGGGCCCAGAAGGCAGAGAAAACCTATCTGTTGCGGGCGCAGGAGCATACCGTGATGTGTGGCGTGGTCTCCATGGGCAATCCCCACTGCGTCATCGAGGTGCCTTCGGTCGCCGATGCGCCGGTCGAGACGCTCGGTGCCATCATGGAGCGCCACGAGCGTTTCCCTGAGCGGGTCAACGTCGGTTTCATGGAGATGGTCAACGCCACCGAGATCAAGCTGCGGGTGTTCGAGCGGGGCTGTGGCGAGACCCTGGCCTGCGGCACCGGTGCCTGTGCTGCGGCGGTGATTGGCATCAGTCAGGGCAAGCTCAAGGAGCGGGTCACCGTCAGTCTGCCGGGCGGCAAGCTGACCATCGCCTGGAAGGGGCCGGGCCAGCCGGTCTATATGACAGGTCCCGCCGAGCATGTGTTTGACGGCCAGATAGAGGTTTAGCCGATAAAGGTTCAGGTACGGGGGGCGTTGGCCCCCTTTGCCCATGATGTCGGGGCAGCGAGCCCCATTTCTCTGATGGATCAACCAATTTATGAGCGAACTCAAACGGCAGGAGCAATCGGTGGATGAAGCCACTGTGCTGGAGTACCTGGCCCGTTATCCCGAGTTTTTCCAACGCCATGCCGCCGTGCTGGACCGGATCCGCATTCCCCATGAACGCAAAGGGTCGGTCTCGCTGGTCGAGCGCCAGCTGGAGCGTCAGCGCGAGCGGATCGAACAGCTGGAGCAGGAGATCACCGAATTGATGGGGATCGCCAGCGAGAACGAGCGGATCTTCCGGGTCTATGCCGATCTCTACGGCGAGCTGTACGGTTGCCAGACCCTGTTCGAGGTGAGTGCCGTGATGGGCAAGGCTTTTGTCCAGCGGCTGCGCCTGACCGGGCTGCGGCTCTGGCTCAATCCCAAGAAGTTTGCCCTGAGCGGGCCAGAGCAGCGTTTTCTGGCACAGGGCAAGCAGCTCGAATCCCTGCTGGGTCAGCGTCTGCCGGGGCAGGATTACTACTTTGGCCGCCTGAGCCAGAGCGAGAAGCAAGCGCTGTTTGGCCACGATGTGCTGGTCAACTCGGTGGCCCTGATGCGGCTCGGCGAGCTCGGTGTGCTGGCCTTCGCCAGCTCGGATCCCGGCCACTTTACTCCCCACAACGACACCCTGCTGCTGGGCCAACTGGGGCGCCTGCTGCAACTGCGTCTGCCCGAGTTGATTCATGGCTAGAACACCGGCCAGGGCGCCCGCCAAAGCTCCCGTCGTCGCACCGCCACTGCCTGCGGAACTGGCGGACGAGCTGGCGGCCTTTATCGAATACCTGAGGGTCGAGCGTCAGCTCAGCCCTCATACCCGCAATAACTATCAAGCCCATCTGGAGGCGATGACCGCCGAGCTGGTGGCCCTGGGGCTCACTGACTGGGGTCGGCTCGAGGCGAGTCAGGTGCGCACTCTGGTGACCCGGATGCACAAGGGGGGCCTTGCTCCTCGCTCTCTTTCCACCAAGGTCTCTGCCCTGCGCAGCTTTTGCGACTGGCAGGTGCGGCAGGGGCGGCTGACAGCCAATCCGGCCCGTGGCATCGTCACCCCCAAACAGGGGCGGCCGCTGCCGAAAAACCTCGATGTGGACGAGATGCACCAGCTGCTCAACATCACCGACGAGCAGGATCCGCTGGCGGTGCGGGATCGCGCCATCATGGAGCTGATGTACTCTTCAGGGCTGCGTCTGGCCGAGCTGGTGGGGATCAATCTGGTGGATCTGAAGCTCGACGACCGCCAGCTCAAGGTGACCGGCAAGGGCTCGCGGGAGCGGGTGCTGCCCATCGGCCGGATGGCGGTCGAGTGGTTGCAGAAGTGGCTCAAGGTGCGCCCGCTGCTGGCTGGGGACGAGAGCGAGGCGCTGTTTGTCTCCAGCCGCAAGCAGCGGCTGTCGGCGCGCTCGGTGCAGGCCCGCCTCGATGGCTGGGGCAACAAGCAGGCGCTCAACGCCCATGTCCATCCCCACAAGCTGCGCCACAGCTTCGCCACCCATATGCTGGAGTCCTCCGGCGATCTGCGGGCGGTACAGGAGCTGCTGGGACATGCCGACCTCTCCACCACCCAGATCTATACCCACCTCGACTTCCAGCATCTGGCCAAGGTTTACGACAGCGCCCACCCCAGGGCCAAGCGTGACCCGGATGCGCAGGACGATGAATAACGGGCCCTGAGCCCCGTTGCAGAGGAGAGTCCATGCACTTCTATCGCCGCTGGCAGCCGGTTGCTGCCATCTCGTTTGACCTCGATGACACCCTCTATGACAACGGCCCCGCCATCGTACGGGCCGAGCAGTGGATGCTGAGCCATCTGCGCAGCGAATATCTGGCTACCGCCATGCTCGACAAGCCGCGCTGGCTGGAGTTAAAACGCGCCGTGTTGCTGGCCAGGCCCGAGCTGCGCCACGATGTCAGCCTGGCGCGCCAGCAGACCATCCACGCCGCCATGGTCGAGGGGGGGATGGCTGACCAGCAGGCCAGCCGCGAGGCGGAGCAGGTCTTTGCTGCGTTTCTGGCAGAGCGCTCGAAGATCGAGGTGAGCGAGTCCACTCATCAGCTGCTGGTCAGACTGGCCGAACGCTATCCGCTGGTGGTCATCACCAACGGCAATCTGGATCTGGCTCAGGCAGGGCTGGATCACTACTTCACGCTGGTCTGCAAGGCGGGGGTGGGTGCCAGGATGAAACCGGCACCGGATATGTTTGAGCAGACCCGCAGCGCCCTCAAGCTGCCAGCGGGGCGGATCTTACATGTCGGGGATCATCCCGAGACCGATGTGCTGGGTGCCCGCTTGCACGGCTTTCGCGCCGCCTGGCTCAACGAGCGGCAGCAACCGTGGCAACAGCTGCAACTGTTGCCGGACGTGGAGCTGACAGCACTGGAGGAGCTGGCCGAGCTGCTGCTCTGATGGCGCTGGCGGGTGGCCCGGCTCAGGCGGTAATGGCTGTCAGCGAATAGCGATGTATGGCAAGGGGTCACGACCGCTATTTGCGGCAAATCAGCCCGAGCAGGGTGTAGCGATCGCGCTGGTTGATGCGGCAGTAACTGATGCCGACTGGCAGCGCGTGCTGCAGGGTGATGGCGCTGTTCTGATAGCGGCAGACCAGATAGAGCGGGCGCAGGCTGCTATCGAGCTGGCTCCAGTAGTGGATTTCGTCGCTGTCGCCATTATCCGGTTTGAGTTGGGCCAGCTCGGCAGGATCTCCGTCGAACAGGGCCAGATTATCGAGCCGGTGGCTGAGGGTTTCGTCTTGTTTGCCATCGTCATTGCGGGTAAACGCCTGCCAGCCCTGCTGCGGGGTCAGCAGCTGCTGGCGAGTCTCGATGGTGGCGGGACAATCAAATTGCAGGCTGGCGGCAAGGGCCAGGGTGGTCAGTAACATGGCTGCGGTTCTCTCTTCACGTCCTCAATACGATGCCATGCTACGTCATCTTCCGCCGAACAGCTTCATCAGCTTATCAAGCAGATCAAGCTGTTGTGGTGGCTGTTTCATGGCTTCCGCTTCACGCTCCAGCAGTGCCTGCTGCTCCTGCTGGCGGTCGCTCAGCACCCGGTAGAGGGGCTCGACCAGCGCCTCACGCTGCATCACCAGTTCCTGAAACATTGCCTGATTGATGCGATAGGTTTCGACGGTGGCCACCGCCCGTACCGTGAAGGAGCTGGGCTCGCCGGTGAGCAGGCTCAGTTCGCCAAAAAAGTCTCCTGCGTTGAGCGTACCAAGCTTCAGCTCTCGCCCCTCGACATTGACCACCATCTCGGCTTCCCCTTTGACCAGCACGAACAGCCAGCTGGAGACATCTCCCTGCTCCAGCATGATGTCGCCGCTGACGAAGGGGGCGAACTTCACCTGATCGGCCAGCTGAAGCAGCTCGTTCTCCTGCAACATGGCAAACAGCGGCAGCTTGCGCAGGGTATCGGTTCGTTCGGCGGTGTGGCGCTTGTGGCGGGCATCCAGATGCTGCTTCTCCTTGGCCATAAAGACGTTGAAGATCGGCGGGGTGAGGCGGCGATCGTTGCGGCGCAGGGCGGCATCGATCAGGCTGCGCACCATGGAGTCGGTCGGATCGTCGCGAGCCAGATCGGTCAGCCAGTAGCGCACCGCATAGCGGGCAATCCCTCCTTCGACGTTCATCAGCAGACAGTCCGGTTGCGGGTGCTTGGCGACGCAGGGCAGTTTGGTCTCTCGCAGGGATTTCTCGATCAGCGCGATGATCTGGGTCGGCAGGGTATCCAGGGTCAGATCGAACCAGACCCAGCGCCGCCACTGCAAGGGTTCGCCACGGCGGCGCCCGAGCACGGTGAAGCGCTGTTTGAGCAGGTGGCTGTTGGGGATGACGACTGTCTCCCAGTTGCGGGTCTCGATGGTGGTGGCACGCCAGTTGATCTCCACCACCCGGCCCTGGGTGGTATCCACTTGCAGCCAGTCACCGATGGCGATGGAGTTGTCGAGCTGAATGGAGACCCCGGCCAGCAGGTTGCCAAGGGTGTCCTGCATGGCGAAGGCGATGACCGCGGTGATCACCGCCGAGGTGGTGACTATCTCCCCGAGCGCCATGCCGGAGGCGTAGAGGCGAAACAGACCCCAGCCGATATAGCCGATGGTGATGACGATATCGGCGATGATCCGCGGGATCCGCACATGGCAGAGGGGGAGCAGGAATTCGAACAGCAGGATCCCCCATATCTTGACCAGTATCAGGCCAGCCAGCAGGGTGGAGATCTCGATCAGCAATTGATGGGGCAGCGGCAGTTTGAACCAGCCCCCTTCCAGCTGGATCAGCAGGATCACAACCGCGCTAATCATCACGAAACTGAGCTCGGAGAGCAGCTCCCGTCGCTGTCCCGGACGGCGCCAGAAGTGGATCAGCATCAGGGAGAGGGTGAGCAGGGTCCAGAACGGGTGTTCGCCAATCCAGATCAGCGTCGGTAGTGCGGTGAGGTTTTCGCCAGCCATAGCAGCACCTTATTGTGGTTTTATTTCCAGCATAGCTGCTGCTGCGCGGGGAAATGGTGCGTTGGGGCGGCAATTTATTTATCCTGTGCAGAACCGGGCAAAGGAGTGCGATTGAGTGAAATTTTCAAAGAAAATCATCTGTTTGATGGCCCTGTTGCCATTGGCTGGCTGCGATCTGCTGGCCGAGAAGTATCGGGTCGAATTCCGGGATGGCTCCTGGCGTGAAATAGCCATTACCCCCTTCTCCAGCGAGGCACGCTGGCGTGAGGGGTGTGCCACCGGCGAGGTGTTGAGTGACATGAAGGTGCCCATCAAGCGGGGTGACACGGTTAATGGCCGCGAGCAGCTGCTGATCGGCGGCGAGAAGTTCGAGCTGGATGACAACAACCTCTACCGCAGCAACGGCATGGTGTTTGGCCATTCGCCTGACCATATCCAGCGCGGGCTCAAGGGGATGGATATCTGCCGCACCTTGCGCCCCGAGCGGGGCGGACTGCCCAAGCTCAAGGCGCGCGGGTTTGGCGACTGAATCGATGAGGGGTTAACTCGCAGCCATCAATGCACTGCGTTGGCGGCAGGCATCGCCAAAGGCTTGAAAGATCTTGATGGAGTGGGGGTTTTCATTGGCTTTCCACTCCGGATGCCACTGCACGGCCAGCAAAAAGGGTGACAGTGCGGGAGCATGAAGTGCTTCGATCAGCCCATCTTCGGCGTGGGCCAACGGCTCCAGACCCTTCCCCAACCGGTTGATGCCCTGCCCATGCAGGGAGTTGACCGGAATCTGTTCTTCCCCCATCAGTTCGGCAAACCAGCTGCCGGGCAGCAGTTTGATCTGATGGCTCGGCCCATACTGCTCGTCGACCGGATCGTCGGCAT
The DNA here is from genome assembly GCF_024436075.1 of Aeromonas sp. JL9. NCBI lineage: Bacteria > Pseudomonadati > Pseudomonadota > Gammaproteobacteria > Aeromonadales > Aeromonadaceae > Aeromonas > Aeromonas sp. JL9. Next base: position 97,104 of record NZ_JANFNV010000006.1, on the reverse strand, counting down.
CCTCCCGGTGATCGTCATAACCCGGCTCGTTATAGACCTTCTGATGGATATCTCCCCCCAGCGCCACGTTGATCTCCTGCATTCCGCGGCAGATACCGAGGATCGGCAAGCCACGGGCGAGCGCCCCCTTGATGAGGGGCAGATCGAACAGGTCGCGATCCCTGTCTTGCTGTTTTTCTGGCGTGAGGTTCTCCTGACCGTAGAGGGCCGGATCGATGTTGGAACCGGCACCGCTCAGATAGATCCCATCGGCGAGATCCAGATACTGCTCCAGATCGGCGGTGCCGCAGCAGGTGGGTACCAGCAGCGGGACGCAGCCGCTTATCTCCACCAGCGGCATGATGTATTTGTGGGTCATCACCTGATAGGGGTGGCCGTTGCGGGGCTGGGCACCCATGGTCATCAGTACGACAGGTTTACGGGGAGCGGGAGGCAGGGGATTTGGCATAGGGCACCTTGATTATCCTTGGCGTTGAAGTCTCATCCTGCGCCTTGGGCAGGCCCTTGCAAACCGGCAGGGCAAGGGCATGCCTCAAGGCATGGTCATGGGATCCCGCGTCGGGCCGGGTGGCAGAATCGTTGGTCAGCCTGGGCAGCGACGGCATGGATCCTCTCTTCAGTCTGCCAAGGCCGTTCAATATGTCAAACAAAATGATGCCAAGTTGTTAACAGATTTGTCTTGAACTGCTCTTAAGCGGCGATTTAACGGGGCTATTGAGATGAGCCGTTATGGCTGGGGTAGTAAAATGGTGGATATATTAAACGCGCAGGGCTGGCGGGGATGTTGAGAGGAAAAGGCATCAATAGAAACACGCCTCCCCGAGGGGAGGCGTGTTTCGGGGATCACAGCAGGTCTTCGATCTCGCCGCGCAGATACTGGTACATCTCGCGGTAGGCGACCGGCGGCTTGTTCAGCTCCCGCTCCTTGTTGGCGGAACGGATCAGCTGGCGCAGTTTCTGGCGATCCAGCTCGTGAAACTGGGACATCAGCTCGTTGAGGGCGCTGTCACCTTCGGTGATCAGGCGCTCGCGCCACTGCTCCAGCCGATGCAGGCGTGCATTCACGGTGGAGTGACGGTTCTTGATGATGGAGAGCGCTTCGGCAATCGGCTCGATATCGCGGCTGCGCATCAGGCGGCCGATGAACTGCAGATGGCGACGGAAGGACTCATCCTTCTTCGGCTTGAGTTTGCGACCCAGCTCGACAGCTTCTGCAAGCTCTTCATCCAACGGGATTTTTTCCAGCTCGCTGTGGCTGAGGGAGACGATCTCTTCCCCCATTTTCTGCAATGCTTCGGCATCGCGCTTGAGCTGGCTCTTGCTGGGGCCCCAGTCTTCGAACTCGTTGTCGTCTTGATATTGACTCATCGGTCTCTTGATTCCTGTCATTCACGTTTGGCGGATATGTTACCAGCTTCTCCCGCTGGGCGCAGGGGTCTGATATGCTTACCCCCTTTCCTTCTTTCATACAGATGTGAGTTATGGATCAGCAAGACCAAATCCGCCAGGATCAAGCCCATCTCGAGGCCGTGGTTGCCGAAGCCCTGGAGATAGCCAAAGGACTGGGCGCCTCGCTGGCCGAAGTCTCCATCAGCAAGCAGACCGGGTTGTCGGTGAACACCCGGGGTTGTGAACTGGAAAGCATTGAATTCAATAAAGATGGCGCCCTCGGCATCGCCGTCTATCGCGATGGTTGCAAGGGATCTTCCTCGACCACCGATCTGAGCAAACCCGCCATTCGTGCCGCCGTTGAAGCGGCCATCGAGATTGCCCGCCACACCTCGGCGGATGATTGCGCCGGTCTGGCGGACGCCGAGCTGCTGGCCTGGGATGCCCCCGATCTACAACTGTGCCACCAAATCGAACTGGATCCCCAGCGCGGGATCGAACTGGCCATCGAGTGCGAGCGACTCGCTCTGGGCCGCGATGCCCGCATCAAACACTCCGACGGTGCCGGTTTCTCCAGCCATCTTGGCATCAAGGTCTATGGCAACAGCCATGGCTTCGTCAAAGGCTACGCGGCGTCGCGCAACTCTCTGAGCTGTGTGCTGATCGGCGAGCAGGATGGCGACATGCAGCGTGATTACGGCTACTCCTCCAGCCGTACCCTCGATGGACTCTGGAGCCCGCAGCGCATTGCCGACGAAGCCGTTGAGCGTACCGTCTCCCGTCTCGGCGCCCGCAAGATCTCTACCCGCCATGCCCCTGTGCTGTTCCACCCGGACACTGCCTCCGGCCTGTGGGGCCATCTGGTGATGGCCATCAGCGGCGGCAACCTCTATCGCAAGTCGAGCTTCCTGCTCGACAAGTTGGGCAAGCAGATCCTGCCCGAGTGGCTCACTATTCAGGAGTTCCCCCACCTGCTGGGCGGGCTCGCCAGTACCCCGTTCGATGGGGAAGGGGTGCGTACCCGTGACATGGATATCATCCGTAACGGCGAGCTGATGAGTTGGCTGCTGACTTCCTACTCTGCGCGCAAGCTGGGGCTGACCACCACGGGGCACGCCGGTGGCATCCACAACTGGCAGGTCTCCAATACCGGCCAGGATTTTCAGGGCATGCTGAAAGAGATGGGCACCGGTCTGCTGGTGACCGAGTTGATGGGGCAGGGGGTCAATATCGTCAATGGTGACTACTCCCGCGGCGCTGCCGGTTTCTGGGTCGAGAATGGCGAGATAGCCTATCCGGTCGAGGAGATCACCATCGCCGGCAATCTGGCCGAGATGTTCAGCCATATCGTGGCGGTGGGCCGTGACGAGGATGAACGATCCAGTCTCAAGACCGGCTCGGTGCTGGTAGAGAATATGAAGCTGGCGGGTCACTGATCCCGGTTTCAACAGAACCGAAACCATGAAAAAGGCCCCCTCGCCAACGCGAGGGGGCCTTTTTATCGGCCTGCGATCAGGGTTATCAGCCCTTGATGCGCTCGATGCGGCCACCCAGACCCTGCAGCTTCTGCTCGATGTCTTCGTAGCCACGGTCGATGTGATAGATACGGTCGACGATAGTGGAGCCTTCGGCGACGAAGCCGGCCAGCACCAGACTGGCGGAGGCGCGCAGATCGGTCGCCATTACCTGGGCACCCTTGAGTTGCTCGGTGTCACGGCAGATGGCCACGTTGCCCTGCAGTTCGATGTCTGCGCCCATCCGTACCAGTTCGGGAACGTGCATGAAGCGGTTCTCGAAGATGGTCTCGGTGACCATGCCGGTACCTTTGGCGACGGCGTTCAGCACGGTGAACTGTGCCTGCATGTCGGTCGGGAAGGCCGGGTAGGGGGCAGTCTTGATGGTGACCGGCTTGAGGGTGCGGCCAGTCATGTCGAGGGTGATCCAGTCTTCACCCTTCTCAATCAGGGCGCCAGCCTCTTCCAGCTTGACCAGTACCGCTTCCAGCAGGGTCGGGTCGGTCTTGCGGCAGGTGATCTTGCCGCCGGTGACCGCTGCGCCCACCAGGAAGGTTCCGGTTTCGATGCGGTCAGGCTGCACGCTGTAGTTGCCGCCGTGCAGACGCTCGACACCGTCGATGGTCAGGGTGTCGGTGCCCGCACCCTGAATCTTGGCACCCAGGGTATTGAGGAAGTTGGCCAGATCGACTACTTCCGGCTCGCGCGCGGCGTTTTCGATCACGGTGCGGCCATCAGCCAGGGTGGCGGCCATCATCAGGTTTTCGGTACCGGTCACGGAGACCATATCCATCAGGATGTGAGCGCCTTTCAGGCGGCCATCGACACGGGCCTTGATGTAACCATCTTCGATGGTGATCTTGGCACCCATCAGCTCCAGGCCGTGGACGTGCAGGTTGACCGGACGGGCACCGATGGCGCAGCCGCCGGGCAGGGAGACGTCAGCCGCGCCGAAACGGGCAGCCAGCGGGCCCAGCGCCAGAATGGAGGCGCGCATGGTCTTCACCAGCTCGTAGGGGGCGACGTGGTTGTTCACCGCACCGGTCAGCACGGTGACGTTGCCGTTGACCTTGGTGGTCGCGCCCAGCATCTCCAGCAGCTTGATGGTGGTACCCACATCTTTCAGGCGCGGCACGTTGGAGAGGTGTACCTCTTCATCACAGAGAAGGGTCGCGAACAGGATCGGCAGCGCGGCGTTTTTGGCGCCGGAGATGGTCACTTCGCCGTTGAGAGTACAACGACCATCGATTTTGAATTTGTCCATTTTTACTTCGTTACCAAATCAGGAGGGCAATAGGAATTTACGTTCGCGTTTCCACTCGGCGTCGGTGAACGCTTTGATGGAGAGGGCGTGAATGGCGTTGCTGGCGATCTTGTCCATCAGCGGGGCATAGATGGCCTGCTGCTTCTTGACCCGACTCATGCCGTCAAACATGTCACCGACGGCGATCACTTGGTAGTGACTACCGTCCCCTTTGACATGGACTTCGGACAATGGCAGAGCCTCAAGGAGTATCGCTTCAATTTCAGAGACTTGCATTATGCGTCCTCAGTTGTGAGCGGGGTTGACTGAAACAGCCCGGCCACCCCGTAGAGGTTGGCCAGGGTATAGAAATCACTGGAGGCGCCCACCAGTTGCGGTGTGGCGCCTCGCGCTAATACGGCTTTGGCCCATTTGACCAGCAGGGCCAGTCCGGCGGAGTCGAGGGTGGTGACGCCGCCGAGCTCGAGCCGGTCGTCCTGCCACCATTCGGCGCGGCGTTGCCACAGGTCATTGACCTGTGGCGCCTGCAGCTCACCGCTGAGGGTCATGGTTTGAGTACCAGCGGTTTGGCGTTGTGCTCGCGCAACTGGGCGATCACCGCATCGATGCCATTCTGGCGAATGAGGCCGCCGAGCTCGCTCTGCTTGGCGGAGAGTAGGCTGATCCCCTCGGCCACCATGTCGAAGGCTTTCCATTCGCCGGTCTTGTTGTTCTTGCGCAGTTTGAACTCGAGGAAGATGTCCGGCTTGCCGGCCTCTTTCACGCTGACGTTGACGGCGGTGATGTTGCCGCTGGGGGCTTTGCCCGGCTCGACCTTGACGGTCTGCTTGTCAAAATGGGCCAGCGCATCGGCGTAGGAGCTCACCATGTACTCGGTGAACACCTCGACGAAGGCATTGCGCTGCGCTTCGGTAGTCTCTTTAATCTGGTTGCCAAGCACCTTGTAGGCGGCGAAGCGGTTGTCCACATAGGGCAGCAGCTCTTCGCGGATGATCACCCGCAGGTGATCCGGATTGCTTTTCACCTGGGCCTGATCGGCTTTCAGGCGGGCAAAGGTCTGCTTGGCAGCCTGATCCACCAGCGCATTGGGGTCGGTGGCATCGACTGCGGCTTGGGCAGACAGGGAAAAGAGCATGCTGGTCATCAGACCCAGCAGCAGGGCGATTTTCTTGAACATGGTTACTCCTTCTTGCTGTCTGATTTGCTGTCGGAGGATTGGCTGTAGAGGAACTTGCCAATCAGATCTTCCAGCACGATGGCGGATTTGGTGTCTTCAATCAGGTCGCCATCCTTGAGCATCTCGGTGCCCATCTCCTCATCGCTGAAACCGGGGGCCAGACCGATATACTGCTCGCCGAGCAGACCGGAGGTGAGGATGGAGAGGGAGCTGGTATCGGCAAACTCGCCAGCGCTCTTTTGCATCATCAGGGTGACTTCGGGCACCTGGGTTTTCGGGTCCAGTACGATGTCGCTGACCCGACCAACTACCACGCCGCCAACCTTGACCGGCGACCGGACTTTCAGGCCGCCGATATTATCGAAATGCGCGCGCAGGGTATAGGTTTCTCCTTCCGGTTTGAAGCTCAAACCGGCCACTTGTAGGGCCAGTGCCAGAATGGCACCGATGCCAGCCAGCATGAAGGTGCCGACCAGGAATTCTACTTTGCTGAACTTCATCTTTACCTTATCCAAACATGACTGCAGTGAGTATAAAATCCAGGCCGAGCACGGCGAGGGATGAGTGGACCACAGTTCGGGTCGTGGCCTGACTGATCCCGGCCGAGGTCGGCTTGGCATCATAGCCGTTAAAGAGCGCAATCCAGGTGACCACCAGGGCGAAAATCAGGCTCTTGATGGCGCCCTGCATGATGTCTTCATGCCAGTCGACGGAGGCCTGCATGGCAGACCAGAAGCCCCCTTCGTCCACGCCGAGCCAGTCCACGCCGACCAGCTTGCCGCCGAAGATACCGATCAGGCTGAACATAAAGGCCAGCAGCGGCATGCTGATGACGCCAGCCCAGAAGCGGGGGGCGACCACCCGGCGCAGCGGGTCGACCGCCATCATTTCGAGGCTTGAAAGCTGCTCGGTGGCCTTCATCAGGCCAATTTCAGCGGTCAGGGCCGAACCGGCACGGCCGGCAAACAGCAGCGCCGTGACCACAGGCCCCAGCTCCCGCAGCAGGGAGAGGGAGACCAGCGGCCCCAGACTCTGCTCGGCGCCGAAATCCTTCAATACGTTGTAACCCTGCAGCGAGAGCACCATGCCGATGAACAGGCCGGAGACCAGAATGATGGCTACCGACTGTACGCCCACCACATACAACTGCTGGACAAGCAGCGGGAAGTGCTTGCGCGGCTCGGGTTTGCCCGCCAGCGCATGGAACAACATGATGGTGGCGCGACCGACGGAGCTGATAAACCGCACTCCGACCCGCCCCAGCTTGCTTATTTGACTTATCAACATCAGAGATCCTGTAGCAGATCGCCTGCCGGAAAATGAAACGGAACAGGACCATCGGGCAATCCTTTGAGGAACTGCTCGACTTCGGGATTGTGCTCCTCGCGCAGCTGATCTGGCGTACCGTGCGCCACCACCTTGCGATTGGCAATGATGTAGGCGTAATCGGCGATGCTCAGCACCTCTTTCACATCGTGGGTGACGATGACGGAGGTGATACCTAGGGCATCGTTCAGCTCCTTGATCAGCTTGACCAGCACCGCCATGGTGATGGGGTCCTGCCCGACGAACGGCTCGTCATACATGATGAGGTCAGGATCGAGCGCAATTGCCCGAGCCAGCGCTGCCCGGCGCGCCATGCCGCCGGAGAGCTCGGAGGGCATCAGTTTCGCTGCGCCGCGCAAGCCCACCGCCTGCAGCTTCATCATGACGATGGTGTGGATCAGCTCCTCCGGCAGGCCGGAGTGCTCCCGCAGCGGGAAGGCTACGTTGTCGTAGACCGTCATGCCGGTAAACAGGGCACCGCTCTGGAACAGCATGCTCATCCGTTTGCGCACTTCATAGAGGCGCGAACGGGAGAGGGTGGGGATATCTTCCCCGTCAAACAGAATGTGACCGGACTCCGGCTTGAGCTGGCCACCGATCAGCCGCAGCAGGGTGGTTTTACCGATGCCGCTCGGGCCCATGACGGCGGTTACCTTGCCACGAGGAATGGTCAGGTTGATCCCGTCATACAACAGCCGATCTCCGTGACTGAAGGTCAGGTCGGAGATGGTGATCAGGTCATTGTTCAAACAATTGTCCATCCGGTGTAAATGAGGTGCGAATTTTATGGGGTAGTCTAGGTCTAAGCAACAGCAAGGAACAACTATTGAACAGGCTGCAAGCCCATTTGCACGACAGTTTTCTGTAACAAAGTGCGTCATTGAGAGCGGGACTTGCCATCCGATTCGCTTATCCGGACAGACTTTTTTATAATCCCGCAGCTAATTTCGGCCCGGAGCTGTGTCTTTATGTCTGTAAAGCCTGAGAAAGTGTCTGAACTGTTCGATTTTCGTCGCAGTGCCCGCGCGGTGCTGGACACAGAAAAGCAAGCCATTGATGGACTCTATCAGTATCTGAACGACGCCTTCGACAAGGCGTGCGAAATGGTGCTGCGCTGCGGTGGCAAGATAGTGGTCACCGGCATGGGCAAATCGGGCCATATCGGCAGCAAGATCGCCGCCACCCTCGCCAGCACCGGCACACCGGCCTTCTTCCTTCACCCGGGAGAAGCGAGTCACGGCGATCTGGGGATGATCTCCAGTGGCGACCTTATCATCGCCATCTCCAACTCCGGTGAGAGCGACGAAATCCTGGCTCTGCTGCCGGTACTCAAGCGCCGCGGCATTCCGCTCATCTGCATGACTGGCAATCCCGCCTCCACCATGGCCAAAGAGGCCAATGTGCACCTGTGCATCAAGGTGGAGAAAGAGGCCTGCCCGCTGGGTCTGGCACCCACTTCCAGTACCACTGCAACCCTGGTGATGGGCGATGCCCTGGCGGTCGCCCTGCTGGAAGCACGCGGTTTTACCGCCGATGACTTCGCCCTCTCTCACCCGGGCGGGTCGCTCGGTAAGCGTCTGTTGCTGCGGGTCGGCGACCTGATGCACAGCGGCGAGCTGTTGCCCCGGGTGGGGATAGATGCCACCATCAGCCAAGCGCTGCTGGAAGTGAGCCGCAAGGGGCTCGGTATGACGGCGGTGGTCGATGGCAATGGCCTGCTGGCAGGGCTCTTTACCGATGGCGACCTGCGCCGCATTCTTGACCAGCAGATCGATATCCATCACACCCCCATCAGCCGTGTGATGACGGCCAACTGTGTTACCGTAGGTCCAGAGATGATGGCTGCAGAAGCCGTCAAGCTGATGGAAACGAGAAAAATCAACGGATTACTGGTCGTGGATGAAGAGAAACGCCCGCTCGGCGCCTTCAACATGCACGACCTGCTGAAAGCCGGAGTAATTTGATGCAAAACGTACCGACCCTCTATGGTCCGGTGACGCGCAGCCAGTTTGAGAAGGCGGCGCAAATCCGCCTGCTGGTGTGCGATGTGGACGGGGTGCTCTCCAACGGCCTCATCTACATGGGAAACAACGGCGAAGAGCTGAAAACCTTCTGTACCCGCGATGGTGCGGGCATGCGAGCGTTGCTCAATGCCGGGATCGAGATCGCCATCATCACCGGGCGCAATTCCCGTATCGTCAGCGATCGGATGAAAAGCCTAGGGGTGGCTCATGTGGTGCAGGGGGCTGATAAAAAGCTGCCTCACTTCGAAGCGCTGCTGGCCAAGCTGGGGCTGACTGCTGAACAGGCCGCCTATATGGGCGATGACACCATCGATCTGCCGGTGATGGTCGCTTGCGGCCTGGGTATCGCGGTGGCCGATGCCCATCCGCTGGTGCTGAGTCGTGCCGATATGGTGACCCGGCTTGGCGGTGGCATGGGCGCGGTGCGCGAGGTGTGTGACCTCATTTTGCAGGCGCAGGGCCACGGCGATTATCAGCCCGAGGCCTCGGTATGAGCAGACAGACCCTGTTGTTTGCCCTGCTGTTTCTGGTCGCGCTGGTTGCCTGGCAGTTGGGCAAGGTTGAGCTGGTGCCTGAGAGCGCCGTCAAAATCGAAAACTATCAGCCGGATTTTGTCGCCAAAGATCTGGTGACCACCCGTTTTGATATCAACGGCAAGCGCACCGAGCGGCTGGAGTCGACCTACGCCGAGTATTATCAAATCCTCGAGCAGGCCACCTTCGACAAGCCGGTGGTCTACATGTATGACGATCAGGGTGCCGCAGAGTGGAAGGTGACCGCTGAAACCGGCGTGCTCAACACCGGCGACAACGTCATCCTGCGGGACAAGGTGCATCTGGATGGTCTGCTACCTACCTCTTTCATCTCCACACTGGATACCCCCTATCTGGAGCTGGATCTGGTGACACAGGATGTGCGCAGCAACCGGGAAGTGAACATTCTGGGTCGGGATTTCCAGACCCAAGGAGTTGGCCTCAAGGGCCATCTGGACCGCAAATATTTTGAGTTACTGGATCAAGGCCATGCCATCTATTTCAATGAAAAACGCTAATCTGGCCCTCGCAGCCCTGTTGTTGTGTGGTGCGGTGACCGCCAAAGAGTCCGACTTTGCCGAGAAGGTCTACGTCGATGCCGTCAAACAGGTGGCTGAGATGCAGGACAACCGCATCACCTTCGAAGAGGATGTGACCATCAATCAGGGCACCATCCGGATCAAGGCTGACAAGGTGGTAGTGACCCGCTCCGGCGAGAAAGGGGCCGAGGTGATGACTGCCTACGGCAAGCCCGCCACCTTCTTCCAGATCCTGGATAACGGCAAGCCGGTCAATGCCCACGGCAATACCATCCGCTACGAGCTGAAGAATCGGCTGGTGACCATCACCGGCAACGGTCAGCTCAAGCAGGAAGATAGCCAGGTCAATGGTGATCTGATCCGCTACGACATCGTCAAACAGAAGATGATTGCCGAGAGCAAGAGCCCGAGCCAGCGGGTCAAAACCGTGTTCCTGCCGGATCAGGTAGAGAATTTCGACAAGCCCGCCGACCAGAAGAAGCAGGGAAAATAAGCCATGGCAGTGTTAAAAGCAGTGGGCCTGCAGAAGAGCTACAAGCGCCGCATGGTGGTGAGTGACGTCAGTCTTGAAGTGGGCACCGGCCAGATTGTCGGCCTGCTCGGCCCCAACGGGGCGGGCAAGACCACCTCCTTCTACATGATCGTGGGGCTGGTGCAGCGCGATGCCGGTCTCATCACCATCGACGATCAGGACATCAGCTTGCAGCCCATGCATGTGCGGGCGCGTAACGGCATCGGTTACCTGCCGCAGGAGGCCTCCATCTTCCGTCGCCTGTCGGTGTTCGACAACCTGATGGGCGTGATGCAGACCCGCAAGGGGTTGAGCCGTGAGGAGCGTGAGGACAAGGTTCAGCAACTGCTGGAAGAGTTCAACATCACCCACATTCGCGACAACCTGGGTCAGAGCCTCTCCGGCGGTGAGCGCCGTCGGGTCGAGATCGCCCGTGCGCTGGCGGCCGAGCCGCGTTTTATTCTGCTGGATGAACCCTTTGCAGGGGTTGACCCGATTTCTGTGATAGACATCAAGAAGATCATTCAGCATCTGAAAGATAGAGGCCTTGGCGTCTTGATTACCGACCACAACGTCAGAGAGACTCTGGACGTATGTGAGAAGGCCTATATCGTCAGCCACGGCAAGATGATTGCCGAAGGTGCACCGGCTGACATCCTTGCCGATGAGCAGGTCAAGCGCGTCTATTTGGGCGATCAATTCAGTCTATAGTAAGGGGGCATGCCTTCATTTCCTTTGACGAGTGCCTCGCTGAACATAAGGATATCCCGACGTAGATGAAGCCGACATTACAGTTGCGTCTCGGTCAGTCCCTGACCATGACGCCGCAATTACAACAAGCGATTCGTCTGCTCCAGCTCTCCACTCTGGAACTTCAGCAGGAAATTCAGCAAGCGCTCGAAAACAACCCTCTGCTGGAGCAGGAAGAGAGCGAGGCGCAAGAGACCAGTCCGGAAGCGCCGGTCGATGCCAGCCAGCTGGATTCCAGCGATGCCATGGCTCAGGAGCAGATGCCGGACGAGTTGCCGGTGGATACCACCTGGGACGAGGTTTACTCTGCCGGCACCGCCCAGAGCGCGGGCCCCATCCACGATGGGGAAGATAGCGTCTATCAGGGTGAAACCACCGAAAACCTGCAGGATTATCTGCTGTGGCAGATGCGGCTCACACCGTTCAGCGATGTGGATGCCGCCATCGCGCTTGCCATCATCGATGCCATCGACGAATCCGGTTATCTGACCGTTGCGCTGGAGGATATCCAGGCTGCCGTTACCAGCGATGACGTAGAGGTGGAACTCGATGAGGTCGAGGCGGTACTCAAGCGGGTGCAGCACTTCGATCCGGTCGGCATTGCTGCCCGTTCTGTGCAGGAGTGTTTGCTGATCCAGCTGGATCAGTATGACCCGCAGACCCCCTGGCTTAACGAGGCCAAGGAGGTGATCCTCGAGCACATGGAGCTGCTCGGCAACCGGGATTACCGCACCTTAGCACGCAAGACCAAACTCAAGGAGAGTGACCTCAAGGAGGTGCTGGATCTGATCCAGCTGCTGGAGCCGCGCCCCGGCAACGGCATCATCCAGAGCGACTCCCAGTACGTGATCCCCGACGTCTCCGTGGTCAAGAAGGGCAGCAAGTGGGTGGTCGAGCTCAATCCCGACTCTGCCCCCCGCATCCGGGTAAACGAGACCTATGCCGCCATGGCCCGCAACGCCCGCAGCAGCACCGACACCCAGTTTATCCGCTCCCATTTGCAGGAAGCCAAGTGGTTCATCAAGAGCCTGGAAAGTCGCAATGACACCCTGCTGAAAGTGGCCAGTTGCATTGTCGAGCAGCAACAGGGCTTTTTCGAGTATGGTGAAGAGGCGATGAAGCCGATGGTGCTCAATGACATCGCCGAAGCGGTGGAGATGCATGAGTCGACCATCTCCCGGGTGACGACCCAGAAGTACATGCATACCCCCCGTGGTATCTTCGAATTGAAGTTTTTTTTCTCCAGCCATGTGAACACCGAAGGAGGAGGAGAGTGCTCATCGACCGCAATTCGCGCGCTCATCAAGAAGCTGGTCACGGCAGAGAATCCTGCCAAGCCGTTAAGTGATAGCAAGATCGCGGATTTGCTGGCCGAACAGGGTATTATGGTGGCGAGACGCACGATCGCTAAGTATCGCGAATCCTTGTTTATCCCACCTTCCAATCAGCGCAAACGCCTGGTTTAGGCAAACAAAAGGATGATGTTATGCAAATTAACCTGACCGGACACCATGTCGAGATCACCGAAGCTCTGCGTGATTATGTGAATAACAAATTTGCCAAACTCGAGCGTCACTTCGACCACATCAACAATGTTCATGTGGTGCTTAGCGTGGAAAAACTGAACCAGATAGCGGAAGCCAAATTGCACGTCAGCGGGGGCGAAGTGTTTGCCAACTCTGAACATGCCGATATGTATGCTGCGATAGACACCTTGCTCGACAAGCTGGACAGGCAGATCATCAAGCACAAAGATAAGTTAAATAAAAAATAACCATGCAACTTGAACACATACTGAGTCGGGACTGCACCAAGAGTGCAGTCCCTTGTACCAGCAAGAAACGCGCCCTCGAAATCATCAGCGAGCTGGCCGCCGAACGCCTTGGCACCTCCCGTCAGGCACTGTTCGAATGCTTGCTGGCCCGCGAAAAAATGGGTAGTACCGGGATCGGTGCCGGTATTGCGATCCCCCACGGTCGCATTGACGATGAATTCCCGCCAACTGCGATCCTGATGACCTTTGCCGACCCTATTCCTTTCGATTCCATCGACAATCAACCGGTTGACCTGCTGTTTGCCTTGCTGGTGCCGGAAAGCGAGTGCAAGCAGCATCTCAAGACCCTTTCTCTGATGGCTTCCAAGCTGGGTGACAAGGCGGTTTGCCGCCAGTTGCGTCAGGCAACCAGCGACGAAGAGCTCTATCAGATCATGACCTCGGCCTGACAGCAGGCCAAGGATGAGACACCCGTTTTGGCGTGAGGGAACAAGATGCAGTTAATCGTGGTAAGTGGACGTTCGGGCTCCGGTAAAACGGTAGCCCTGCGAGTGCTGGAAGATCTGGGTTACTACTGTGTGGACAACCTGCCGGTCAATCTGCTGCCCCAGCTGATTGTGTCGGTGGAGAGCCAGTATGACAAGCTGGCGGTCAGTATCGATGTGCGCAACCTGCCGAGCGATCCGGAGAAACTGGAAAATCTGCTGGCTCAGGTGCGCAATGAGGGGCGGGTAGAGTTCTCCAGCTTTTTCTTCGATGCCGACAACGGCACCCTGCTCAAGCGCTATGGCGAGAGCCGCCGCCTGCACCCCCTCTCACGCAACAAGCTGTCGCTGGATGAGGCGATTCGGGAGGAGACCCACCTGCTGGCGCCCATCTCCTCGACCGCTGACCTGCGCATCGACACCACCACCCTCAGCATTCACGACCTGAGCGAGCTCATCAAGACCAGGGTACTCGGCAAGAAAGAGAACGAGCTGGTGCTGGTGTTCGAGTCGTTCGGCTTCAAGTACGGCATTCCCAAGGATGCCGACTTCGTGTTCGATGCTCGCTTCCTGCCCAATCCGCACTGGATCCCCGAGCTCAAGCCGTTCACTGGCAAGGATGAGCCGGTCGCCAACTACCTCTCGGCGCAGGCTGACGTGATGCTGTTTACCCAGCAGATCGAGAACATGCTGGCGACCTGGTTGCCTCATCTGGAGCGCAACAATCGCAGCTACCTCACGGTCGGCATCGGTTGCACCGGCGGTCAGCACCGCTCGGTCTTTATTGCAGAACGGCTGGCCAGTGCATTCCGTTTGCTTGGCAAGAACGTGCAGATCCGCCACCGCACTCTCGACAAGAGTGCCCCCCAATCCTGACGGACCAATAGGACGACCCGATGACTGTTTCCGCCTCGGTTGAAGTGAAAAACAAGCTGGGTATTCATGCCAGACCAGCCATGATGCTGTTCGAGCTGGTGCAGGGTTTCGATGCCCACGTGCTGCTGCGCAATGAAGATGGTGTGGAGGCCGATGCTGACAGCATCATCGGCCTGCTGATGCTGGATTCCGCGCAAGGGCGGCAGGTGGAAGTACAGGTTGAGGGCCCCGAAGAGGTCGAGGCCCTGGCAGCCGTGGTGGAGCTGTTCACCTCCGGCTTCAATGAGGAGTAGTCACTCCTCGTTTTATGTTATGAACCGGTACGCGCCAGCGTTTTGAAGCTGGCAAAATCGCGACAAGCCAGCAGATTCCTGCTGGCTTTTTCGTTCATCAGTGCCAGAAACAGGTCGTAGAGACCCATCGCCTCCTCGTAGTCGGCCTTGCTGATGGCCAGCACGAAGATGAGCGTCGCGATTTCTCCGTTGCCCCAGTCGATCCCCTGCGGGGCCAGTACGGTGTACACCAGAGTGCGGCGCGCCAGCAGACCGAGAGAGTGGGGCAGGGCGATCCCTTCTCCCAGCATGGTGGAGACGATCCGCTCCCGCTCCTGCAGTGAGGCTCTGAAGCCGCTTTCCACCAGATCTTCCGCCTCCAGCTGCTCACAGATACGGGCAAACAGTTCGGCCTGGGTAAGGGGTTCTTTGACCACCATGAAGTGGTCGGCATCGAAATATTTGTCGAGCATGTAGGGGCGGGTGCGGTCGATCAGCACCAGCTTGCCAAGCTGCTCCAGTTGGTATTGGGTCGGGAAGGGGGCAACGAGTACCACGGGGGCGTTTTTTTCGTTCACCTTGACGGTACTGATGACAAAGTCCTGCGCGATCTGCGCCAGTCCTTCGTAATCCCGCACCGATTCAAGCGTGGTTAGCTGCAACTGGGGATACTCCCGCTTGATACGTGCTTCCAGCACCCGGAAGGTGGCGTTGCCCGCATCGCAAAGCAATAGCGCCTGCGGGCGGCGGGTATAGCCGATATCGTAATGGCGCTCCAGACCGACCCCGATATGGATCACCAGATAGCCGATCTCGTGGTGGGTCAGTCGGTAGGGGGTCTGCTTGATCCACTCCGAGATGGCTGCCAACGTGATGTCGTAGGCGAGGGGGTAGTACTGCTTGATGTGATCGGCCAGCGGGTTGTGGTTGCCAATCTGGTATTTGACCCGCAGCAGCATGGCGCTGATATGGGTTTGCAGGTCGGCCCGCAGCTGTTGGTCGCCTCGCAGGTCGTAAGGGTAGTGTTGATGAATGTAGGCCAGCAGATGCTCCACCAGCTGTTCGCTCTCGGCGGCCATTGCCGGGCTGAGCTGGGGAGTATCGGCAATCAGGCGCGCCTGGATCTGGATGGCGAGCCCGGCGATCTCGTCCTCTACGGGGGGCGTCAGGGTTGGCAATACCGCATATATATCGCGAGATACTGCCAGCAGCGGCAGAGTCAGATCTTCGCTGGCGAAGTGGCGCAACTCGTGACCGGATGCCTGACGAAGCAGGGCAACGGCGCAGTAGATGGCGAGCTGCTGCAGGCTCTCGTCAGCGAGACGCAGCTGATGTCGGGCAAGCTGGGCATGGATATGATTGCCCACTACCTCCATCGTCTTGCTGGGGCAAAGGTTGGGCAACAGGGTTTGCAACTGGTTGTTGTGCAGCAACTCCTGATAGAGCAGCTGGGTCAAACAGGCACGGATCGCCGTCTCCTCCCCCTGAATGCGCATCCCCAGGCGGGGTTTGCTCTCAACGCTGAGCCTGAAGTGGCTGAGTTGCTCACGGACTTCCGCCATATCCCCCTGCAGTGCCGCCCGGCTCAGATACCAGGTATCAGCCAGCTCATCGAGCTTGATCCCCTGCTCTGCCGTCAATAGCAGGATCTGCAGGTGCAGCACCCGCTCCCGGCTGGTGCGTGGTAGGCCGCTATCCTGACCCTGGGCCGCCAGCAGAGCGTCAAACAGTCCCTGATTGTAGATTTTCAGCTGGTAGCCGCTGCCACGCTGGTGGATCAGGTGAGCGCCGTGCGTGGCAATCAGTTCATTGAGGGTCGCCACATCGGTGCGCACCGTTCGGGAAGAGACATTGAGGCGACGAGCCAGCTCCTCCTGTGGCAGTGGTTCGGCATGGAGCTGGATCAGCAGTTGATGGAGCCTGGGGTGTGGCAGCTTGATCATAGGGGGTATGCAAGACTCCTGTTGCGAGATAAAGGGTCGATGTTAACAAGTGGGTCATCAACAAGCCAGGCACCGGTCAGTGATTAAACCGGCGCCCGTGACTGCCATCAGGCCAACAGTCGTTTCACTATGGCCAGCAGAGTCCGCACATCCTCGGGGCGAGTGTGCCCGCTCGCGCTGTCGATGATGGAGCTGTAGACGTGAGGGATAACCTTCTCGACTCCGGCGTCCAGCGCAATCCGCACTATCTCCTCGAAGTTCTCCAGATCGATGCCGCCGGTGGGCTCCAGCCAGAAGCCATGGCGAGCACAAGCCTCGGCCACTGCCTGATACTCGTCGCGGCAGGCCAGCCCGCCCATGGGGAAGAATTTGACCGAGCTGCCGCCCATATCCTTGAGCAGGGCGATGGCGGTATCGATGGGGACAATCCCGTCCGGCTGTCCGGCGCTGAGCGGGCCGGTGGAGATCTTCACCATGCCCGGCATGCCGGTGGGGGAGATCAGGCCGTTGACCAGAGTCTCTGACTGGCCGAGCAGCGCCCTACTGGCGCCAACGCCAGTGAACACCTGATTGACGTGCTGGGGCTGCAGCTGGCAGGCCAGTTCGGCCACCATGGCGGATTGGCGTGGATCGCCGGCGCCCAGTCCGATGGAGAGGGCGTTATCGATCAGCTTGGCGTACTCCTTCATATCAGCAACTGCGGAGGGAATATCCGGGTAGTTTTTGGAGAGCACACCGACCAGCACGTGGCCTTCGGCTGCGTCGTACACCTCGACGGCATTCTCTTTGGAACCTGCCAGCACGTTGAGACAGACCCGATCACGGTAGTAGTTGGGGGTAAGGGACATCAGCGATTCTCCTGAACGAGGTTGGCAATGGCGGAGTGGATTTGGTCGAGCTGGGGCACGGTGACGCTGCGCACATCGATCTCGATATGCCCCTCGTTGGCCTTGTAGCCACGACAGTAGATGGCTGGCGTGCCCTGCTGCAGATGGGTGACAACCTGCACTGTGGTCATGCCGATCTGCTGGTGGTCGAAGGCGATATCGGTGCGGGCGATGTCGCGCCCGGCGCTGTCCCACACCACCTTGGCGGTGACGCCGGGCAGCTGGTTGAGACGTTCGATGAAGGGGGTCATCTTGGCGACCATGGCGGCGCCGCTCTCCTTCTCTTTGGCCAGGTAGCGCTCGATGGCATGGGTGAGGCCGAGGATCCCCTCCTTGCCCACCTTCATGGCACGACCGATACCATTGGCCTGCTGTTTGACCCACTCCACGTACTGACGCTTGCCGAGCACCAGCCCGCTGGTGGGCCCTTCAATGGCCTTGGCGCCGCTGTAGATGACCAAGTCAGCACCCTGGTTGTAGTAGAGGCGCAGATCCTCTTCGGCAGCCGCATCGACGATGAGCGGGAGCCCGTGGGTCTTGGCGACCTCGGCGGCCTCTGCCACCGACAGAATGCTCTTCTGCACGCAGTGATGGGATTTGATGTAGAGGATGGCTGCTGTGTTGGCATTGATGGCTGCTGCCAGCTGGGAAGGGGAGCACTCGTTGGCGTAACCGGCTTCCACTACTTTGCCGCCACCCAGATTGACCATGGTACCGACCGGGGCGCCGAAGTTGACGTTATGCCCCTTGGGCAGCACGATTTCACTCGGCACCTCATGGGGGTGGGTATGCAGGTGCTCGAGGCGATAGGGATCGCCGCGTACTATCATGGCGGCGACTGACTGGGCGATGCCGGCGCTGGCACAGGAGACCACCACCGCATCTTCCACATCCAGTAAACCAGCCAGATAGGTGCCGGTCTTGTTGACCAGATCCTTGACCTCGAAGTAGTGGCCCAGGCCAAAATTGACCGCATCGATCACCTCCTGCTCGGGGGTGGAGACGCCGAGAATGGTCATGCGCCCGGAGGCGTTGATCACCGGTTTGAGCTGATATTTCTCATAAACAGAAGGCATGGTGTGATTTCCCATAGTGAGTCAGAACCAGTTCGCCACCGACCAGGACGGCGAGAGGCTGCAGTTGTTGGTCACCGCTGCGGGACTGGGCTTCGGTATCCATAAACAGGGTCGGGCCGCTGGCGACCTCGAACAGGGTCAGATCGGCATCGGCGCCCACCTCAAGCCGCCCCTTGCCGGAAAGGCGCAGGGCATCGGCGGCCTGATGGGTGACGCAGGCGAGCACTTGCTCCAGCGTCATGCCGATGGCGAGAAACTTCGACATCACGTGAGCCAGACTGTAGACCGGCCCCTTGATGCGGTTCTTGCAGTAGATGTCGGAGCTGATGGTGCGGGGCAGGATCCCCTGTCGGATAGCCAGCTCCGCCACCTCGAAGCTGAAGCTGGCGCCGCCGTGGCCGATGTCGAGCAAGAGACCCCGCTGCATCGCCTCGCGCACCGCCTGACGCAGCTCGCCAGCCGGGGTCAGGATGCGGTTGGGCTTGCCGTTGAAGCAGTGGGTCAGCAGATCGCCATCCCCCAGCAGAGCGACTATCTCGTCCAGATCCGGCGGCGTGTTGCCCACGTGTACCATCAGCGGCAGCCGACCGTGGGCCTGTTGCAGTACCTTGGCCATGCGCAGCGGCTGCAGGCCGTTCTCACCCACCACGCTGCCGCTCATCCGCGCCTTGATGCCGACAATAAAATCGGGGTGGCGGCGAATGGCCGCCGAGGCGAGATCCATGTCCAGATCCCGGCTGTCGGCCAGCTCGTTCTGGCGCAGCAGGCCGATGCGGGAGATGTTGAGCAGGGCGTGCACCCGGGTCTTGCAGCCGGCGGCGAGACGCTGGAAGTCATCCACGTCGTCGGCCCCTGTACTGCCGGCGTCGATGACGGTGGTGACGCCGGACTCTACGCCCACCTTGTCCGGCTCATCGTGATAGATGGGGGAGGCGGGGTAGCAGTGGGTGTGGCCATCGATCCAGCCAGCGCTCACATGCACCCGGCCGCCGAGCTCCAGGAGCTGCCGCGCCGTTGCCATCCCCGGCAGGGAGCCGATGGCTGCGATTTTGCCCTCCCTGATGGCGATATCGACGAGCTGGCCATCTCCCAGCCGCCCCGCTCTGATGATGATGTCGTACATGCTGATAACCTCTGGCGAGCCGCCCTGCTGGGCGGCTGGTACTTACACAAGGGCGACCGGGAAGAAGGTGCCGAGCAGCATGGCTCCCAGAATGGCACCGCCGGTGATGGGCTTGCCCCACACGTAGAACAGCAGCGCACCCAGCAGGGAACCGATACCGATGGGGATGGAGGCACCCATGGCGGAGAGGATGATGAGGGGGCCGAGGAAGCGGCCAGAGCTGTTGCCAGCACCCATCATCACGTCAGCACCATAAGTGGAGTTGCTCTGGTTGATGGTGAACTTGCGCGCCAGAATGATGACGTAGCCGATGGCCAGACCAATCCCCATGCCTGTTGCCAGCGAGGCACCGAAGTTCTCCACCGGATAGACGATGCCGGCCCCCAACAGCAGGGCGGGAACGCCCAGTCCGACCCCGGTCTGGATGGCACCGCCGATATCCAAGATCCCCACCAGGGATCCCTCGATGATGCGGGCGAACAGGAAGCTGGCACCGAACGCGGCTACCGCGCCGTAGGCACCCGTGTCCATTCCGGCTTTCAGCATGGCGACGAAGGCTACCTCGTTGAAGGCACCGACCCCGTACAGATAGAACATGTGGGTACCGGCAAAGACCCCGGCCGAGAGCAGGCCGACGAAGATGGGGAATGACCAGTCGGCATACCAGAAGTTGTTTTTCAATTTCTCATCCATGGTGTGGCCCCTTATTTGCCGCTCAGCAGGTTATGGACGTTTTCCAGCCACAGGGGGACACCCATATGGAAGGATTCAATCAGTTTCATGTCGAAGCCGCGGAAGAAGCCGCTCAGCACAAACAGCAGGACGATGGCCGCCATCATCACCTTGGTGACGTGGTTCCAGCCGCTCTCTTCCACGCCCTTGCCGATCAGGATGCCGAGCACCAGACCCGGTACCGCGTTGCCCATGATGAGCTGGGCCAGACCGCCGAAGATGGTTGCCCAGAAACCGGATTTTTTGCCCGCCTCAATGGCTGCGAGCCAGAAGATCACCGGCATGACGGTGTTGACCAGCAGGTTGGCAGCCGGTACCAGCACCTTGACCGCAGTGACCTGCAGGGCGGCCGGGACGGCAGCTGCCGTGCTGTTGAGGAAGGCGACCACGATGGCGCCTATGATGCCGCCGGCGATGGCCATCTTTTTCGGGTCGTGCAGTGTGGTGGCGAGATCCCGATTTTTGAACAGCAGTGCTGCCGTGGCCCAGTGCGGGATGATGCGGTGATCCACATCCTGAGTGAAGGCGCCTGCCGCCACGGTGGAGGCCCAGGCGTTGAAGAAGAAGCCGAGACCAAACGAGAAGTGGGAAGCGGGATCCCCTTCGCAGGAGTTGAGTTCGCCCAGGGTGCGGAAGGCGCCCATGCCCTGCACGGTCGGGGCGTGGAACATCCGCGCCGCGCCGGCCCCCACCCCGACGCCAACCAGGCCGCCAATGATGAGTGACTTGATAAAAATGATTAGAAACATCCAACGTATCCTTCTTGTGGGGTTGTGCCTGCGCAGACATCACACCTGGGTGAACGTCACTTTGGCGACATCCAGACTGGTGACCTGAACCTTGATCTCCAGCTGGACGCGGTATTCGTGGCGCTGGCGCGGCAGGAAGAAGAACAGGAACTTCTCCACCCGGACCAACTCCTCGGCTTTGAGCACCTGTACATCGACCGGCTCAATACGCAGCAGTACCTGCTGGTTGTCCTTGAGCAGTGTGGGTTGCACCTGGCTGAGGGCGGAGGCAAACGCCTGCTGGCGTGTCGTCCCCTTGCCGTTGACGATGACCTGGGTGGTGAAGTTCTCTTTCATCAGGCGAGTCCGTGCTTCTTGGCGAAGGCTTCGACCAGCTTCTGGCCCAGCTCTTCCTTGTCCATGAAACCGAAGCCCAGCACTACACATCCTTCGTTGATGGCGGTGACGCCCTCTTCAACAGAGCGCATGCCGTAGCGGCACTTATAGCCGTATTTGGTCTGGGCTGTGATGGCACCGGCGCCGCCGCTGCCGCAGAAGGAGATGCCGAGATCCGCCTGCTCCTTGTTCATCACATCGCCGAGCTTCATGTCAGCGGCCATGCCTGGGATGATGGTCACGTTGGCCCCGGCGGCTTCCGCGCCTGCGCCCACTTTCTGACCCTTGCCGAGACGGTCTCCAATCACGAGTTTGATGGCTGTCATATCGATTTCTCCTTGAGTTACGGGTTCTGCACCGAGCTGAGTTCGTTTTCTTTGGCGACTTCAAAATGGACGGACAAGAGGTGTGCTTCTTCATAAGCAAGTTGATCCAGCCAGCTGACGACCTGTTCGGCGAGACGCAGTGAGAGGGGGGAGATCTCTTCAAACAGGCTGAGGTCAACTTCTGGCAGGGGCTCGCCGCTGTGGGAGCGCCACACCATGGCTTTGACATGGGAGGCCAGCATCTGCCGTTGCACCTCGTTGGGGATGATGCCCTGTTCGGCCAGCAGGGGATAAATGCGCGCGAGAATATGATCGGTCTGGCGCAGCAACTCCGGGCTGTTGGGGGTCAGGGTCTGGTCGTGAGTCTCTGTTTGCAATGTCTGCTCTCCAAGGCTGGCAGAAGGTATGGCGTTACCCTAAGCCTGCGCGTCGATGTGGAGGAGGCAGTGTTTTTCCGATTCGAAGCGGAAATTCCTGAGGAAATGGCCCCAAAGTGAGCGTTTGGATACTGAAAAGGCAAAAAGAGTGCTTATTGAAGCTGGTTTTGTGTGATCGGTAGCGCACTAATCGGGGGGCGGGGGCAGGGCAAACGTTGCGGGAAACTGTGAGTCATCTCACGATAAGAGACGTAGCCGAGGGGACAGATATGGAAAAGGGCGGTTTCCCGCCCTTCTCATAACAAGGAGTGACACTAGCTGGCCGATGCGGCGCTCGAGCTGGCCGTTCTCTGCTGATAGCGCAGGTCTTCCTCTATGGTGACCACCACTTCCAGCGGCTTGCCGGAGCGGAATACCGAGATGGTCAGCTTGGTGCCGGGGCGGCTCTCGACAATCTTGTCCATGGCGCTGCGTACGCCACTGATGGCCTCTCCGTTGATCTTGAGCAGCACATCCCCTCGCTGCAGGCCGCCTTTGGCTGCCGGTCCGTTGGGATCCAGACTTTCCACCACCAGACCACGAAGGTCGCCGAGGTTCATCATCCGCGCGACTATGGGGTTGATCTCGACACTGGAGATCCCGAGGTAGCCGCGGATCACCCGTCCGTTGGCGATCAGCTCATCCATGATCCGTTTTGCCAGCCGGTAGGGGATGGCGAAGCTGATGCCGTAGCTCTCCTGATTGCCGTTGAGGTGATAGGTGGCGGTGTTGATACCCACCAGATCGCCACGGCCGTTGACCAGCGCGCCACCCGAGTTGCCCTCGTTGATGGCGGCATCGGTCTGCAGCAGATCCTGGCGGCCATTGCTGTCGGGCCCCATGCTGGAGAGGCCGGTACGGCCGGTCGCACTGATGATGCCCTGGGTGATGGTCTGGCCGACGTTGTAGGGGTTGCCGATGGCGAGCACCACATCCCCCACTTCTGGCAGTCGCTCGGGATCCTGCGGGATCACCGGCAGGTTGTCTGACTCGATATAGAGCACGGCGAGGTCGGTGAGCTGATCGGTTCCGACCAGCTCGGCACTGAAGACCCGACCATCCTGCAACGCGACGATGATCTGGTCGGCATCGGCGATGACGTGGTAGTTGGTCAGTACATAGCCGCGCTGATTCATGATGACGCCAGAACCCAGCCCTTGCGGGCGCAGTTCCCCCTGATTGCCCTGATTGGGGGCAAAGCTGCGGGTGTAGATGTTGACGACGGCAGGGCCTGCCCGATGGGCGGCATAGGAGAAACTCAGTTCACGGGCATTCGTGATGATGCCGGGCAGTTGGGCACCACCGCGAAAATGGGGAAACAGCAGCAACAGCAGCGCCGCGACGGTCAATCCAAAACCGACAGACTTGCCCAAGTAACTGACTAAAGGGGGGATTTTCATGTCATTCTCATCCGTACAGGCTGCGCGCAGAGAATAACACTATCGATGGATAAAAATCACCCGCGGTGAAGGCCGCGGGTGATGGAGGGGTTGGCGAACAACTTGAGCGTTAGCGGATCACCAGATAGAGCGAGGAGTCGCCGCGCTGGATGTTGAGTGCCAGCACGTCAGGCTTGTTCTTGAGCGCCTTGGTCAGCTCGCCCAAGGTGTTGATGCGCAGGCGGTTGACCCCGATGATGATGTCGCCCTTCTGCAGGCCGGAAGCGGCTGCCGGAGAGCGAGGATCAATGTCGGCCACCGCAACACCGGAGACCGGGTCGGTAGTGGTGCTCAGCTTGGCCCCTTCCAGTGCCGGATGCAGCGCACTGGCGCGTACTTCGCTGTCATCGGCCTGTTTCAGGGTCACCTTGGCTGTTTGTGACTTGCCATCGCGGATCAGCCCCAGTTCGACCTGCTTGCCAGCGCCCATGGTGGCGATCTTGGCGCGTAGCTCGCCGAAGGAGCGAACCGGTTTGCCATCGATGCTGACGATGATATCGCCGGCCTTGATGCCCGCCTTGTCGGCCGCCGAATCAGGCATGACCTGATTGACGAAGGCACCATCCTTCTTGTTGTAACCGAAGGTTTTGGCGATGTCGGAGGTGAGCTCGGTGCCGGTAATACCCAGCTGGCCGCGACGCACTTCACCGTACTTGACGATCTGCTCGGTCAGATCCCGCACCATGTTGGAGGGGATGGCAAAGCCGATGCCAATGTTGCCGCCGTTCGGGCCCAGAATCGCGGTGTTGATACCGATCAGCTCGCCACGCAGGTTGAGCAGGGCACCGCCGGAGTTACCGGAGTTGATGGCCGCATCGGTCTGGATGAAGTTCTCCAGATTCTCGATGTTGAGGCCGCTGCGACCCAGCGCGCTGACGATACCTGACGTGACGGTCTGACCCAGACCAAACGGGTTGCCGATGGCCAGCGCATAGTCACCCACCCGCAGCTCGTCGGAGTCGGCAAACTTGATCTGCACCAGATCCTCGGCCTTGATTTGCAGCAGAGCGATGTCGGACTGCTTGTCTTCACCGATCTTCTTGGCCGCGTACTCACGACCATCCTTCAGATTGACCTTGATCTCGTCCGCCTCGTGCACCACGTGGGCGTTGGTGATCACGTAACCCTTCTTGGCATCGACGATGACACCGGAGCCGAGCGCCTGGAACGGCTGCTCGCTCACCTGTTCATCGGGCATGTTGGGGCCGAAGAAGAACTTGAACTGTTCCGGCAGACGCTGACGGGTAATTTTTTTGCCAGAAACCGAGATATTGACCACCGCCGGGGTGACCTGTTCGAGAACAGGCGCCAGGCTTGGCATCTCCTGATTTGAACCTAACAGGGAAGGCAGTGCAGCCTGAGCAGGGGCCGCAGACATGGCGATACCGACACTGAGGGCTAGCACACTGAGCATGGAAAGAGGTTTACGCATATGAAAAACAGCTCCCAGAAAAAGTTGCATTGCAATCGTCAAGGTCAGACCACGGGACTGGCCAATTAGTTCCGCGAGGAACTAGTTTGGTTGCTTGAGCAGTCCGGAAGAGGCGCCAGCATAGTCGCGAGGCGGAACGCCCGGCTCTTCTGCCACATTGGCAGGGGCTTCTTCTACCAATGACTCGCGGAACAGCGGTTCCTGCGCCTTGGCCAGGAATTTGCTCTGCTCGGCCATGTGGCGATAGAGGGTCTGATACTGCTCGGCCAGTTGCTCCATCAGGGCGGCGCTGTCGGCGAAGTGGGTGTTGATCTGGCCCTGATAACTCTCGAGCTCCTTGTGGGCCTTCTTCAGTTCCTGTTCGAGACGGCCAGCATCGCGGCTACGCACCGAAAAACGGCCGAGAACGATACCGATAATCAAGGCCGCGACAGCCAGCAGGATCCCAGTTAACAGACTCATAGATGCTCCTTGTTACAGCTAAAACAGAGTGGGTTTATGCGGTCGTCACAACCGCCATGCCTTGATGGCACTATACCGTGCGTCCTGAGGCCGTGATACCATTTTGTCCTCGATTCAGGGACTTGGAGAGGCGCTCAAGGATGACACCGCAGCAAAAATACCAGCAGGATCTGCTGCGCCCCGGCTTTGTGGCCGACCCCGCGCAGGGGATGGCCATTAGCAGGCTGGAGCGACTGTATCAGGATTTGCTACGGCGCCCGACTCCGACCAGATCTCGAGGGCTGCTGGGTTGGCTGCAAAAGCCCAAGTCGCCGGAGCCCGTCCTCGGTATCTATATGTGGGGCGGAGTGGGCCGCGGCAAGACCTGGCTGATGGATACTTTTTTCGACAGCCTGCCGGGGACGCGCAAGATGCGCAGCCATTTCCACCGCTTCATGCACCGCATTCACGATGAACTGCAGGGGCTGAGCGGGCAGTCCGATCCCCTCAAGCTGGTGGCCAGCAAGCTTGCCAGTGAAACAGATATCATCTGTTTCGATGAATTTTTCGTCTCCGACATCACCGACGCCATGCTGCTGGGCACGCTGTTCCAGGAGCTGTTTGGTCACGGTGTTGTGCTGGTCGCCACTTCAAATATTCCGCCGCAGGATCTTTATCGCAACGGGCTGCAGCGAGCCCGTTTTCTGCCAGCTATCGAGCTGATCGAGCGTCATTGCGAGGTACTTAACGTGGATGGCGGTATCGACTATCGCCTGCGTACGCTGGAACAAGCGGAGATTTATCACTGCCCGCTGGACTTGCAGGCAAAAGCCAATCTTGACCACTATTTTCAGCAATTAAGCGGCGGACACACGGCTTGCGAGGGGACGTTCGAGGTCAATCATCGTCAGCTGGCGTCGCTCGGGATGGGGGAAGGGGTGCTCTACATGGAATTTGAGCAACTTTGCTGTACTCCCCGCTCCCAGAACGACTATATCGAGCTGGCCAGGCTGTTCCATACCGTTCTGCTGGCCAATGTTCAGCCAATGGGCACAGGCACGGATGACGCGGCTCGCCGCTTCATTGCCATGGTCGATGAGTTCTACGAACGGCACGTCAAACTCATCATGTCGGCGGCGGTTCCCATGACAGAACTCTACGGCGAAGGGCTGCTGAATTTTGAATTCAAACGCTGTCTTTCGCGGCTTCAGGAAATGCAATCGCACGAATACCTTGCCAGAGTGCACCTTCCTTAGTCACAATACCGCGCCTGCCAGTCGGATGGGCATCTGCGGCAGGTAGGGCCGGGCGACATTTGCTGGTTTCATGGCAGTGAAATTAGCAGGTGATATTTAAGGCAACTTCACTTATAATCGCCCGGCCCACGTTACAGCTGTCGATAAGACAGCAACACTTTAAGCTTTACTTGTATTCGAAGGGGTACAGGTAGGCCATCGTTTGTTGTTTGTGGGAGAGCCCCCATAAGCAATTGGGTCTGTAACAGGTAATTGGGTTTAACTTAATGAAAACTTTCGTTGCCAAGCCAGAAACCGTAAAACGTGACTGGTACATTGTGGACGCAGAAGGTAAAACTCTGGGTCGTATCGCAACCGAGATCGCTGCTCGTCTGCGTGGTAAGCACAAAGCTGAGTACACTCCGCACGTTGACACCGGTGATTACATCATCGTTGTAAACGCTGAGAAGGTACACGTAACCGGTAAGAAATTTACCGACAAAATGTACCACGCTCACTCCGGTTTCCCGGGTGGTATCAAGTCAATCAGCTTCGACAAGCTGATTCAGCGTAAACCGGAAATGGTAATCGAAGCAGCCGTCAAAGGCATGCTGCCGAAAGGTCCTCTGGGCCGTGCCATGTTCCGTAAACTGAAAGTTTACGCAGGCGCCGAGCATGCTCATGCTGCTCAGCAACCTCAAGTACTGGATATCTAATCGGGAACTGGCAACATGGCAGAAAATCAATACTACGGTACCGGCCGTCGCAAAAGCTCCACTGCTCGCGTATTTATCAAAGCGGGTAGCGGCAAGATCGTAATCAACCAGCGCTCCCTGGAGCAGTACTTCGGCCGTCCGACTGCCCGCATGGTAGTTCGTCAGCCGCTGGAACTGGTTGAGATGACCGAGAAACTGGACCTGTACATCACCGTTAACGGTGGTGGCATCTCCGGTCAAGCTGGTGCGATCCGCCACGGTATCACTCGTGCTCTGATGCAGTACGACGAAACCCTGCGTTCCGAACTGCGTAAAGCTGGCTTTGTTACTCGTGATGCCCGTAAGGTTGAGCGTAAGAAAGTTGGTCTGCACAAAGCTCGTAAGCGTCCGCAGTACTCCAAGCGTTAATTCGCTTTTGGTACTCACTCTTTCGAGTGTCAAAAAAGCCTGGCAACTGCCAGGCTTTTTTTATTGGTAATATTACCGACATCAATGCTAACCACGCGTCACAAAAGACAAAAAATTGTTTCTTTATTGTTTTCATTGCTCACCGCTCTTTCTTGTCAAGTTGTTATCTTTTCTTTAAAATTTCCCCTGTTTTCTGTGGCAATTGTAAATCCAGCTTCCGCCGCTGTTGTCACGGGAAAAATGGGGAACAGGGACACTATAAGAATGTGCGGAGTCCACATGGGAGAGTTTTTGGATGAGCAATGCGCCAGTTGATACCGGTCGCCGCAGATTTCTTACCTGGTCAACGGTTGCCGTTGGTGGGGTAGGAGCTGCGTTTACCGCAGTGCCGTTTATAAAGTCATGGAATCCGAGCGCCAAGGCCAAAGCAGCCGGTGCGCCGGTTGAAGTCGATATCAGCAAGTTGGAACCGGGTCAGCTCATCCGTGTCGAGTGGCGAGGCAAGCCTGTCTGGGTGGTGAAACGCACCAAACAGACGCTGGATGCCTTGGCCGCACATGATGACAAGCTGCGGGATCCCTCATCTGAAGAGCCGCAGCAGCCTGACTATGCCCATAACGGGTACAGATCGATCAAGCCAGAAATTTTTGTCGCGGTCGGTATTTGCACCCACTTGGGGTGTTCACCTTCCTATCTGCCTGACAGCTTTGGCGAGCAGGTGCAGGGCGTTACGTCCGGCTTCTTCTGCCCGTGCCATGGCTCCAAGTTCGACATGGCCGGCCGTGTGTTCCAGGGGGTGCCTGCACCGCTGAACCTGGTCATTCCGCCCTATCAATTCATTAATGACACCACCATCCTGGTCGGTGCCGATGGCAAGGAGGCCTGACCATGTTGAGTAAACTGATGGGCTGGATCGATTATCGATTCCCGCTCACGGCCATGTACAACGACCACATGGCCAAGTATCCGGCACCGAAGAACCTGAACTTCTGGTACTTCTTCGGCTCGCTGGCCATGCTGGTGCTGGTCAACCAGATCATCACCGGTATCTGGCTGACCATGAACTACAACCCCTCCGCGGAAGGTGCGTTTGCCTCCGTGGAGTACATCATGCGCGATGTGGAGTACGGCTGGCTGCTGCGTTACATGCACTCAACCGGCGCGTCTGCATTCTTCATCGTGGTCTACATGCACATGTTCCGCGGCATGATCTATGGCTCTTATCAGAAGCCTCGTGAACTGCTGTGGATCTTCGGCATGCTGATCTTCCTGGTGCTGATGGCGGAAGCCTTTATGGGCTACTTGCTGCCCTGGGGCCAGATGTCATTCTGGGGTGCCCAGGTCATCATCTCGCTGTTTGGCGCCATTCCGGTCATCGGTGACGATCTGACTCTGTGGATCCGCGGTGACTATGTCATCTCCGGTGCGACCCTGAACCGCTTCTTCGCGCTGCATGTCATCGCGTTACCGCTGGTGTTGGTGATGCTGGTTGCCATGCACATTCTGGCGTTGCACGAAGTGGGCTCCAACAACCCGGATGGTATCGACATCAAGAAGCACAAGGACGAAAACGGCTGGCCGCTGGATGCGGTGGCGTTCCACCCTTACTTCACTGTCAAGGATATGATCGGTGTCGCTGGCTTCCTGTTCTTCTTCTGCGCCATCATTTTCTTCAAGCCGGATATGTGGGGTTACTTCCTCGAGAAGCCGAACTTTGAAGTGGCCAACGGCCTGAAGACTCCTGCTCACATCGCGCCTGTGTGGTACTTCACCCCCTTCTACGCGATTCTGCGTGCGGTACCTGACAAGCTGCTTGGCGTCATCATGATGGGCCTCTCTATTGTGGTGTTGTTCCTGCTGCCTTGGCTGGATCGCTGCAAGGTGCGTTCTGTTCGCTATCGCAGCAAGTTGCACAAGCTTAACATCGCCCAGTTTGTGGTCTGCTTTATCATCCTGGGGGTGCTGGGTGTACTGCCGTCGACGCCGACCCTGACGCTGGTTGCCCAGATTTGTACCTTGGGTTATTTCGGTTTCTTCGTGCTGTTGTTCTTCTACAGCAAAAACGAACGCACCAAGCCGCTGCCGGAGAGGGTGACATTTAAATGAAAAGAATAATATTTGCAGTGCTGACCCTGCTGCCATCTCTGGTATTTGCAAGTGGCGGAGCTGTTCATCTGGACAAAGCCAATTACGATCTGAGCGACAAGGCATCCCTGCAACGTGGAGCTGCCACCTTCATGAACTATTGTGCAGGCTGCCACTCTACCCAGTATCAACGCTACAACCGGGTTGCTGCCGATCTGGAGATCCCCGAGGAGCTGATGAAGGAGAACCTCATCTTCACCGGCGCCAAAGTGGGTGATCTGATGAAGAGCGCCATGTCCGAGAAGGATGCCGCCAAGTGGTTTGGTGCTCCCCCTCCGGATCTGACTCTGGTTGCCCGGGTACGTGGTGCGGACTGGATTTACACCTATCTGCGTTCTTTTTACGTGGATCCGACTCGTCCGTTTGGGGTGAATAATGTGGTGTTCCCGTCTGTGGGCATGCCTCATGTGTTGGAACCGTTGCAGGGAACCCCCCGTGCCGAGTTCGTCACTCACACGGTCGATGGAGTCGAGACCCAGCAGGTTGTCAGCATCAAATCTGACGGTAATGGTGAAATGGATGACGAAGAGTATGATCAGACGGTACTGGATCTGGTAAACTTCTTGGTCTACTCGGCTGAACCGGTACAACAGGAGCGTGAACGCATGGGCTTCTGGGTGCTTGGTTTCATCGTGATCTTCTTCATCTTCACTGTGCTGTTGAAGAAGGAATTCTGGCGCGACGTTCACTAAGCGACCAGATACGGGTAATATAATGCACGGCAATGAAGACCAAGATGCTTCATTGCCGTTTCTGCTTTTTAATGACGGGAGGGTTCAATGGCTGTAGCTGCCAATAAGCGTTCGGTAATGACGCTGTTTTCCGGTGCCAACGATATGTTCAGCCATCAGGTGCGTATTGTCCTGGCGGAGAAGGGTGTTAGCGTGGATATCTGCCAGGTTGATCCAGCCAATCTGCCGGATGAGCTGGCCGAGCTGAACCCGTACAACTCTGTACCGACCCTGGTTGATCGTGAGCTGGCACTCTACACCTCGCGCATCATCATGGAGTATCTGGACGAGCGCTTCCCGCATCCGCCCCTGATGCCTGTTTACCCGGTTGCCCGTGGTAACAGCCGTCTGATGATGCACCGCATCGAGCTGGACTGGTACTCCCTGGCCGACAAGATCATGGCCGGTACCGATGCTGAAGCGGCACGCAACGAACTGCGTGACAACCTGCTGGCCATCGCGCCGATCTTCGGTGAAATGCCCTATTTCATGAGCGAAGAGTTCGGTCTGGTGGATTGCTACATGGCACCGCTGCTGTGGCGTCTGCCGAGCCTTGGCATCGACCTGACCGGTCGTGGCGCCAAAGAGCTGAAGGCCTACATGGTTCGTCTGTTCGAGCGTGAGTCCTTCCAGGCTTCCCTGACCGAAGCCGAACGCGAGATCCGTGCTGGCGTATGAGCATGGAACCGACAATGACACCGAGCCGCCCGTACTTGTTACGGGCGTTCTTTGACTGGTTGCTGGACAACGATCTGACCCCTCATCTGGTGGTCAACGTCAACATTCCCCATGTGATGGTGCCGATGCAGTTTGCTCAGGACGGGCAAATTGTACTGAATATCGCGCCCCGAGCCGTGATGCAATTTCATATGGATAATGAAGCCATCAGCTTCAGTGCCCGCTTTGGCGGGGTCTCCCAGCAGGTTTACATCCCGATGGCGGCCGTACTGGCTATTCATGCCCGGGAGAACGGCGTGGGCACCATGTTCCCGCCCGAGCCGGGTTACGATATCTGGCTGGAGCAGGCTGAAGCGCCGGTGGAGCCTGAGCCGGAACCGCCGCGTCCAAGCGGTCGTCCGACCCTGAAGGTGATCAAATAAAAAACGCAGCCGATTGGCTGCGTTTTTTTATGTGCGGTCGAGCTTAGTTCTGGGCGAACTCGAAGGCCTTGATCACGCGCTTCACGCCGGTGACATGGCGGGCGATGTTGACTGCCTGCTCTCCCTCTTGGCGAGTCACCAGACCAATCAGGAACACCTCGCCGTTCTCGGTGACCACCTTGACCTTGGTGCTGTCGAAGTTCTTGGTACCGAACATATCGGCTTTCACCTTGGAGGTGATCCAGGAGTCATTGCTGCGGGTGGTGAAACTGGCAGGTTGGCCGATGCGCAATTCGTTGTAGACGTGGCGAACCCCTTCGATGCGACTGACAATTTTGCCCGCCTCAATCTTGTAAACGTCAGAAGGTGTCTGGCCGACCAGCAGGACGCGGCCATTGTTGCTGTAGACGCTGATCTTGCTGGCTGCGCTGAGCGGTTTGTTGTCGGCCAGCAGATTGGCCGCTTTCAGCTCTATGGTCTGGTCATCCCACTGCGCGCCCAGGGTTCGGCGATCGCCAGAGGCCTTGGCAGTCCCTGCGGCGCCGCCAACAACCAGGGCTGCGCAGCCTTGCAGCAGCAGGGTGCTAACCAGCAGACCGAGCAGGATAGTGTGCTTTTTCATGGTTTCAATCTTCCTGTTGCGGGAAAAGTGTCTGGTCGATGAGATCACACAGGCAGTGCAGGGTCAACAGGTTCACTTCCAGAATGCGAGGGCGACGGGCGGAGGGAACACGGATCTCCACATCGTTCGGGCCGAGCAGGCCTGCCATTTCGCCACCGTCACCCCCGCTCAGCACCACTATGGTCATGTCGCGGGAGAGGGCGGCTTCGGCGGCCTTGATCAGGCTGCGGCTGTGGCCGGAGGTGGTGATGACCACCAGAATGTCGCCAGGCTGGCCCAGCGCGCGGATCTGCTTGGCGTAGACCTCTTCAAAACCGTGATCGGTGGCGATGGCGCTGATGGTCGCCATGTCCGGGGTCAGGGCCATGCCGGGCAGGGAGGGGCGCTGGGTCTCGTAGCAGTTGACCAGCTCGGAGATGAACAGTTGCGCCAGTGCGGCAGAAGGACCGTTACCGCATGCCAGCACCTTGTGGCCATTGAGCAGGCAGATGGTGATCATCTGGGCTGCAGTATGGATGGCATCCGGCAGCGCCTCGGCGGCGGCTATCTTGGTCTGGATGCTTTCGGTGTAGTTCTCTTTGATGCGGTCAGTCATAGGGTCCTCTTAAAATGCGTTCTGGATCCAGGCTGGCTGGTCGTCCTCGAACGCAATCACATCGAATCGGCAGGCCTGATTGGCCTCGTTGATGGCATGTTGCTTCAAATAGTGGCGCGCTGCCAGCATGATCTTGTGCTGTTTGCTGCGGGTGACCGAGCTGGCGGCCCCGCCATGGCTGCCGGTGGCCCGGTAGCGCACCTCAACAAACACCAGGGTCTGGCCCTGGTGCATGATGAGATCTATTTCACCGCCACGACAGCGGTAGTTGCGAGCTACCGGTTGCAGGCCCCGGGCCTGCAACCAGCGTTCAGCGACTTGTTCAAAGTGCTGTCCCTTGCTCGTTGGTGAGGGAAACAGGCTCGGCAACTGCTGGCGTATCCGTTTCCATAGTTCCTTCATTGGAGGGCTCCTCCAGTTGCTGAACGGCGTTCTCATCGACCAGTTTGCCGTTCTGGTAAGTACCCCAGCTCAGCATCCGCACGATATTGCCCTGGGCATCCACGCTCAGCTGACCGCTCATGCCAGCCTGCTGCATGCCGCCTACCTTGCGCATCTGCTGTAGGTTCTCTGCCAGACTGACGGCATCGTAGCCCATGGCAAACAGACGCAGCAGGTCGCCTTGGGTCTGCGGCCAGAGCAGGGCGATCTGCTCGCGCTGTTTCTCGTAGCCGCCCAGCAGCAGCGGCATATCGGCGATATGCATGCCGTTGAGCTCGGAGGCGACCTCGGTGGCGGCGCTGTCGTAACCACGGGAGCTGGTGTAGATGGGCAGGCTGCCCATCGGATTGACCGAGACATCCACGTAGGGCTTGATCATCCGGGTTTCCAGGCTGTTGGCCACCACGTAAACGGCATCGATGCTGCGTGGTGCGGCATCAGAGAGTTGCACCACTTCACCAGCTCGGGCGGTAGAGCGGCCGCTCAGGGCATTCTTGACCATCCCCTGCACTTCGTTGCGGGTACCGAAGGTGGCAACGACCGGCTTATCCTGGCTCAGGGTAGCCCAGCTCTGCTCGAACGCCTTGATACTGCTGTAACCGATCCGCCCCTGGGCGGCGATCAGCAGCGGTTTACGGTAGCCCTGGGTGTAAAGGTACTGGGCTGCCTGCGCGGCATCTGCGGCGGCAGAGAGGGAGAAGTAGTAGGTGGTGTCGTTGACGACCGGCTTGTCCAGCTCGTTGAGCGCCAGTACCGGCACGGTCGGATTGGCCTTGAGCAGCTCCTCGACCCTGTCTTTCAGCAGCGGGCCGATGATCATGTCTGCCCCTTCCTGAATCGCCTGCTTATAAAGGTCGCCGGTCGACTTGCTCTGGGTGTCGTAGAAGTTCAGGGTGAATTGCCCCTGATTTTCCTTATAAGACATCAGCATACCATTACGGATGGCGGCGCCCTGCGGCTCCAGATTGCCGGAGAGGGGCAGCAGCACAGCGATCTGTTGCACCGAGGTGCTGGCAGTGGCCGCCAGATCGCCCAATCCTGCTGGCATATCCTTCTGGGCTGGATGGTTGGGGAAGTCGCGCTTCCAGCCTGCCAGTTGGCGGGCCAGCAGGTTCGGCTGGGCGCCAAACTCGTTGACCAGTGCCGCCAGTCGTAGCCAGCCGGTGGTCACATCAGGGGCCGGAGCCTCTTCCAGCGCTTGCAGGGTGGAGGGGGTCATGCTTTTGAGCAACGACCAGATCTGCTGATGGTTGGTCGCCTGCTCGCTCTGATTGAGGTAGGGCTCCAGTGCAATCAACGACTTGGCAGCGCCAAACTTGTTGTTGATGTCGAGCTGCAGCACCACGCGCTGGCGATACCAATCCTTCTGGGTATCGGCATCCAGCACCACCTCAGGTTTGCCTTCCAGCAGGATCAGCGCCTGATTGGCGTGGCCTTGCGCCAGCAACAGATGGGCTTGCAGCAGTTGCAACTGCGCCTTCTGAGCGGGATCCTTGGCCTGCTTCTGCAATTGCTGGAACAGTGCCGAGGCCGGTTTGGCCTGGCCCAGCGCCAGATAGCTGCGTGCCGCCAGCATCTGCCAGGTAAAGGCCTCGGCCGGCTTGGCGGGGTCCACCTGCTCAAGATACCACTGGGCATTCTTGGTCAGATTGGAGAACGCAGAGGGCATGCCTGATGGCCCTGACGGTTGATTGGGCTCCGACGCACAGGCGGCGAGCAGTACTGCCGCGAGTATGATGCCGAAGAGTCGTGATACACTTAGCTGCTTTGTAACCCGGTTCAAGTTCATTCCCCGACCAGTGTTGAAGTTCCCCATAGTGTAAACGGGCCAATATGGCGACACAATTGTCGGGGCACTCGGAGATCCCATGAGTGACATCCCAACCCTGTATATAGTCCCCACTCCGATCGGCAATCTGGCGGACATCACCCAGCGTGCATTGGACATTTTACGCAGTGTCGATCTGGTGGCAGCCGAAGATACCCGTCATACCGGTATCCTGCTCAGCCACTACCAAATCTCGGTGCCGACCTTCGCCCTGCACGATCACAACGAGCAGCAGAAGGCCGATGTGCTGATCGGCCGGATCAAAGAGGGCAAGAGTGTCGCACTGGTCTCCGATGCTGGCACCCCGCTCATCAGCGACCCCGGTTATCACTTGGTCACCCGCTGTCGTGAAGCCGGGGTCAAGGTGGTGCCGCTGCCCGGCCCCTGTGCCGCCATCACCGCCCTGAGCGCGGCCGGTCTGCCCACCGATCGCTTTGCCTTTGAAGGCTTCCTGCCCGCCAAGAGCAAGGGTCGGGATGATCGTCTGCAAGCCGTTATCGAAGACACCCGCTCACTGGTGTTTTACGAATCCCCGCGGCGTGTGCAGGATACAGTGGAAGCGATTGCTCGCATTCTTGGTGAGCGTCAGGTGGTGGTGTGCCGTGAGCTGACCAAGACCTTTGAGTCGATCCACGGTCTGCCAGCCTCTGAAATGCTGACCTGGCTTGGCGAGGATGACAACCGCTGCCGCGGCGAAATCGTGTTGGTGGTTGCCGGTGCCAGTAAAGAGGAAGAGGAGCTGCCGGCCGAGGCGATCCGTACTCTGGGTCTGCTGGTTGCCGAGCTGCCGCTCAAAAAAGCAGCCGCACTGACCGCCGAGATCCACGGCGTGAAGAAGAATGCCCTCTACAAGTACGGTCTCGAGCACTATTAATTGCCGTAAACGGGAATTGCCGGTTTACCCCGCCCGCATCACGAGGCTATAATCCGCGCCTCGGAGTTGGCTGGGCAATCGCTGCTTCGTCGTTGTGTCCCTCGGGACAGACGGGCGGAGGGGAGGAAAGTCCGGGCTTCATAGGGCAGGGTGCCAGGTAACGCCTGGGGGGCGCGAGCCTACGACCAGTGCAACAGAGAGCAGACCGCCGATGGCCCGCAAGGGATCAGGTAAGGGTGAAAGGGTGCGGTAAGAGCGCACCGCGCGACTGGTAACAGTTCGTGGCACGGTAAACTCCACCCGAAGCAAGACCAAATAGGCCCCTATTGGCGCGGCCCGCGTTGGGGGCGGGTAGGTTGCTTGAGCCAGCGAGCGATTGCTGGCCTAGAGGAATGATTGCTACCCGGGGCAACCCGGTACAGAACCCGGCTTACAGGCCGACTCCGACCTCATTCCGAAGAGCCCCGCGATTTATCGCGGGGCTCTTTTTTTATGCATGAGAAAATATGGCTTCGTTGGCAGGATATTTTCGACCTTGTCATTTTGAATGAAATTATATGTTTTAAATCAATTGAATAGTTTTGTATTTGGCACGATGGCAGCGATAGATGGTGATAGAACCGAGGATGGTTGTTCGCACCCACATATTGTGTATGTTCTCAGTTCATTCACTTATTTCAATTAATCACCAGAGTTTAACGCCACATAACTTGTGGAAAATCAACCTACTCAATCCGCAGCATGCAATTGCTGCGTCAATATGTTCCCTCTGCCCCATCTCCTTGCTTGAAAAGCCCCCTGCACGTCCTTAAACTTCAAGGTGGGGAAAAGTGGATCAAAGTGGTTTTTAGAGGGGCA
The DNA here is from genome assembly GCF_024436075.1 of Aeromonas sp. JL9. NCBI lineage: Bacteria > Pseudomonadati > Pseudomonadota > Gammaproteobacteria > Aeromonadales > Aeromonadaceae > Aeromonas > Aeromonas sp. JL9. The sequence goes on along the minus strand of NZ_JANFNV010000006.1, from coordinate 60,178 downwards.
ATCTGCCTGCTCACTCACCTTCAGGGACTGCAATTTGTTGCGTGGCGCTCATGCCATCAGCCTGGACAGTAAAGGGCGGCTGGCAATTCCGACCAAATTTCGTGATTGGCTGCGCGATGAAAGCGACGGCCAGCTGGTCTGCACCATCGATATTGCCCATCCCTGTCTGCTGCTTTATCCCCTGAATGAATGGGAAGAGGTCGAGCGCAAGCTCAAGACTCTCTCCAGCATGAATCCGCAAGAGCGCCGTTTGCAGCGCCTGCTGCTGGGACATGCAACCGAATGCGAGCTGGATGGCAATGGCCGTCTGCTGCTCAGTCAGCCACTGCGCAACCATGCGGGGCTGGACAAGAAAATCATGCTGGTGGGCCAGCTCAACAAGTTTGAGTTGTGGGATGAAGCCCGCTGGCAACAACAGGTCAATGACGACATCTTGGGTCTGCCCGGGGACGATTGGGCAAGCTCACCACGACTACAGGATTTCTCTTTATAAATGACCCAAGCCGCTGAACACATCACAGTGCTGCTGCACGAAGCCGTTGAAGGTCTGGCCATCAAGCCGGACGGTGTCTACGTCGATGGTACTTTTGGCCGTGGTGGTCATTCTCGTCTGATCCTGCAGCACCTTGGCCCCAATGGCCGCCTGATCGCCATCGACCGCGATCCCCAGGCTATCGCCGAAGCGGCCAAGATCCAGGATCCCCGTTTCGAAATCGTGCACGGCCCCTTCTCCGGCATCGCCTCCTATCTGGATGAGCGCGGTTTGCTGGGCAAGGTGGATGGCTTCCTGCTGGATCTGGGGGTCTCTTCACCCCAGCTGGATGATGCCGAGCGCGGTTTCAGCTTTATGAAAGATGGTCCGCTCGATATGCGGATGGACCCCACCTCCGGCCAGAGCGCCGCCGAGTGGCTGGCCAAGGCCGATGTAGATGACATCGCCTGGGTGCTGAAGACCTTCGGTGAGGAACGTTTTGCCAAGAAGATCGCCCGTGCCATTGTGCACGACCGGGTGACCGAGCCTTATGTGCGCACTCGCCAACTGGCGGAGATGATTGCCCGGGTCAATCCGAGCAAGGAGAAGGGCAAGCATGCGGCAACCCGCAGTTTCCAGGCCATTCGCATCTATATCAACAGCGAGCTGGACGAGATCGAAACCGCGCTCAACGGTGCATTGGAAGTGTTGGCACCACATGGCCGTCTGTCGGTTATCAGCTTCCATTCGCTGGAAGACCGCTTGGTGAAGCATTTCATCCGCAAGTACGAGAAGGGGCCGGAAGTGCCTTACGGCATTCCGTTGACCGAGGCCCAGCTGGCTGGCGGTCGCAAATTGAAGTCGGTCGGCAAGGCGCTCAAGCCTTCTGATCATGAAGTATCTGAAAACAGCCGGTCACGCAGCTCGGTGCTGCGGGTTGCCGAACGGCTGGCGGAGTAAGCGATGAGCGAAGTGCGTGTTCATCTGGCCAAGGAGATCGTTGCCGATCTCTGGCGGCACAAGCTGCAGATTTTTCTGTCGGTCGCCGTGCTGGTGACCGCGTTTGCCGTGATCCTGGTGACCAACATGACCCGTGGTCTGACGGCTAAGCAGAACGATCTGATGGCAGAAGAGGATCGCCTCAATATCGAATGGCGCCACCTGCTGCTGGAGCAGGGCACCCTTGCTGAACACTCCCGGGTGGCGAGTCTGGCGATGGACAAGTTGCAGATGGGTCGTCCGCTGGTGACCACTGAGAAGGTAATTACCCAACCATGAAACGCAAGGCTACAGCCAAAGCTGCCAAAGCGAATGTCAAAGCGCCATCGATCTATCCGTGGCGCTTTCGCACGCTTGCGGTGTTTATCGGCATCGCGTTTGTGGGTCTGATCCTGCGTCTGGCCTGGATCCAGGTGATCAATCCGGATCGCCTGCGTCAGGAAGGGGACATGCGTTCCCTGCGTACCACCTCTACCCAGGCGGTGCGCGGCATGATCACCGATCGCAACGGCGAGCAGCTGGCGGTTTCGGTACCGGTCGAGGCGGTCTGGGCCGATCCCAAGACCGTACACGAATCCGGGGCCATCAATAATGAGCGCGCTTGGCTGGCGCTCTCCGCCGTGCTCAAGCTCGATATCAATACCCTCAAACACCGCATCGCCAACCCCAGCAAGCGCTTCGTCTATCTGCAGCGTCAGGTTACTCCTGCGGTGGCGGAATATATCAAGGGGCTCAAGCTGGGTGGCGTCTACCTGCGCCCCGAAGCGCGCCGCTTCTATCCGACCGGCGAGATCAGCGCCCATCTGGTGGGGGTGACCAACATCGATGGCAGCGGTATTGAAGGGATCGAGCGCAGCTACAACGAATGGCTGACGGCGACCCCCGGCGAAATGCGGGTGCGCAAGGATCGTCAGGGGCGCGTCATCGAGCGGCTTGGCATCGTCAAAGAGGGCAAGAACGCCAACGATCTGCAGCTCAGTATCGATCAGCGGGTGCAGGCTCTGGCCTACCGTGCCCTCAAGCGGGCAACCGACGAGAACAAGGCGACCTCCGGCTCCATGGTGATGCTGGATATCAAGACCGGTGAAGTGCTCGCCATGGTCAACACCCCCTCCTATAACCCGAACAACCGCGGCCAGTATCAGAGCTTCCGGGTACGCAACCGGGTGGTGACTGATACCTACGAGCCGGGTTCGACCGTCAAGCCATTGATTTTGCTCAGTGCCTTGCAGGCAGGTGTCACCAGCTGGAAAGATTTCATTCCCGGTGGTCCGCTCTTTATCGGTGCCAAGCAGATCAAGGACGTCAGTATCCACAAGGCGACCAACCTCTACGATATCCTGCGTTACTCCTCCAACATTGGTATGTCGCGCATCGCGCTGCGGATGCCGGCGCAAGAGATGATCAACACCCTCAGCATGTTCGGTTTCGGCATGGATACCGGCAGCGGGCTGATGGGCGAGAGTAGCGGCATGTTGCCCCAGCGTCGTCGCTGGTCCGATATCGAGCGGGCAACCCTCTCGTTCGGTTATGGTCTGCGAGTCACCCCGCTGCAGCTGGCTTCCGCCTATGCCACCCTGGCCAACAAGGGCAAACGGGTGCCGCTCTCCATCGTCAAGGTGACTACGCCGCCCAAGGGTGAGCAAGTTATTGATCACAACAACGCCGCTGCCATGTTGCAGGCGCTGGAGTATGTGGTCGACAACGCCATTCCAAAAGCCAAGATCCCGGGCTATCGGGTCGGCGGCAAAAGTGGTACCGCCAAGGTCGCCGTCGCCGGTGGCTATGGCAAGGATTACATGGCCTGGTTTGCCGGTTTCGCACCCGCCAGTGATCCCCGTTTCGTCATGGTGGTGGTGATCAACGAGCCAAAAGGCAGCGCCTACTATGGCGGCGCCGTAGCGACCCCACCGTTTGCAGAGGCCATGGGCGGGGTGCTGCAGCTCTTCAATATTCGTCCCGATGCGGTGCCGCCAGCGGTGCCCACCAAACTTGCCCGTACGGAGGCTTCTCTTGTCCCGCGCACTTGATGCATTACTGCGCCCCTTCGGTATCCAGGCGCCGGCGCTAAACCTGACCGATATCCAGCTGGATAGTCGGCGGGTTGGCCCCGGCTCGCTCTTCGTGGCCATTCGTGGTCATCAGGTGGATGGCAGACGGTTTATCGAACAGGCGGTGGCTCAGGGAGCGACCGCTGTTGTGTTTGAGGAGGATGGTGAATTTATCCCACCATCGACTCCGGTTCCCTGTATCGGGATGCGGGATCTGCCCGCTCACCTCTCAGCACTCGCAGGTACCTTCTACGACCAGCCAGCGAACAAGCTGCAACTGGTGGGGATCACCGGCACCAATGGCAAGAGCACCACGGCGCTGCTGGTCGCTAACTGGCGCACCCTGCTGGGTGGCAAGGCCGGAGTGATGGGCACCATCGGCAACGGCCTGTTTGGCCATCTGATCGAAGCGGAAAACACCACCGGCAGCGCCGTGCAGGTGCAAGCCAATCTGGCTGCGCTGCAAGAACAGGGCGCGGATCTGGTGGCGATGGAGGTCTCCAGCCATGGTCTGGTGCAGCATCGTGTTGCCGCACTGCCGTTTGCCGCCGCTGTCTTCACCAACCTGAGCCGGGATCACCTCGACTATCACGGCACCATGGAAGCCTATGGCGCGGCCAAAGAGCAACTGCTGCAACTGGTCGATGAGTCGAATGCGGTGATCAACCGCGATGACGAGCTGGGTTCCAAGTGGATTGAAAAATACCCGGCAGCGGTGGCGTTCAGCGTTAATGGTCCGATTGAAAACCATCACGGCCGTCAGTTAACGGCGCAGCAACTCGATTTTCACCAGCAAGGTTTTCGCGCGCAGATTAACTCCAGCTGGGGGAATGGTGTATTATCCGCCCCCTTGCTCGGGCGCTTCAACGTCAGCAATGTGCTTGCCGCGATGGGTGTGATGCTGGTGATCGGTTACGACTTCCATGAGCTGCTGGCGACAGCGCCTCAATTGCAGCCGGTGACAGGCCGCATGGAGTGTTTTGGCGGTGGCGATACGCCGCTGGCGGTGGTCGATTACGCCCACACCCCGGATGCACTGGAGAAGGCATTGCAGGCCCTGCGGGTGCACTGCACAGGCCAGCTCTGGTGTCTGGTCGGTTGTGGTGGCGACCGCGATCGCGGCAAGCGCCCCATGATGGCCGCCATGGCCGAGCACTATGCGGATCGCGTGATCCTGACCGACGACAATCCCCGTACCGAGGAGCCGGCCCGGATCATGGCCGACATGGTGGCGGGTCTTCGCGATCCTGCTGCGGTGCAGGTGGAGCACGACCGGGTCAAGGCGATTGCGCTGGCCATCGGTCAGGCGAGCAAACAGGACATCATCCTGGTGGCCGGTAAGGGTCACGAGGATTATCAGATCATTGGAACCGACAAGCGGCACTACAGCGACCGGGAAACCGTCGCGGCCGCCTTGCACACATTATTGGAGTCATTCAAATGATGACCCTCAGGCTTGCCGAGCTGGCGCAGGTACTCGATGCCCGTCTGATTGGTAACGATGGCGAGATCACCGTTGTCAGTACCGATACCCGCACTCTGGGCGCGGGTGCCCTGTTCGTTGCTCTGCGCGGCGAGCGCTTCGATGCCCACGATTTTTGCGAGCAGGCCGTTCAGGCAGGGGCCTCTGCCCTGCTGGTTGAGCGTGAACTGCCGCTGGCCATCCCCCAGCTGGTGGTAGCCGACAGTCTGAAAGGACTGGGCCGACTCGGTAAACTGGTGCGCGAGCGTATCAACCCGAAAGTGCTGGCCATTACCGGCAGCTGCGGCAAGACCACGGTGAAGGAGATGGCAACCGCCATCCTGCGCAACGAAGGGGAAGTGCTGGCCACCGCTGGCAACTTCAACAACGAGGTGGGCGTGCCGCTCACCCTGCTGCGCCTCGAGCCGCAACACAAGTTTGCGGTGATGGAGCTGGGCGCCAACCATCCGGGCGAGATCGCCTGGACCACTTCACTGGCCAAACCCGATGCCGCCATCATCAACAATGTGGCGGCGGCCCATCTGGAGGGCTTCGGCTCGCTGGAAGGGGTGTTTCACGCCAAGAGCGAAATCTTTGAGGGCTTGAGCGAGGGTGGCACCGCCATCGTCAATGCCGACAACGAATTCTGGCCGAAGTGGCGGGAACGCGGCATTCAGTGCGCCTTCTCCATCGACGATCAGAGCCAGCCGTTCCACGCGCGCAACCTTGTGCTCAACGAACGAGGCTGCGCCGAGTTCGTGATGGTGACCCCGCAAGGCGAGCTGAGCCTGACTCTGGCGATCCCGGGTCGCCACAACGTGGCCAATGCGTTGGCTGCTGCCGCGGGCTGTCTGGCCCTCGGCGCATCCCTCGCCTGTGTCAAGGCGGGGCTGGAACAGATGGCTCCGGTCAAGGGGCGCTTCTGCGTGCAGCGCTGGGGCGGTCTGACCCTGGTGGATGATACCTACAATGCCAGCGTGGAATCCGTGCTGGCGGGCATCGATGCCCTGACCGCCATGGGCGGCTTCAAGGTGCTGGTGTTCGGTGATATGCGGGAACTGGGTGAGGAGTCTGCCGAGCAACACGCCCGGGTTGGCCGTCATGCCCGCGAGCGCGGTCTGGATGCCGTGCTGACAGTGGGGGAAGAGAGTCGCCACACCGCAGATGCCGCGGTTGGCCGACATTTCGATAACAAGGCGTCGTTGTTTGAAGTGCTTGCGCAAATGATAAATACACATCAGGAAATTTCGATTCTGGTCAAGGGGGCCCGTGGCTCCCGCATGGAAGATATCGTCGAGATGGTCAAAGGCCATCGGGAGTCAGCCACATGCTAGTCTGGCTGGCCGAACTGCTCACCCCGCACTTCACCTTCTTCAACGTCTTCTCCTACCTGACGTTTCGCGCCATCCTGTCGATCATCACCGGACTGGGGGTTGCCCTCTGGATGGGGCCGCGGCTGATACGTCGCCTGCAGATCCTGAAATTCGGTCAGGTGATCCGCAACGATGGTCCCGAGTCCCACCTCAGCAAGCGGGGCACCCCGACTATGGGTGGCCTGATGATCATTGCTGCGATTTTCACGTCTGTGCTGCTCTGGTGCCGCCTCGACAACCCTTATGTCTGGCTGGTGCTGTTTGTGCTGGGTGCCTACGGCGCCATCGGCTTTGCCGACGACTACCTCAAGGTGGTGCGCAAGAATACCGACGGCCTGATCGCGCGCTGGAAGTATTTCTGGCAATCCGCGGTAGCGCTGGCGGTGGCGGTGTTCCTCTATGCGACTGCAACCCATGAGGGACAGACCCAGCTGGTGGTGCCTTTCCTCAAGGATGTGATGCCGCAGCTTGGCCTGATGTTTATCGTGCTGACCTACTTTGTCATCGTCGGCACTTCCAATGCGGTCAACCTGACCGACGGTCTCGATGGCCTGGCCATCATGCCGACCGTGATGGTGGCGGGGGGCTTTGCCCTGATCGCCTGGGCCACCGGTAACGTCAACTTTGCCAACTACCTGCACATTCCCTACGTGCCCTATACCTCCGAGCTGGTGATCGTCTGTACCGCCATCGTCGGGGCGGGTCTGGGGTTCCTCTGGTTCAACACCTATCCGGCGCAAGTATTCATGGGGGACGTTGGTTCCCTGGCGCTGGGCGGCGCGCTCGGCACCATCGCCGTGTTGGTCCGTCAGGAGTTCCTGCTGGTGATCATGGGCGGTGTCTTTGTGATGGAGACCGTCTCGGTGATCCTGCAGGTGGGTTCATACAAGCTGCGCGGCGTGCGGATCTTCCGCATGGCGCCGATCCATCACCACTACGAGAAGAAGGGCTGGCCGGAGCCGCGCGTCATCGTGCGCTTCTGGATCATCACCCTCGTGCTGGTGCTGCTGGGTCTTGCCACCCTGAAGGTGAGGTAAGGCCATGGTCATCATCATCGGATTGGGCAAAACCGGACTCTCCTGTGTCGATTACTTCCTCGGCCGTGGCGTGACGCCACTGGTGATGGATACCCGTGCCAACCCGCCCGGCAAGGATCAACTGCCGCCGGAGGTTGAGCTCATTCACGGGCTCGACGAGGTACTGCTCAAGCAGGCGCACATGATCGTCGCGAGCCCGGGTATCGCGCTGGCGACCCCCGAACTGAAAGCGGCTGCCGAGTGTGGTGTGCAGATCGTCGGTGACATCGAGCTGTTTGTTCGCGAGACCCAGACCCCGGTCATCGCCATTACCGGCTCCAACGGCAAGAGCACCGTTACCACCCTGGTGGGTGAGATGATTGCCAAAGCCGGCCTCAATGTCGGCGTGGGTGGCAATATCGGCACGCCTGCACTGGAGCTGCTCAAGCAGCCGATGGATCTCTGCGTGCTGGAGCTCTCCAGCTTCCAGCTGGAAACTACTCACAGTTTGCGTGCTGCCGCCTCCGTGGTGCTGAACCTCTCAGAAGATCACATGGATCGCTATCAGGGCATGGCCGACTATCGCGCCGCCAAGATGGAGATCCATCAGCACTCCAAACACATTCTGGTCAATCGCGACGATGCCCAGACCCTGCCCGATGTGGGTCAGGTGTGGCAGAGCTTTGGTCTTGATTGCAATGGCTATGGCCGTTGCCTGCTGGATGGTCGCTACTGGTTGACCCTGCACGGCGAACCGCTGCTGGCGGTGGACGAGATGAAGATCGTCGGTGCCCACAATCAGGCCAACGCCCTTGCGGCCATGGCGCTGTGCGATGCGGTCGGTATTCCTCGTGCGGCTCAGCTTACCGTGCTGCGTCGTTTCGAGGGCTTGCCCCATCGTGCCCGCTTCGTGCGCGAGGTGAACGGGGTGCGCTGGATCAACGACTCCAAGGCCACCAACGTGGGAGCCACGCTGGCTGCCGTTGCCGGTGTGCGCGAGTCGGTCAAGGGGCGCCTGCTGCTGCTGGCCGGTGGTCAGGGTAAGGGGCAGGATTTTGGCCCGATCCAGGCGCTGTTGGGCAACCAGATCGATCACATGTACTGCTTCGGTCAGGATGCCGAGGTGCTGCTGGCACTGGGCGAGCAGACCGAACGGGTGGCCGACCTGGCCGCTGCGGTTGCCAAAGCGGCGGCCGATGCCAAGCCCGGTGACTGGGTGCTGCTGGCGCCAGCCTGTGCCAGCCTCGATCAGTTCAAGTCGTTCGAGGTGCGTGGCGATCGCTTCACCGAAATGGTGCTGGCGCTATGAACGCCCTTCGCGCAGCAGCAGGTCTGTTCCAGCGCTGGTTGTTACCGGCGCGTCCTGCCGGTCTCTACGATCGGCAGCTGGTACTGCTGGCGCTCTCCCTGATGGCGGTCGGGGTGGTCATCGTGGCCTCGGCGTCGATCCCCGAGGGGATTGCGCTGGGGGATGACCCCTTCATGTTTGTGAAGCGTCACGCCCTGTTTCTGGTGATGGCGCTCGGTATCTCCTGGTTTGTGTTGCAGGTGCCGATGGCGCGCTGGCAACAGCACAACGGCCCCATGTTGCTGCTGGCGATCTTGATGCTGGTGCTGGTGCTGCTGGTGGGCCGCAACGTCAACGGTGCGGTGCGCTGGTTGCCGCTCGGCCCGTTCAACCTGCAGCCTGCCGAGTTTGGCAAGCTGGCGCTGTTTGTCTATCTGGCCGGCTATCTGGTGCGGCGCCAGAGCGAAGTGCGTGAAGCCTGGATCGGTTTCCTGAAACCGCTGGCGGTGTTCGGGGTACTGGCGGTCTTGCTGCTGTTGCAGCCGGACCTGGGTTCCACCGTGGTTATGTTCGTTACCTCGTTTGGCATGCTGTTTCTGGCCGGTGCCCGACTGGGGCAGTTTTTGACCCTGATCGGCGCGGGCCTCGGCTCTGTGGTGATGCTGATCATCGTCGAGCCCTACCGGATGCGGCGGGTGACCTCCTTTATGGATCCCTGGGCCGATCCGTTCGGCAGCGGCTACCAGTTGACCCAGTCGCTGATGGCGTTTGGCCGTGGCAGCTGGTTTGGCGAAGGGCTTGGCAACTCCATCCAGAAGATGGAGTACCTGCCGGAAGCGCACACCGACTTCGTGTTTGCGATCCTCGGTGAAGAGCTGGGTTACGTCGGGGTGCTGGGCGCCCTGTTCCTGATTTTTGCGTTGGCGGTCAAGGCGCTCAAGCTGGGGCATCGCGCGCTGGTGGCCGAGCGGCTCTATGACGGTTATCTGGCCATCGGCATTGGCATCTGGTTCAGCTTCCAGACCTTCGTCAACGTTGGCGCGGCCAGCGGTATGATGCCGACCAAGGGCTTGACCCTGCCGCTGGTCAGTTACGGTGGTTCCAGTCTCATCATCATGTCGGTGGCGGTGAGCATGTTGATTCGAATCGATTTTGAGTTGCGTCAGGCGACAGCCCAGGCGCGCGTGCGGGAGGTTTAGTGAGCAAGACTCTGTTGGTGATGGCAGGTGGTACCGGTGGGCATGTGTTCCCCGGTCTGGCCGTGGCCGATCGCCTGAAGGCCCAGGGCTGGACTGTCCACTGGCTCGGCACTGCCGACCGGATGGAGGCGGAACTGGTACCCGCCCACGGTTATCCCATCTCCTTCATCGATATTCAGGGAGTACGTGGCAACGGCATCAAACGACTGCTGGTGGCGCCCTATCGCATCGTCAAATCGATCCTGCAGGCGCGTCAGGTGCTCAAGACCGTTCGTCCTGATGTGGTGCTCGGCATGGGCGGTTTTGCCTCCGGCCCGGGTGGCGTGGCGGCCTGGTTCTCCGGCATCCCGCTGCTGCTCCATGAGCAGAATGCTGCTGCCGGCATGACCAACAAGCTGCTGGCCCGTATCGCCAGGCGGGTCTTGATGGCATTTCCGGGCGCCTTCGCGCCGAGCCGTCGTACCGCCGTGGTGGGCAATCCGGTGCGTCCCGAAGTGGTCGCCCTGCCGGATCCACAACTGCGCAGCGGAGCCGAGCCGTTGCACCTTCTGATAGTGGGCGGAAGTCTGGGGGCGCGGGTGCTCAACGAGCAGGTACCTGCTGCGGTGGCGGCATCCGGCGTGCCCATTGAAGTGCGTCACCAGTGTGGCAAGGGCAATGCCGAGACTGTCTCTGCTGCCTATGCCCAGCACGGCATCAATGCCGAGGTGAGCGAATTTATCAAGGATATGGCCAGCGCCTACGCCTGGGCCGACCTGGTGGTCTGCCGTGCCGGTGCGCTGACTGTTTCCGAAGTGGCTGCCGCCGGTGTGGCCGCCATTTTCGTGCCGCTGCCCCATGCGGTGGATGATCACCAGACCCGTAACGCCCTGACCCTGGTCGACGGCGGTGCGGCCGAGTTTCTGCCCCAGTCCGAGCTGAATACCGCTTCACTGGCGGCACGCCTGACCTGGCTGGCTGGTCGCCGGGAGACCCTGTTTAACATGGCGAAAGCGGCTCGTCGCGTCGCCATTACCGATGCGGCCGAGCGGGTTGCGGATGAGTGCAAACAGCTTGCAACCGGGCAGCGTGGTAAAGATTGATGAGCAAGGTTGCAGCGGTGACACCGGGCAGCCTTGTACCTGTATGTATTGACGCCGCCGTGCAGCCGCGCTTTGACGGCACACGGCCTGCGGCAGACTAAAGAGACGATTATGACCAAGGTTGAACTGGCAAAACTGCGTACTGTGATCCCCGAAATGCGCCGCGTGCGTCGCATCCACTTTATCGGCATCGGTGGTGCCGGTATGGGCGGGATCGCCGAAGTGCTTGCCAACGAAGGGTATCAGGTAACGGGTTCTGATCTGGCTCGCAACGCCGTAACCGAGCGGTTGGCCGGACTGGGTGCTCACATCTTTGTCGGCCACAGTGCCGAACACGTTGAGGGTGCCAGCGTGGTGGTGGTCTCTACCGCCATCAAGCAGGACAACCCGGAGCTGCTGGCTGCCCGCGAACTGCGGATCCCGGTGGTGCGCCGCGCCGAGATGCTGGCTGAGCTGATGCGTTTCCGTCACGGCATCGCCATTGCCGGTACCCACGGCAAGACCACCACCACCAGTTTGGTGGCGAGCATCTATGCCGAAGCCGACCGCGACCCGACCTTCGTCATCGGTGGCCTGCTCAACAGTGCCGGTACCAATGCCCGCCTGGGCAGCAGCCGCTACCTGATCGCTGAGGCGGACGAGAGCGACGCCTCTTTCCTGCATCTGCAGCCGATGGTCTCTATCGTGACCAACATCGAAGCGGATCACATGGATACCTACGGCGGTGATTTCTCCAAGCTGAAGGCCACCTTCATCGAGTTTCTGCACAACCTGCCCTTCTACGGACTGGCGGTGGTCTGCATCGATGATCCGGTGATCCGTGGCATGTTGCCCGAGATTGCCCGCCCGACCCTGACCTACGGTCTCTCTGATGATGCCGACGTGCAGGTGCTGGATTTTGTCCAGACCACCAACCACAGCTGCTTCCGTGTTCGCCGCAAAGAGGCCGGTGAGCTGCAGGTGACCCTCAATTTGCCGGGTATTCACAACGCATTGAACGCCGCAGCGGCGATAGCTGTCGCGACAGAGGACGGTGTCAGCGATGAGGCCATCATCTCTGCTCTGGCCAAATTTGAAGGGGTTGGTCGTCGCTTCCAGCAGTATGGCGAGTTTGAAACCGGTCGCGGCAAGGCGATGCTGGTGGACGATTACGGTCACCACCCGAGCGAAGTGAAGGTCACCATCAACGCCGCCCGTGCCGGTTGGCCCGAGAAGCGCCTGGTGATGGTGTTCCAGCCGCACCGTTATACCCGCACCCGCGACCTCTACGAGGACTTCGCCGATGTGCTCTCCAAGGTAGACGTGCTGGTGATGCTGGAGGTTTATGCTGCCGGTGAGGAGCCGATCCCGGGCGCTGATGGACGGGCACTGTGCCGCTCCATTCGCTCGCGCGGCAACTTGGAACCTATCTTCGTCGCTACACCGGATGACGTGCCAGCCGTGCTGGCCGACCTGATCGGCGAGGGGGATTTGGTGCTGACTCAAGGCGCCGGGAACGTCGGGGCGCTGGCCCGTCGCCTCGGAGAGATGAAATTGAGCATAGATAGCATGAAATCTGGCGCCTGAGGGCCCAATGAGTATTTTGACCGCCAAGCCGGGGCCTATATAATGGCGAACCGGTCTGTCAAAGGCCGGTTTAGCGCGTTACACGGGGATCGATCGGGTGGAGGCAAGGGCACAGGGGCGCACCAAGGGTGGCTTCATCGCAGGGGTAGCATTTTTCCTGCTGGTGATATGGGGCTGCTACCGGACGGCGCTGGATGTTAAAGGTTGGCTGACAGATGCCAACCGGTTGCCCATGAGCGAGCTGTTGCTGCAGGGGCAACACCAGTATTTGCAAACCGAAGAGCTGCGGATGGCCGTGCTGGATGGCGCCGAGCTGCGCAACTTCTTCGAATTGGATGTTAACGAATTGCAGGCAAGGCTCAATGCCTTGCCATGGGTGGCCTCGGTCTCGGTACGAAAGAAGTGGCCGAACAAGATCAAGATCTACCTCACGGAACAAGATGTGGCGGCGCGCTGGAATGGCAACCGCTTCGTTAACACCCAGGGCAAGGTATTCAGTGCCCCGGATCGGGTCAAGACGCCGCTGTTGCAGCTGTCAGGGCCGGATGACCAGGCCGCCCGGGTGTTGAAAGAGAGTCGGCAGTACGAGTCGCAACTGGCTGCCAAGGGATACAAGTTGCTGGGGGTGAATCTGACCCCCCGCCATGCCTGGGAACTGACCCTGGATGGCAATATCAAGCTGTTCCTGGGACGCAATGACATTGCGCTCCGGCTGCAGCGGTTTATCGATGCCTTCCCGGTTATCGAACCCCGTGCGCAAGTCGCTTACGTGGATCTTCGATACGACACCGGAATGGCAGTTGGCTGGAAGAAGAGCGAAGAGAAAGTGCATGACCAACACCGCAGATAGGAATTTGATTGTCGGACTGGATATCGGCACAACCAAGGTGGCGGTTCTGGTCGGGGAAGTATTGCCGGACGGTGAACTGAACGTCATCGGTATGGGCAGTCACGCTTCTCGCGGAATGGAGAAGGGCGGGGTCAATGACCTCGACTCCGTGGTCAAGTCACTGCGCCGCGCGGTGGAAGAGGCAGAGATGATGGCAGACTGCCAGATCAGCTCGGTCTATCTGGGGTTGTCCGGCAAGCATATCGACTGCCGCAACGAGACCGGTATGGTGCCCATCTCCGATGAAGAGGTGACCCAGGAGGATGTGGACAACGTGATCCACACCGCCAAGTCGGTTCGCCTCTCCGATGAGCTGCGCGTGCTGCATGTCCTGCCTCAGGAGTTTGCCATCGATTATCAGGAAGGGATCAAGAATCCGGTTGGCCTCTCCGGTGTGCGGATGGCAGCCAAGGTTCACCTGATCACCTGCCATAACGATATGGCCCGCAACATTGAGAAATGTGTGGAGAAGGTCGGTTTGCGTGTGGATCAACTGATCTTCTCCGCGCTGGCCTCCAGCTATGCGGTGTTGACCGAAGACGAGAAAGAGCTGGGTGTCTGCGTGGTGGACATCGGTGGCGGCACCATGGATATGTCGCTGTTTACCGGCGGAGCCCTGCGCCACACCAAGGTGATCCCGTACGCTGGCAGCACTGTGACCAGCGACATCGCCTACGCCTTCGGCACGCCGCCGCTCGACGCGGAAGCGATCAAGGTGCGCTACGGCTGTGCCCTCGGTCGTCTGGTCAGCAAGGAAGACAATATTGAAGTACCCAGTGTCGGCGGTCGTCCGGCGCGCAGCCTGCAACGGCAGACACTGGCTGAAGTGATTGAGCCCCGTTACACCGAGTTGCTCTCCATGGTGAATGATGAGCTGGTGCGGGTACAAAGCGAGTTGAAAGCGCAGGGGGTCAAGCATCAGCTGGCAGCCGGTGTGGTCTTGACCGGCGGCGCTGCCCAGATTGAAGGCATTGTGGAGTGTGCAGAGCAGATCTTCCAGAGCCAGGTCCGGGTGGGAGAGCCCATGAACATACGTGGTTTGAGTGATTACGTGCAGGCACCGGTGTACTCGACTGCGGTCGGGTTGCTGCAATATGGCCGTACCCATCAAGCCACAGGTAGCAACAAAGAATATGCCGCCAAGGCAAGCGTCGGTGGCCTGGTCAAACGGGTTAGCAACTGGCTGCGTGGCGAGTTCTAAGAATTTTGCTGAGTCAGGCAAATAAAGCGGAGAGACAACATGTTTGAATTTATGGATAGCCACACTGACGAAGCCGTCATTAAAGTGATCGGTGTAGGTGGCGGCGGCGGTAACGCTGTCGAGCACATGGTTCGTCAAAATATTGAGGGTGTTGAGTTCATTACCGTCAACACCGACGCCCAGGCACTGCGTAACTCCAGCGCCAACACTACCCTGCAGATCGGCGGTGGCATCACCAAGGGTCTGGGTGCCGGAGCCAATCCGGAAGTGGGTCGTGATGCGGCCATGGAAGATCGCGAAGCGCTGCGTGAGCTGCTGACCGGTTCCGACATGGTGTTCATCGCCGCCGGTATGGGCGGTGGTACCGGTACCGGTGCTGCGCCGATCGTGGCCGAAGTGGCACGCGAGATGGGCATCCTGACCGTTGCTGTGGTCACCAAGCCGTTCTCCTTTGAAGGGAAGAAGCGGATGGGTTTCGCCGCCCACGGTATCGAAGAGCTCTCCAAAAACGTCGACTCCCTGATCACCATCCCCAACGACAAGTTGCTGAAGGTGCTGGGTCGCGGTATCTCCCTGCTGGATGCCTTCAAGGCGGCCAACGATGTACTGCTTGGCGCGGTACAGGGCATTGCCGAGCTGATCACCCGTCCGGGCTTGATCAACGTCGACTTCGCGGACGTGCGTACCGTGATGCGTGAAATGGGTACCGCCATGATGGGTACCGGTTCCGCCTCCGGTGATGACCGTGCCGAAGAAGCGGCCGAGAAAGCCATCTCCAGCCCGCTGCTGGAAGACGTGGATCTGGCTGGTGCCCGTGGCATCCTGGTCAACATCACCGCCGGTATGGACATGACCATCGAAGAGTTCGAAACCGTGGGTAACGCGGTCAAGGCCTTCGCTTCCGAGAACGCCACTGTAGTAGTGGGTACCGTAATCGATCCGGAAATGCACGACGAACTGCGTGTGACTGTGGTTGCTACCGGTATCGGTGCCGAGCGCAAGCCGGACATCACTCTGGTCAAGAGCAGCCAGGTGCAAGAGCGCCCGGTGCGTCAGCCGCTGGTTAGCGACATGATGCAAGGCCGCGTGATGGACGAAGCCCCGGCCAAGGTGGTCAACGCCGAGCCGCAAGCTCGTCGTGAACCGGATTACCTGGATATTCCGGCGTTCCTGCGCAAGCAAGCTGACTAAGCCTCTTATGGCTCTTGTTTGTTTGTTGTTCAAGGAATGTGCTAAGATGGCCTGCCAACGACCATCTGGTCCGGATTTTAAGCTGTTTAGGGTACACCCATGATTAGACAAAGAACCTTGAAAACGAGTGTACAGGCGACTGGTGTCGGCCTGCATTCGGGCCGGAAAGTCACTATGACGTTCCGTCCGGCGCCTGTGAACACAGGGATCGTTTACTTGCGTACCGACCTGAATCCTGTGGTGGAGCTGCCAGCCAATGCCGATCAGGTGCGCGATACCGTGCTCTGTACCGCTCTGGTCAACGAAGCCGGTGTCCGTGTCTCTACCATTGAGCACCTCTCTGCAGCGTTGGCCGGGATGGGGATCGACAACCTCTACGTTGAGGTTGACGCGCCCGAGATCCCGGTGATGGACGGCAGTGCGCATCCCTTTATCTACCTGCTTCAGGAAGTCGGGATCCGTGAGCAGAATGCTGCCAAGCAGTTTGTGCGGATCAAGAAGAGCATCCGGGTTGAAGACGGCGACAAGTGGGCGGAATTCCACCCTTATCGCAACGGCTTCAAGATGGATCTCGAGATCGATTTCCAGCATCCGGTCTTTGAAGGGCGCAATCAGCGTTGCGTACTGGATTTCTCCGGTGCCTCCTTCGTGAAAGAGATCAGCCGTGCCCGTACCTTCGGGTTCATGCGCGATATCGAGTACCTGCGTTCCCAGAACCTGGCGCTGGGCGGAAGCCTGGAAAACGCCGTGGTACTGGACGACTATCGGGTGCTGAACGAAGACGGTTTGCGTTATGAGGACGAGTTCGTCAAGCATAAGATGCTGGACGCGATCGGTGACCTCTATATGTGTAACCGCAGCATCATCGGTGAGTTCCGTGCCTACAAGACCGGACATGCCCTGAACAACAAGCTGCTGCGTGCCTTGCTGGCCGAGCAGGAGGCTTGGGAACTGGTGACCTTCGAGGGTGAGGGCGACAAAGCGCCTATCGCTTACTACGATAACGGTCTGGTTCTGGCCTGATAGCTGTGCAACGGAACGTCGGTCCTCTCTCCGCACCGACGTTCCGTCATTTGTTTACTCCATCCTTTAATACCGATTATCTCCCGGTTTTATTTCCCGTGCAGGCTCCTGGCCGCACCTGACCGAGCAGACTGATTTCTATGAGCATTACCCTGATCCTCCACGGCAAGCAGCGACGCAAGTTGCACCTGCCCAAACAACGTCTGGCCTGGGTCGGCGGTATTCTCTTCTCCCTGTTGGCCCTTGGTGGTGGTTGGCTCTGGCAGAGCTGGCACCAGAAAATGGAGGCGCTGGAAGTGGCGCTTGCCGTTGCCGAGCAACAGTCCGTCGACCAGAGTGGCGACGAAGCCCGTGAACAGTTGGCGATGCTGGCTGCTCAGGTGGGCACCATGCAAGGCCAGCTTGGCCGTCTCAATGCCCTCGGCGAACGATTGACCGAGCAGGCCGATCTCGATCCCGACGAGTTCAATTTCAAAGAGCCGCCCCCCATGGGCGGCCCTTCTTATGATGAAGAGCTGGAGGTGAGCCTCAACGAGCTGCAAGCCTCGATGAAACACCTCAGCCAGCAGCTCAGCAGCCGTGAAGAGCAGCTGTCGGTACTTGAATCTTTCATCATGAATCACCATATCACCGATGCCGGTTTTATTTCCGGCACGCCAGTCAAACAGGAGCGAGTTTGGGTCTCGTCCGGGTTTGGTGGACGGGTCGATCCGTTCAACGGGCGTGCCAAGATGCACAAAGGGGTCGATTTCCGTGGCAAACCCGGAACCCCGATTCTGGCCACCGGGCCCGGCATTGTCAGCTGGGCGGGCCGTCATCCGGAATTTGGCAATATGGTGGAGATTAATCACGGCAATGGCCTGGTCACCCGCTATGCCCACAACTCCAAGTTGCTGGTCGAGGTGGGCACCCTGGTTGATCAGGGTCAGAAGATTGCCTTGATGGGACGCACCGGTCGCGCGACCGGGGTCCATCTGCATTACGAAGTGTTGAAAGATGGTCGTCAGGTCAACCCCGCACGCTTTCTCAGTGCCAGACGGGGTTAGGTTTTTTTCTTCAGGTTCCAGTGACGGAACGCTTTTATAACCAGAAATAGTTGGTACCCATGATTAGCACACTGCTTACCAAGATTATCGGCAGCCGGAACGACAGAACGCTCAAGGCTTTGCGCAAAATTGTAAAACAGATCAATGCCATGGAGCCGCAGTTCGAGGCTCTGTCCGATGCCGAGTTGCAGGCCAAAACGGCCGAGTATCGTCAGCGTATCGAGCAGGGTGAGACCCTGGAGCAGTTGCTGCCGGAAGCGTTCGCTACCGTGCGTGAAGCCTCCAAGCGGGTGTTCGGCATGCGTCACTTCGACGTGCAGCTGATCGGCGGCATGGTGCTGAACTCCAACCGCATCGCGGAAATGAAAACCGGTGAAGGTAAGACTCTTACTGCGACTCTGCCAGCTTACCTGAACGCCCTGAGTGGCCGCGGTGTGCACGTGGTGACGGTGAACGACTATCTGGCCAAACGTGACGCTGAGGCAAACCGCCCGCTGTTTGCCTTCCTCGGCATGACCGTCGATTGCAACGTGCCCGGTATGGATGCGTCCCAGAAGCGTGACGCCTACGCCGCCGACATCACCTACGGTACCAACAACGAATTCGGTTTTGACTACCTGCGCGACAACATGGCGTTCTCGCCCGAGCAGCGCGTACAGCGTCCGCTCAACTACGCGCTGGTGGATGAGGTGGACTCGGTGCTTATCGATGAAGCCCGGACTCCGCTCATCATCTCCGGTCCGGCCGAAGACAGCTCAGAGCTCTATATTCGCGTCAACAAGCTGATCCCGCTGCTGGTCAAGCAGGACAAGGAAGACACCGAAGAGTACACCGGCGACGGTCACTACACGGTGGACGAGAAGAACCGTCAGGCCCTGCTGACCGAAAACGGTCAGATCTTCGTGGAAGAGCTGCTCAAGAAAGAGGGGCTGCTGGACGAGAACGACTCCCTGTTCTCCGCCTCCAACATCAGCCTGTTGCACCACGTCAATGCCGGTCTGCGTGCTCACACCCTGTTCGAGCGCAACGTGGACTACATCGTCCAGAAAGACGAAATCGTCATCGTTGACGAGCACACCGGTCGTACCATGCCGGGTCGTCGCTGGTCAGATGGTCTGCATCAGGCCGTTGAAGCGAAGGAAGGGGTGAAGATCCAGAACGAGAACCAGACGCTGGCATCCATCACCTTCCAGAATTACTTCCGTCTCTACAACAAGCTGGCGGGGATGACAGGTACTGCAGATACCGAAGCCTTTGAATTCCAGCAGATTTATGGCCTGGATACTGTGGTTATCCCGACCAACAAGCCGATGGTGCGTAAAGACATGGGCGATCTGGTCTACCTGACCGCCAACGAGAAGTATGCCGCTATCATCGAAGATATCCGTCAGTGCGTGGCCAAGGGCCAGCCTGTACTGGTCGGTACTGTCTCTATCGAGAACTCCGAGCTGCTCTCCGGCATCCTGACCAAGGAAAAGATCCCGCACAAGGTGCTGAACGCCAAGTTCCACGCCATGGAAGCTGAGATCGTCGCCCAGGCCGGTCAGACTGGTGCAGTCACCATCGCCACCAACATGGCCGGTCGTGGTACCGACATCGTGTTGGGTGGCAACTGGCAGGCAGAGATTGCCAAGCTGGAGAACCCGACCAGCGAGCAGATTGCCGAGCTGAAAGCCGCCTGGCAGGTGCGTCACGATGCGGTGCTGGCCGCCGGTGGTCTGCACATTATCGGTACCGAGCGTCACGAATCCCGTCGTATCGACAATCAGCTGCGCGGCCGTTCCGGTCGTCAGGGTGACCCGGGCTCCTCCCGTTTCTACCTCTCCATGGAAGATACCCTGATGCGGATCTTCGCCTCCGACCGCGTGACCGGCATGATGAAGAAGCTCGGCATGGAAGAGGGCGAAGCCATCGAGCACCCGTGGGTCACCAAGGCGATCGAAAACGCCCAGCGCAAGGTGGAAGGTCGCAACTTCGACATCCGCAAGAGCTTGCTGGAGTTTGATGACGTCGCCAACGACCAGCGCAAGGTGGTCTACGAGCAGCGCAATGAGCTGCTGGATACCAACGACATCTCCGAGACCATTCACGTTATCCGTGACGACGTCTACGGCGCGGTGATCGACGAGTACATTCCGCCCCAGTCTCTGGAAGAGATGTGGGACGTGCCGGGTCTGGAAGCACGCCTGAAGGCCGACTTCGCGCTGGATCTGCCGCTGCAACAGTGGCTGGCGGAAGATGACAAGCTGTATGAAGAGAAGCTACGCGAGCGCATTCTGGACGAAGCCACCAAGCTCTATGCCCACAAGGAAGAGCTGGTTGGCAAAGAGGTGCTGCGCAACTTCGAGAAGGCGGTGATGCTGCAAACTCTGGATGGTCTCTGGAAAGAGCATCTGGCGGCCATGGATCACCTGCGTCAGGGCATCCATCTGCGCGGTTATGCCCAGAAGAACCCCAAGCAGGAGTACAAGCGCGAATCCTTCGATCTGTTCACCCAGATGCTGGAAACCCTCAAGCGCGACGTGGTCAGCATCCTGAGCCGTGTTCAGGTGCAGGAGCGCGATGTGGAAGCGATGGAAGAGCAGCAGCGCCAGCAGGCGGAAGCCGCTCCCCGCACCTATACCCACGCCGCTGCCGAGAGCCAGCTGGCCGATGAACAGGCCGCAGGCGAAGAGGGCCACACCACCTTTGTACGTGACGAGCAGAAGATCGGCCGCAACGATCCCTGCCCGTGCGGTTCCGGCAAGAAATACAAGCACTGCCACGGTCAGTTGACCTGATACCCTGCCATGATGAATACACCGCCCTCCGGGCGGTGTATTCATTTTCGGACCAAGGAGGGGACGATGAGCAGATTGCCGACGGGATGGGATGGGGAGGCACATGGACACTGGCTGCAGGAGAGACGCCAGGAGGCTATCCGGTGTGTGCTGAACAGGCTGAACGCAGAGACGAACAAATCCGTTCCCTTGCAACTGCAGTTTGCCTATTACCTCTTTTTGTCCGGCGATCCCGCCTCGGCGGCCCAAGTGCTGACGCTGGCGTACCGGGCCACGCCCGATAACATTGAGGTGCTGCGCAATCTCTGTGTCTGCCTCTCGCGCTCCGATCAACATGAGCGGGCCGTGACGCACCTGGTCGAACTGGTGCGGCGCGAGCCGGATGATTATCTGGTTCATGACGGGCTTTGCACCTCCCTTGCCAAGCTAGGGCGTCATGAAGAAGCGGCGAAAGCAGGGACCCGTGCCCTGACTCTCAAGGATGAGGCTGTCTCGCAGCCCGTCGCGGGGTGGGCGCTGCCGGCAGAGGGGCCGGATGCCTGGCTCGCGGAGCAGGGGAAGAAGCAGGCAGTCATCGCATTCTCCCTGTGGGGAGCACAGCCCCGCTATTTGCGGGGGGCGCTCGACAATGTGCTGGCAGCAGCCTACCTCTATCCCGGCTGGCGGGTGCGCTTCTATGTGGATGGCAGCGTCCCTCAGGGGTTTCTGGCCTGCCTGCAGGAACATGGCGCCGAGATAAAGGTACAGCCCGATGGCCAATCCCAGCGTCAGCGCCTCTGCTGGCGCTTCCAGGTCACCAATGATCCCGGAGTGGGGCGTTTTCTTGTACGCGATGCTGACTCCGTGCTGAATCTGCGGGAGCGGCGGGCGGTCGATGACTGGCTTGCATCGGGGCGCTGGTTCCATATCATGCGTGACTGGTGGAGCCACACCGATCTGGTGCTGGCCGGCATGTGGGGCGGTGTGGCCGGTGTGCTGCCTCCCCTTGCGCCGCTGATGGCGAGCTATCAACCCAGTACCATGGAAACCCCGAACATCGACCAGTGGTTCTTGCGAGACTGTTTATGGCGCTATTTGCGCCAGAGCGCGCGGGTACACGATCGTTGTTTCACTCCGCCTGGTGCGGTGCCTTGGCCGCAGGTTGCGCCGCCGGGCAATGAGCATGTCGGGCAGGATCTCTTCAGGGCGCGGGGGGAGCAGCAGGCTATTCGGCTGGCCCCTTGGATCGCCCGTTTGCCGTGTTTACGCTGAGGACAATGATGGAACAGAAAAAACGGATCTGGGTGGCGGTTGGCGTCATCGAGAATGAACGGGGCGATATCTTCATCGCCAGACGCTCCTCCGATCGCCATCAGGGGGATCGCTGGGAGTTTCCCGGTGGCAAGGTGGAGTCGGGCGAGGATCTGCTCACCGCGCTGGATCGGGAGCTGTGGGAAGAGATCGGCATCCGGGTATTGGATTGTGCTCCCTTCATGGAACTGCAACACGACTACCCGGAGAAGCAGGTATTGCTGGATATCTGGAAGGTGACTCGTTTCAGCGGTGAGCCGTTCGGCAAAGAGGGGCAGGAGTGCCTGTGGGTGCCGGTGGCCGAGCTGAACAACTACCACTTCCCCGATGCCAATGGCCCGATTGTAGCGCGGCTACAGGGTCTGCTGGCGTGAGCCGGTAGCAATCAACAAGCATGAAAAAAGGGCCAATCGGCCCTTTTTCATATTGCAGAGATGAGTGACCAAGGGCTTACAGCCACTGATCGCCCTCTTCCGGCTCCGGCAGCAGATCCGGGTTGATCTCCCCCGGGATCCGCTTCTCTTCATCGGCCCACTCGCCAAGATCGATCAGCTGGCAGCGCTTGCTGCAGAAGGGGCGGAACGGACTCTGCGGGCCCCACTCCACTTGGCTCTGACAGGTCGGACACTTTACCTTGGTGACCATAAGCCCTCCTTAGCAGCAGGCGAGCTGGAATGGCACGTCGCCAATCGGCTGTTCTGCGGTGGGCAGAAAGCGCAGGGCGAAGCGGTTCTTGTGGCCGCTCAGGGTTGGGTAGCAGAACAGATTGCCCGGCAGCTTGATGCGGATCAGCTCGGCGCTCTCGGCGGTGTCCTGGAAGAAACCGTTGCTGGCAACCTGCTCGCTGAAGCTGCCTGATTCACGCCACAGGCGCAGCAGCAGGGTGATGGCATTCATCAGTAGATTGATATCGCTCAGCCAGCCCTGCATCTGCTGGTGACGGGTGATGGCCGGGGTGCCGAGCCAGTGGTGCAGCTGTGGCACATCGAAGGCACACAGACCACCCGGGATGGAGAAGCGCTGGCGGATGGAGCCGAGCAGACGATCCTCTTTCAGGCGGGCACCCGGGCGTGGCGAGTTGAGCAGGTTGCGGGAGAGCTGGCTGCTCTCTTGCTGCATCAGTTTGATCTGCTCCAGATCGACATCGGGCAGGCTGGCCCAGTGACTCAGACGCTGGCCGAGACGCTCCAGATCCTTGATGAGGTCGGCGCGCAGGTCACCACGCTCCAGCAACTCCTGCAGATCGAACAGCCCTTTGAAGAAGGCGATATGTGCCCAGGATTGTTCACTCTCCAGATTGTCGCGGATCTGGGAAAACAGGGACTCCAGACGAAGATAGGTCCGGCTTTTTTCATTGAGGGGGAAATCGTAAATCATGCCTAATCCTGGCCAGCCATAAACCGGCCTAGTGTACTCACACTTGGCGGGCTTGTTGAGAGGCAATTGCCAGATATGTCTCGTGCAGCGCCAAAATCCGCGTTTTAATCGCCATTTCGCTACCATTGTGGTTTTCGATGACATCATCCGCCGCAGCGAGACGTTCCGACCGGCTCGCCTGAGCGGCGATGATGGCTCGGGCCTGCTCGGCCGATACACCATCCCGGCGGCAGGTGCGCTCAACCTGGGTGGCTTCGTCTACATCGATCACCAGCACCCGGTTGGCGAGGCCGGTGAGTTTGTTCTCCACCAGCAGTGGCACCACCAGCAGGCAGTAAGGTGAACTGGCAGCGGCACACTGGCGCAGCATTTCGCTGCGAATCAGCGGGTGGAGCAGGGCATTGAGCCACCCCTTGGCCTGCGGGTCGCTGAAGACCCGGTCGCGCAGGGCGCGACGGTCGAGTTGACCGTTCGAATCAATCACATTCGGGCCAAAATGGTCGGCGATGGCGGCAAGGGCCGGGGTGCCCGGCTCGACCACTTCGCGGGCGATCACATCGGCATCCACCACCTCGATACCCAGCGCGGCAAACTGATTGGCGATAGTGGTCTTGCCGCTGCCGATACCACCTGTGATAGCAACTACATACATGGGGGCCTCTTGCTCAAAGCAGGGTAGAGAGATACCAGCGGGTGATGGTATCGCCCCACAGCAGGGCGATCCAGCCCGCGATGGCGAGGTAGGGGCCGAAGGGAATGGGCTTGCCCTGATGGTGTTTGTGCAAGGCGATCAGACTGATGCCGATCACGGCGCCGACCAGGGATGAGAGCAGCAGAATTATGGGCAGCGCCTGCCAGCCGAGCCATGCGCCCAGCGCCGCCAGCAGCTTGAAGTCGCCATAGCCCATCCCCTCCTTGCCGGTTAGCAGCTTGAAAGCCCAGTAGAGGCTCCAGAGCACCAGATAGCCCGCCATGGCGCCGCTCACTGCATCAGCCAAGGGGACGAAGCCACTTGCCAGATTGAACAGCAGCCCGCCCCACAGCAGTGGCAGGGTGAGCTGGTCGGGCAGCAACATCTTGTCGAGATCGATGAAGGTAAGGGCGACCAGCACCCAGGTCAGCAACAGGGCGGCCAGCGTCCCCCAGCCCGGTGTTATGACCATGGCAACGGCCACCGAGAGCAGGGCTGTCAGCAGCTCTACCAGCGGATAGCGGGCCGAGATGGGGGCCTGGCAGTCGCGGCAACGCCCTTTGAGCCAGAGCCAGCTCAGCAGCGGGATGTTCTCAAGCGCAGTGATGGCGTGGCCACAGTGAGGGCATGCGGAGCGCGGTACCATCAGGTTGTAGCGCTCTGGCGCAGTTGCCTCCTCATCGGGGGAAAAGTAGCCGCGATACTCGGCCTGCCATTCCCGCTCCAGCATGATGGGCAGGCGGTGGATCACTACGTTGAGGAAGCTGCCGATCATCAGGGAGAAGAGAAAAACCAGCGAGAAGTAGAGCCAGGGCAAGCTGTGAGCCAGCTCGAGAAGAAGTGTCATAACCAACCGTCAGTTATTGAATGAGGGGGAGGGCATGGTTGTGGTGTCATGCCCTGATGAATCAACCTACCACGTCGCCAAGCTTGAAGATGGGCAGGTACATGGCGATAACCATGCCGCCGACCAGCACCCCGAGCACCACCATGATGAGGGGTTCCAGCAGGCTGGTGAGGCCATCGACCAGATCATCCACCTCCTGTTCGAAGATGGTGGCGACCTTGGAGAGCATATCATCGATGGCACCGGACTCCTCACCGATCATCACCATCTGAATCACCATGTCGGGGAAGAGATCGACGGTGCGCATCGCCACGTTGATCTGCATGCCTGCCACCACTTCGTTGCGGATGGCCATGACCGCGGTGCGATAGACATAATTGCCGGAGGCCCCAGCCGCCGAAATCAGCGCATCCACCAGCGGAATACCGGCGGAGAAGGTGGTCGACAGGGTGCGGGCAAAGCGAGCCATCGCCGCCTTGTGCAGGATCATTCCGACCACCGGAATGGTGAGGACGAACTTGTCGGTATTGTCTTTCACCTTCTGGGAGGCCCGCCAGGCCCGCACATAGAGGAAGATGCCAAGGGCGGTGCCACCAAAGAAGACATACCACCAGTTCTGCATAAAGCGGGAGATGCCGATAACAAACTGGGTGAACACCGGCAGCTCGGCACCGAAGCTCTTGAAGATATCCTCGAACTGCGGAATGACAAACAGCAGCAGGATGGAGGTGACCACGATGGCGACCAGAATGACCATGGTGGGGTAGAACATCGCCTTCTTGATCTTCGACTTGAGTGCTTCCGACTTTTCCCGATAGGTGGCGATACGGTCGTAGATGGTTTCCAGCGCACCGGATTGCTCACCGGCTTCCACCAGATCGCAGTAGAGATCGTCAAAGTAGAGGGGATGGCGGCGCAGAGCCTCCGACATGGGGGTACCAGTCTCCACATCGGCGGCAATCTGCCCCATCAGCTCGCGCATCGAGGCTTTCTCGTGGCTGCGGGCGATGATCTGCAGGCTCTGCACCAGTGGTACGCCAGCGGAGAGCATGGTGGTGATCTGACGGGAGACGATGGCGATATCCATCGGCTTGATCTTGGCGCCGCCCTTGGAGAAGAGCCCCTGGGATTTCTTGGCTACCTTGGTGACGTTGACCCCCTGCTTGCGCAGTTCGGTCTTGACGGTGTTGATGCTGTCGGCCTGCAGCTCGCCGGAGACCTTCTGCCCCTTGCGGTTTACCCCGTGCCAGCGGAAGGCGAAGACTTTCTTGGGGGCATTGTTCTTTTTCGTTAGGGTTGCCATCTTTGCATCCTGCAATGGGGTTAGTTGTCAGAGCCTGGCTCTGCGCGTCACCAACCTGGTCAAGGTGCCCGACTGGCTTGATGCCTGCGGGGTACTGATAGGGTGTGTGGTACCTTCTTGGCGCCAGCCCGGTCACTTGAATATCTGATTACTCTGTCGTTCGGACTATCATCCGTTCCGTGTTCGTGAACGACGAATTCGTTCTGCTAACCAAACCGGCGGGTCGTTACGTCACACGGATCAGTTGGTGGTGACCCGGTTGACCTCGGCCAGACTGGTGACCCCGAGCCGGGCCTTCTCCAGCCCCGAGGTGCGCAGGGTGCGCATCCCCTCCTTCTGCGCGATAGCGGCGATTTGCAGGGAGTTTGCCCCCTGCATGATCAATTTGGCGATGTTCTCCGACATCAACATGATTTCGTAGATGCCGACCCGCCCCTTGTAGCCGCCGGAACACTCCTTGCAACCGACCGGTTTGAACAGTCGCAGTCCGGCAGCCAGCTGCTGCGGCGTAAAGCCCAGCTCCAGCAGTTCGGCTTCCGGCACCACTTCCGGCGCTTTGCAGTGGTCGCACAGTTTACGGGCCAACCGCTGGGCCATGATCAGGGTGACCGAGGAGGCGATGTTGAAGGCCGGAACCCCCATGTTCATCATCCGGGTCAGGGTCTCGGCGGCGGAGTTGGTATGCAGGGTGGAGAGCACCAAGTGGCCGGTCTGTGCCGCCTTGATGGCAATCTCTGCGGTTTCAAGATCGCGAATTTCACCCACCATCACCACATCCGGATCTTGCCGCAAGAAGGAGCGCAAGGCGCTGGCAAAGGTGAGCCCCGCCTTGGGGTTGACCTGCACCTGATTGACGCCGGGCAGGTTGATCTCCACCGGATCTTCGGCGGTAGAGATATTTACCTCGGTGGTGTTGAGAATATTGAGGCCGGTATAGAGCGAGACCGTTTTCCCCGAGCCGGTGGGGCCGGTCACCAGGATCATTCCTTGTGGCTTGGAGAGGGCGCGCAGGTACTGTGCCTTCTGGCGGTCGTCGAAGCCAAGCTGCTCGATATTGAGGCGTGCCGCCGAGGAGTCGAGCAGACGGATAACGATCTTCTCCCCCCACATGGTGGGCAGGGTGTTGACCCGCATATCCATCGATTTGTTGCGTGACAGCTTCAGTTTGATGCGGCCATCCTGTGGCAGCCGCCGCTCGGCGATATCGAGCCGCGCCATGACCTTGAGGCGGGCAGAGAAACGGTTGGAGAGGTTGACCGGCGGCGTAGCGATTTCGTGCAGAATGCCATCTATGCGAAAGCGCACCCGATACTTGAACTCATAGGGCTCGAAGTGCAGGTCGGAGGCACCGCGCTTGATGGCATCCATCAGGATCTTGTTGATGTACTTGACGATGGGAGCATCGTCATCGGCAGTATTGACGCTCTCGTCCAGTCGGCTGTTTTCGTCGGAGACCTCGAGATCCGAAATCTCGGATTCGTCGATATCCTCCATGCCGAGGGCGTCATTTTCGCTCTCCAGCAGCTTGCCGATGGCGGCGGTGAGCTTGTTCTCCTCCACCAGCAGCGCTTCGGTATGAAGGCCGAAGCTGAAGCCAAAGTCCTCCAACGCCGAGACATTGGTCGGATCCGACATGGCGATATAGAGGGTGTGGCCCTGGGTGTAGATGGGCAGCACATGGTGTTTCTCAATCAGCTTCTGATTGAGGTACTTCTGCGGGATCTCTGCCAAATCGAAGGCGGCAAGATCCAGCAGAGGTACCCCATACTCCAGCTCGCAAAAATCAGCGAGCGCTTTGCTGTCGAGGATCTCGTTCTCTATCAGAAATGTCACAAAGGGCTTGCGCTGGGCCTTGGCCTGGCTCAGATAGCGCTGGGAGTCCTCTTCACTGATCAGTGAAGAGGCGGCCAGGCTTAACGCCAGGCCGCTATTAGGGCTAGAGGTCATGATTACGGGCAGTAATCAGTTTGAGCTCCATCAGCGTTTGCGCATGATTTTTTCCAAACCAGCGGCACGCTTGCAGAGGCTGTTAGGGTAAATACATCATCTGTTGTTAATGGAGATAAATCTGTTCCTGACGGCGCTGCGGAAATGGTTATGGCTGCTCCATCAGTATCTGTCCCTGTATATGTTACTTCGACGTTCCCAGAAGTAACTGCGCCACTTGGCATGCCATTATCATTGTTATTGCATTCGGTTGTGCCATAAGACTGCATGCATACTTCCACTTGAGTTTTTATTGCTCCAGTGGCTGCAACTAATTCTGTCATTTTGGCTTTCTTGGTGTAGTTCTGATACGCCGGCAGTGCTACTGCCGCCAGAATCGCGACGATCGCGACCACGATCATCAGTTCAATAAGGGTAAAACCCGATTGTTTCTTCATTTCGCTGTTCATTGAAAATATCCTTTTATCCTTGGTTCCTGGGAAGTGTCGGTAGAAAACCATCCGAACGTCAGTATCTTATCCGAGCTGTCAGGGGTGGCAACAGAGATTGCTGCCTTTGTTAACCACTTTCATGTCATTTACCAAAAACTTGATGCGAGTCATAAAATAAGTGGCTTCTTATGACTCTTTGTTACGGGTGAAAGCGGGTCCGTCATTACACTCCTTTGCTGAGGGATCCTGCATAAAGAAAAGGCGCCCATGGCGCCTTTTGCAAGTTGTTTATCCGGTTAGGTCGAGTATTTGCTCAGGCCTGCGGGGTGAATCTCACTGCTGGATAAAGCGCATGGAGAGATCGAGCGCCCGTACATGCTTGGTGAGCGCCCCGACAGAGATAAAATCGACGCCGGTGGCGGCAAACTCGGCCAGGGTATCCAGCGTCACATTGCCGGAGACTTCCAGCTTGGCGCGGCCCTGATTGATGGCGACGGCTTCCCGCATCATGGTCACGTCGAAGTTGTCCAGCATTACGATATCGGCCTTTGCCGCCAGTGCCTGCTCCAGTTCTGCCAGTGATTCCACTTCCACTTCCACCGGTTTGCCCGGATTGAGATGACGAGCCTCATTAATCGCCTCGGCAATGCCGCCACAGGCGAGAATGTGGTTTTCCTTGATGAGATAGGCGTCATAGAGGCCGATGCGGTGATTCTTGCCGCCGCCACAGGTGACCGCGTACTTCTGGGCGGTGCGAAGCCCCGGTATGGTCTTGCGGGTGTCGAGCAGGCGGCAGTCAGTGCCCTCCAGCTCTGCCACATAGCGGGCGGTGAGGGTAGCAACGCCGGAGAGGGTCTGGACAAAATTGAGGGCATTGCGCTCGCCGGTCAGCAGCAGGCGGGCGGGGCCATGGAGGCGGAACAGCTCCTGATTGGGGGAGAGCACTTCCCCATCCTGCACCAGCCACTCCACCTTCACCTCGCCGCCGAGTTGTACGAACACTTCATCCACCCATGGCTGGCCGCAGAATACGCCTGCTTCACGGGTGATCACCCGGGCGCTGGCCATCCGGTCGGCCGGGATCAGTTGGGCGGTGATATCGGCGCTGGCGTCCGGTTGGTCCAGCGTGGTGAGGGCATCGCCCAGATCTTCGAGTAGTGCGGCGCGCACGGCGCGGCTGACATCCTGTTGAAACATGCCTTATTCCTGCAAGGGTCTGAGCAGCAGTTGCCGCTCCTTTTGAACCAGCTCCAGCCGACCGAGGGCGTTCATGCCAACCAGCACTTCGTCACCGTCTGCCACCGGATTGATAAAGATGGCCAGATCGTACAAGGTCAATGGCCCCATCGCCAGCGTTTCGATGGTGCCGTTGCCGACCCGGATCTGCCCCGCGGCGGTATTGACCTGGCTGCTGCCATAAGCGGTCAGGCCGAGCCGCTCGGCAACCTGCTGCGGGATGGTGATACGGGTGGCGCCGGTATCGAGCAGCAGTTGCACCGGCTGGCCGTTGATGGCACCCTCCAGACGATAGTGGCCGCTCTGGTCGGCCCGCAGCAACAGCTCGCCGCTGGCGGTGACGCTTGGTTGGTTGCGGGAGTGAAAATAGAGGGTCAGCAGACCCATCAAAGAGAGCCAGGCCAGTAACCACATCCAGCGTGCCGTGTGCTGCATACCCCATCCATATCGAGCGGAAGATGACTCAGCCTAACATACCATTTCCCTTGGATTCAGTGAGTTGGTGCCGGATTGCCTATCAGGTATCTTCGTTTTCTCGCCATTTATCAGCCAACTCGAGTAGCCGATGACTCAACTCGCTTCGCAACCTTGTTTCTCTATCGATGCCGCAGGCTGGTGCCAGCAGGCGCGCCGGGTGCCTTCTCCCCATCACAACGAACGGGCAGCGCCGGATGATATTTCCCTGCTGGTGGTGCATGGCATCAGCCTGCCGCCGGGGGAGTTTGGTGGCCCCTTTATCGACGATCTCTTTATGGGGCGACTCGACCCTGAGGCTCACCCCTATTTTGCCGGTATCCATCAGCTGCGAGTCTCGGCTCATTGCCTGATCCGCCGTGATGGCGAGCTGGTGCAGTATGTGCCGTTCGGCGAGCGTGCCTGGCATGCGGGAGTATCGAGCTGGCTGGGAAGGGAGGCATGCAATGACTTCTCCATCGGCATCGAGCTGGAAGGGACTGACGAAACCCCCTATACCGAGGCTCAATACCGGGCGCTGGTGGGGCTCACCCGAGCCATCTCGGAGCGCTATCCGGCGATTACCCACGAAAAAATTGTCGGCCATTGCGATATCGCGCCAGGGCGCAAGACGGATCCCGGAGCCAGTTTCCAGTGGGATTACTACCGGCAACTACTAAACAGCTAAAGTAAATATTCAAATTTAGTTAGGGTTTTAAAATCAATGGCTTGCCTATCTGGCAGGCCATTTTTGTCTCTGGTTGCGCAAATGTTATTTGTGAGCGCGGTCAAGAATATTGGTCAGACCATTTTCTATGAGCTAAATCATGTTTCCCCTGCTTTACCTCTTAAGTGGTGGGGCTGATTCTTGACTCAGATCATCTTTTGAGTGGACTTTTCAAAAGGCCTCTGCTAATTTTCGCCCCATCCATAAAATTGGTAATACCAATTTAACAAAGTAGCCTCATGCCCTATCGCAAGATTACGCAACCCAAGTTGGCCGACTCCATTGTCGCCGAGCTGGAACAGATGATTCTGGAAGGCAGCCTGCAGCCGGGGCAGAAATTGCCTCCCGAGCGGGAACTCGCCATCCAGTTTCAGGTATCGCGCCCCTCCTTGCGCGAAGCCATCCAGCGACTGGAAGCGCGCGGATTGCTTTATCGCCGTCAGGGCGGCGGCACTTATGTGCAGAATGCCCTGAGCAAGGGGATCGCCGATCCTCTGTTCGAACTGCTCAGTACCCACCCGGAAGCCCAGTATGATCTGCTGGAGTTTCGCCACGCGCTGGAAGGCATCTGTGCCTACTACGCGGCCTTGCGGGGAACCGGGTCTGATTTCGAGCGCATTCGTCAGGTGCAAACCACCATCGAAGAGGCGGGCCAGTTGGGCTCGCTGGTGGCCGAGTCGGCAGCCGTGACCCAGTTCTATCTGGCGGTGGCCGAGGCGTCCCACAACGTGGTGCTGCTGCACCTGCTGCGGGCGATGGGCCCGATGCTCGAACAGAACATTCTGCAGAATAACGAGATTTTGAATCGCCGCCCGGGAGTGGTAGCCAAGATACGTCGCCATCGCGCGAATCTGATCGAGGCTATTCTTTCGGGGGCTCCGGAGCGGGCCAGAACAGCTTGTCATGAGCATCTGGCCTTTATCGAGGACACCTTGTTGGATATGCAGAGGGAAGACAGCCGGATCCAGCGATCCATGCGTCGGATCCGTCAGCAGGAAAACTAATCCCACAAGGCTCTATTGTCGAATGCTTGCGCCCTTCGCCGTGCAATGCCGTGCAATCACAACAACATAGGAACCAGCCATGTCTGATATCCTGAAGAACGATGTGGACCCGATAGAAACGCTGGAGTGGCTTGCCTCTCTGGAATCCCTGCTGCGTGAAGAGGGTCCGCAACGCGCTCAGTTCATCCTTGAACAGTTGGCCGAGAAAGCCCGCGTAAGCGGTGTGGACGTGGCTGCCAAGGCAAATCGCGATTACATCAACACCATCCCGTCCAGCGATGAGCCGGACTACCCGGGTGACCTGGAGATGGAACGCCGCATTCGCGCCATCATCCGCTGGAACGCCATGATGATCGTGCTGCGCGCGTCCAAGAAAGACCTGGACCTGGGTGGTCACATGTCTTCCTTCGCTTCTTCTGCGACCATCTATGATGTCTGCTTCAACCACTTCTTCCGTGCTCGCAACGAGAAGGATGGTGGCGATCTGGTTTACTTCCAGGGTCATATCTCCCCGGGCATCTATGCTCGCGCCTTTGCTGAAGGTCGTCTGACCGAAGAGCAGCTGGACAACTTCCGTCAGGAAGTGGATGGCAAGGGTATCCCTTCCTATCCGCACCCGAAACTGATGCCGGACTTCTGGCAGTTCCCGACCGTCTCCATGGGTCTGGGCCCCATCGCCGCCATCTATCAGGCTCGCTTCCTGAAGTACCTGACCGACCGTGGCATCAAGGATTGCTCCGAGCAGACCGTTTACGCCTTCCTGGGTGACGGCGAGATGGACGAGCCGGAAGCCAAGGGCGCCCTGACCGTTGCCGTGCGTGAAAAGCTCGACAACCTGGTGTTCGTGGTCAACTGCAACCTGCAGCGTCTGGATGGTCCGGTTGTCGGTAACGGCAAGGTCATCAACGAGCTGGAAGGCCTGTTCGCTGGCGCCGGTTGGGATGTCACCAAGGTTATCTGGGGTCGCAAGTGGGATGAGCTGCTGAAGAAAGACACTTCCGGCAAGCTGATCCAGCTGATGAACGAGACCGTGGACGGTGACTACCAGACCATGAAGTCCCGCGACGGTGGCTACATCCGCGAACACTTCTTCAACCGTTATCCGGAAACTGCCGCGCTGGTCAAAGATATGACCGACGAGGAGATCTTCGCTCTGAACCGCGGTGGTCACGATCCTCGCAAACTGTTCGCTGCATTCAACAAGGCAACCCAGACCAAGGGCAAGCCGACCGTTATTCTGGCCAAGACCATCAAGGGTTACGGCATGGGTGAAGCGGCTGAAGGCAAGAACATCGCTCACCAGGTCAAGAAGATGGAGCTGGACTCCGTGCGTCACCTGCGTGACCGCTTCAACCTGCCAGTAGCCGACGAGCAGCTGGCCGATCTGCCGTACCTGAAGATCGAAGCCGGTTCTGCCGAGCACAAATACCTGCACGACCGTCGCACCGCCCTGAAAGGCTATGTGCCGACCCGTCTGCGCGAAAGCACCACCAAGCTGGAAATCCCGGCACTGGATGCCTTCGGCCCGCTGCTGGGTGAGCAGGCGCGCGAAATCTCCACCACCATGGCGTTCGTGCGTTCCCTGAACGTGATGCTGAAAGACAAGTCCATCGGCAAGCGCATCGTTCCGATCCTCGCTGACGAAGCCCGTACCTTCGGTATGGAAGGTCTGTTCCGCCAGATCGGTATCTACAGCCCGCACGGTCAGCAGTACACCCCGCAAGACCGCGACATCGTCTCCTACTACAAGGAAGACAAGCAGGGTCAGGTTCTGCAAGACGGTATCAACGAGCTGGGCGCCATGTCCTCCTGGCTGGCTGCTGCGACCTCTTACAGCACCAACGACTGCCCGATGATCCCGTTCTACATCTACTACTCCATGTTCGGCTTCCAGCGGATCGGCGACATGGCGTGGGCAGCCGGTGACCAGCAAGCCCGTGGCTTCCTGCTGGGTGCAACCTCCGGTCGTACTACCCTGAACGGTGAAGGCCTGCAGCACGAAGATGGTCACAGCCACATCCTGGCGAACACCATCCCGAACTGCATCTCCTACGATCCGTCCTACGCCTATGAAGTGGCGGTGATCGTACAGGACGGCCTGCGCCGCATGTACGGTGAGAACCCGGAGAACGTGTTCTACTACATCACCACCCTGAACGAGAACTACGCCATGCCGGCCATGCCGGAAGGCGCCGAGGAAGGCATCCGCAAGGGTATCTACAAGCTGGAATCCGTCGCCGGTGCCAAGGCGAAAGTTCAGCTGCTGGGTTGTGGTTCCATCCTGGGTCACGTGCGCAAGGCTGCCCAGATCCTGGCCAGCGAGTACGGCATCGGTTCCGATGTGTTCAGCGTCACCTCCTTCAACGAGCTGGCCCGTGACGGTCAGGACGCGGATCGCTGGAACATGCTGCACCCGACTGCCGAAGCTCGCGTACCGTACATCGCTCAGGTACTGGGTTCCGAAGCCACCATCGCTGCGACCGACTATATGAAGTCCTTCGCCGATCAGGTTCGCGCCTTCGTTCCGACCGAGAACTACCGCGTGCTGGGTACCGACGGTTACGGCCGTTCCGACAGCCGTGCCAACCTGCGTCGTCACTTCGAAGTGAACGAGTTCTACGTGGTGGTTGCGGCTCTGACCGAACTGGCCAAGCGCGGCGAGGTAGACAAGCAGGTTGTGGCCGACGCCATCGCCAAGTACGGCATCGATGCCGACAAGGTCAACCCGCTGTACGCGTAAGTGGATCAAGGGTCGCGCCGTATGACGGCGCGACCCTGCCAGGATTTAAAACGGTTAACGCGAGATGTGCGTGGCGGCCTCAGCCAGTCACGCGGATCGACGCAAGAGGATAAAGCACAATGTCCAAACAGATTATGGTGCCGGATATCGGCGCCGATGAAGTTGAAGTCACCGAGATCATGGTGGCCGTAGGTGACAAGGTCGAGCTGGACCAGTCCATCATCGCGGTAGAAGGCGACAAGGCCTCCATGGAAGTACCGGCCCCGTCTGCTGGTATCGTCAAAGAGATCCTGATCAAGGTAGGCGACAAGGTTGCCACCGGTTCCCAGATCATGATCTTCGAAGCCGAAGGCGCTGCTGCTCCTGCAGAAGTGGCCGCTCCTGTTGCAGCTGCTCCGGCCGCCGCACCTGCCGCAGCCGTGCGCAAAGATGTGCATGTACCGGACATCGGTGACGACGAAGTGGACGTGACTGAAATCATGGTTGCCGTGGGCGACATGGTAGAAGCCGAACAGTCCATCATCGCCGTGGAAGGTGACAAGGCCTCCATGGAAGTACCGGCACCGTTCGCAGGTCGCGTGGTCGAGATCAAGGTTGCCGCTGGTGCCAAGGTCTCTACCGGTTCTCTGGTGATGGTATTTGAAGTGGCTGGCGCTGCGCCTGCTGCCGTTGCTGCTCCGGCTCAAGCTGCCGCGCCCGTGGCTGCGGCCCCGGTTGCCGCCGCTGCCAAAGAGGTCAACGTACCGGATATCGGTGGCGACGAAGTGGAAGTCACCGAGATCATGGTTGCGGTGGGTGACAAGGTTGAAGCCGACCAGTCCCTGATCGCCGTGGAAGGTGACAAGGCCTCCATGGAAGTGCCTGCGCCGTTCGCCGGTGTGGTCAAAGAGATCAAGGTGAAGGCGGGTGACAAGGTCTCCACCGGTTCCCTGATCATGGTCTTCGAAGTGGCTGGCGCTGCTCCTGCCGCCGCGCCGGTTGCTCAAGCTACCGCTCCGGTCGCTGCAGCCCCTGTTGCCGCTGCTCCGGCTCCGGTTGCCCAGGCTGCTGCCGCTGCGACCGATTTCGTTGCCAACGACGCTTACGTGCACGCCTCTCCGGCGGTACGTCGTCTGGCGCGCGAGTTTGGCGTCAACCTGGCCAAGGTGAAAGCTTCCGGTCGCAAGGGTCGTATCGTCAAAGAAGACGTGCAAGCCTACGTGAAGGATGCCATCAAGCGTGCCGAGTCCGCACCTGCCTCTGCCGGCGTAGCCGGTGGCAACGGTCTGGGCGTACTGCCGTGGCCGAAAGTAGACTTCAGCAAGTTCGGTGATGTGGAAGAGGTCGAGCTGACCCGAATCCAGAAGATCTCCGGTCCAAACCTGCACCGCAACTGGGTCATGATCCCTCATGTCACCCAGTTCGACGAAGCCGATACCACCGAGCTGGAAGCGTTCCGCAAAGAGCAGAATGCGATGCTCGAGAAGCAGAAGGCCGACGTGAAGATCACCCCGCTGGTGTTCATCCTGAAAGCCGCCGCCAAGGCGCTGGAAGCTCACCCGCGCTTCTGCAGCTCCCTGTCCGAAGATGGCAGCAAGCTGATCATGAAGAAGTACATCCACATCGGTGTGGCGGTAGATACCCCCAACGGTCTGGTTGTGCCCGTGGTGCGCGATGTTAACAAGAAGGGCATCATGGAGCTGTCTCGCGATCTGGCCGAGATCTCCAAGAAAGCCCGTGCCGGCAAGCTGACCGCTGCCGACATGCAGGGCGGTTGCTTCACCATCTCCAGCCTGGGTGGCATCGGCGGTACCAGCTTTACCCCGATCGTCAACGCGCCGGAAGTGGCCATCCTCGGTGTTTCCAAGTCCGAGATGAAGCCGAAGTGGAACGGTAAAGAGTTCGCGCCGCGCCTGATGTTGCCGCTGGCTCTGAGCTACGACCACCGCGTCATCGATGGTGCCGATGGGGCTCGCTTCATCACCACCATGAACGGTGTGCTGTCCGACATTCGTCGACTGGTCCTGTAAGTGAGAGGGCGGGCCCAGAGCCTGCCCTTTTTACTTCTCATTTCATTAACATGATCGTAAACTTGCCCCGTTTTTTTCACGGCTGCAGCCACCCGTTTCGGTATAAGACTGCGCTGTCCGGGGATATAAGAACGACAAAGAGGTCATGATGAGTAAAGAAATCAAAACCCAGGTCGTAGTACTGGGTGCTGGCCCTGCCGGTTATTCCGCTGCTTTCCGTGCAGCCGATCTGGGTCTGGATACTATTATCGTCGAGCGTTACTCCACCCTGGGTGGCGTCTGCCTGAACGTGGGCTGCATCCCCTCCAAGGCGCTGCTGCACGTTGCCAAAGTGATTGAAGAAGCCAAGGCGCTGGCCGAGCACGGCATCGTCTTCGGTGCACCGCAGACCGACATCGACAAGATCCGTCTGTGGAAAGAGAAGGTTATCAACCAGCTGACCGGCGGTCTGGCTGGCATGGCCAAGATGCGTAAAGTTCAGGTTGTTAACGGCTTGGGTAAATTTACCGGCCCGAACACCCTTGAAGTGGAAGGTGCAGACGGCAAGACGACCGTGACCTTCGACAACGCCATCATCGCGGCCGGTTCCCGTCCGGTGAAACTGCCGTTCATCCCCCACGATGACCCGCGCGTATGGGACTCTACCGATGCGCTGGAGCTTAAAACCGTTCCCGGCAAACTGCTGGTTATCGGTGGCGGCATCATCGGTCTGGAGATGGGTACCGTTTACTCCTCTCTGGGTTCCGAGATCGACGTGGTGGAATTTGCCGACCAGCTGGTTCCGGCTGCCGACAAAGACATCGTCAAGATCTACACCAAGCGCGTCGCCAAGAAATTCAACATCATGCTGGAGACCAAGGTCACCGCAGTTGAAGCGCGCGAAGACGGCCTGTACGTCTCCTATGAAGGCAAGCACGCTCCTGCCGAGCCGGTTCGTTATGACAACGTGCTGGTTGCCGTAGGTCGTGTGCCGAACGGCAAGATGCTGGATGCCGAGAAAGCTGGCGTTGCCGTGACCGAGCGTGGTTTCATCGAGGTGGACAAGCAGCTGCGTACCAACGTGGCGCACATCCACGCCATCGGTGACATCGTGGGTCAGCCGATGCTGGCCCACAAAGGTGTTCACGAAGGTCACGTTGCTGCCGAAGTTATCGCCGGCAAGAAGCACTACTTCGACCCGAAAGTGATCCCGTCCATCGCTTACACCGAGCCAGAGATGGCATGGGTGGGTCTGACCGAGAAGGAAGCCAAGCAACAGGGCCTGAACTTCGAAGTCGCCACCTTCCCGTGGGCTGCTTCCGGCCGCGCCATTGCGTCCGACTGCTCCGACGGTATGACCAAGCTGATCTTCGACAAGGAGAGCGGCCGCGTCATCGGTGGTGCCATCGTGGGTACCAACGGTGGTGAACTGCTGGGTGAAATCGGTCTGGCCATCGAGATGGGTGCGGACGCCGAAGATATCGCGCTGACCATCCACGCTCACCCGACTCTGCACGAGTCCGTGGGTCTGGCTGCCGAAGTGTTCGAAGGCTCCATCACCGACCTGCCGAACGCCAAGGCCAAGAAGAAAAAGTGATTTTCTTCCCCGCTTGTCTAAAAAGCCGCTCGAATGAGCGGCTTTTTGTTTTCTCCTTGCAGCCCCTACTTCGACAAAGCCCAATATGCTAAAGATAGGTTTTGGCACTGACGAGAGAGGCACGATGCTAGAAGCACCCATTCCACCCGATGAGGCATTGCGGCTGGAGACCCTGCGGCGGCTCTCTTTGCTCGATTCCGAGGCTGAGGAGCGGTTTGACCGGCTGACCCGCATGGCCAGACGGGTGTTCAATGTCCCCATCGCGCTGGTGAGTCTGGTGGATGAAGATCGCCAGTGGTTCAAATCCTGTATCGGACTGGAGGTCAGTGAGACCGCACGTGACATTTCGTTCTGTGGCCACGCCATCATGGGCAATGAGACCTTCATCGTGCCGGATGCTTCGCAGGATCCCCGCTTTGCCGACAATCCGCTGGTGGTGGGCGGGCCCGGTATCCGCTTCTATGCCGGACAGCCACTGAGGATCGCCAACGGCTGCAAACTGGGGACGCTCTGCATCATAGATACGGTGCCACGGGAATTGAGCGATGAGGATGTGGGGCTGCTCAAGGATCTGGCGGCGATGGTGGTGCGGGAGCTCGAAGCGGTGCAGCTGGCCACCATTGATGAGTTGACCCTGATCTCCAATCGGCGCGGGTTCGTGATGCTGGCAGAGAAGAGCCTCTCGCTGGCCAGTCGCTTGCAGATGCCACTGGCACTGCTCTATCTGGATCTCAATGGCTTCAAGGGGATCAACGATCGGTGGGGACATGCGGAAGGGGATCGGGCCCTGATCGCCTTTGCCACTCTGCTCAAGCAGGCTTTTCGTGGCGCCGACGTGTTTGCCCGC
Source organism: Aeromonas sp. JL9 (assembly GCF_024436075.1). Classification (NCBI taxonomy): domain Bacteria; kingdom Pseudomonadati; phylum Pseudomonadota; class Gammaproteobacteria; order Aeromonadales; family Aeromonadaceae; genus Aeromonas; species Aeromonas sp. JL9. The sequence goes on along the minus strand of NZ_JANFNV010000006.1, from coordinate 21,062 downwards.
ATGGGCGGCGATGAGTTCGCCGTCCTGTTGCCCAATGTGGTAGAGGCGCAGGCACAACTAGCCTATGAGCGTTTCAATGCCATCTTGGCCGAGCACAATCAGCACAGTGGTTGCGGTTATGCGCTGACCTGCAGCACCGGGATTGTCTGCTACGATGGGCGCGGATGTGTCTCTCTGGCCGAGCTGCTCACTCGCGCGGATGAGCTGATGTATCAGCGTAAACGGGATGGCAAGGGCTGACTGCTATGCCGGATTAGCCGCCACCAAAACAACAGAGAGCGCCACGGCGCTCTCTGTTGTTGATGGCTTCGGTCAAGGTCAAGGCCAAGGTCGGGGTCAGAGCCGGAAGTTGCCAACCAGCTTGTCCAGCTGACCGGAGAGCTGTTGCAGGCTGCGGCTCGACTCGGTCAGCTGGTGGGCGATATCGGCGGTCTCCATGGTGAGCTGGTTGATATCTTCCACGTTGCGGTTGATCTCGCCGACCACGCTGGACTGCTCCTCGGTGGCGGTGGCGACCTGAATATTCATGTCGTTGATCTGGGTGATGTGGGCGGTGATCTGGCCGAGGGCTGCGTTGGCCTCATCGGCCTGGCTCACCACCTCCAGACTCTGGTTGCGCCCCTGCGCCATGGCGCTGACCGCGCGGGCACTCTGCTCCTGCAAGCGGTTGATCATCCCCTGGATCTCGGCGGTCGAGGCGGCGGAGCGGTTGGCCAGATTGCGCACCTCATCTGCCACCACGGCGAAACCGCGACCCTGTTCACCGGCGCGAGCGGCCTCTATGGCGGCGTTCAGTGCCAGCAGGTTGGTCTGCTCCGAGATGCTGCGGATGGTTTCGAGGATGCTGCCGATGGAGTCGGTCTGGCTGGCCAGCGACTCGATAACCCCTGCCACCTGTTCGATCTCGCCTGAGAGGTCGACGATGCCGTGGCGCGCCTGCGCCACCACTACCGCACCCGCATCGGCCTGATCGTTGGCCTGTCTGGCTACTTCGGCTGCCAGCGAAGCGTTACCGGCGATCTCGCTCACCGTGGCCCCCATTTCGTGGATGGCGGTGGCCACCTGCACGGTGCGGTCACGCTGAGCAGTACAGTTGTGCTGGGTCAGCTGCGCCTTGTTGGCCACCTCGTTGGCGGTGGCCGCGAGCTGGCGGGAGTTCTCCGCCACCTGCTCGATGGAGCCGTGGATCTTGGCGACGAAGTTGTTGAAGCCGGTGGCGACCTGACTCAGTTCGTCACGCCCCTCCACTTTCAGGCGCTGGGTGAGATCCCCATCGCCGCTGCCCAGCTCCTTGAACAGGCGGGCCAGCTCGTTGAGCGGGCGGCTGACCGAGCCTGCCAACAGCATCCCCATCAGCCCCATGGCCAGCGCAATCACCAGCGAGATCATCAGGATCTCGTTGCGGGTCTGATCCAGCTCGGCATAGATCTCGGCTTCTGGCACCTGGGCCACCAGATACCAGTCGAGCAGCGGGATATAGCTGCTGGCCAGTACCATGGGCTCGCCATTGACTTCGGCGTTGATAACGGCAAAGGGGCGTTTGGCCAGCAGGCTGCCGGTATCACCGCTGGCAATGTTGCCAAGGGTGTCACGCTCGATGCGGTTGGCCTCGGGGTGGAGCTTCACCTTGCCGCTGCCATCGACCATAAAGACGATGCCGCTCTCTTCCAGCCGGAAGTTGGAGACCATGGTCACCATGGTGTCGAGGGATTTGGCAAAGCCGGCCAGCCCGCGCCCGTTGAGCTGCTGGAAGTTGACGAACAGCTTCACCTCGCCGTTGCTCTCGCGGAAGATGCTGAGGGTCATCTCCTTCTGGCTCTTGGTGTAGTCATAGAACCAGGCGTCTTGCGTGGGTGTCAGGTTGCGCAGAAAGCCATCCTGGTTGTAGTAGGCGGCACTCTGGCGATCGGCGAAGGAGGCCGTCACCAGACCATACTGGTTGGCCACATCCTTGAGCTGGTTGATGAGGATCGGCTCCTGCTCTTTGGGCATGCCCCGATCCACCCAGTCGAGGATAAAGCGGTCGGTGGCCAATTGACGGGCGGCCTGGGCGATGCCGTGGAGATCCTGTTCAATCTCCTTGCTGATCCGCTGGGTCAGGTTGGGGAGCTCCTGCTCGAACATCCGGTTTTCGATCAGTTGCTGGGCCGAGCGTTGGCTGAAGTAGCCTACCAGCAGGCAGGAGACGACCACGGCCAGGGTAACCGTGGCCAGTATTTTCTGTTTAAGAGTGAGGGTTGCCAGCATAAAGGTGCTCAAAAGGTTGAGATTGACGACGCTCATATTAGCGGCAGCGCGGCGCTACCCATGAGGCTTGCAGCCCTTTATTTGCGGATTACGTTTGCGCTCACAGGGGCGGCGGCTCGCCCCGTCGGCATGCTGCACAGGCGGGATGCGGATTGACGGTTGCGCTAACTGCCGGGCCCCTTATAGTAGAGGCCATCCTTGGTGACTGACCCTCTGAATAATATGGAAAATATGATGCGCAGCTTAGGTGCGGGATGGACCCGTCTGCTTTTGGTCATGCTGGCGGCCTGCCCGCTGCTGGCTGTGGCGGCACAGGGGGAGCGCCCGAAAATTGCGGTGGTGCTCAGCGGCGGCGGCGCCAAGGGTTCTGCCCATATCGGCATCCTCAAGGTACTGGAGCAGAAACGGATTCCGGTCGATATCATAGTCGGTACCAGCATGGGCTCTTATGTGGCGGGGATGTATGCCATGGGGCTCAGTGCCGAGGAGGTGGAGCGCACCACTTTGGCCATCGACTGGAACAAGGGGTATCAGGACAAGGTGGGCCGCGACGAGCTGTCGCTGCGCAAAAAGCAGCAGAACGAGCAGTATCAGCTGCGCACCGACATAGGGGTGAATGGCGACACCACCCAGCTGCCGGACGGTTTCTTCCAGGGCCAATCCATGGCCAGCCTGCTGCGGGGGGCAACCTCCAACCTGCCGGTGCAGGCGAGCTTCGATGATCTCCCCATTCCCTACCGCGCCATGGCGACCGACATGGAGACGGTCACCCCCTTTGTGCTGGATCACGGCAGCCTGGCCAAGGCGATGCAGGCCTCCATGTCCATTCCCGGTGCCCTCAAGCCGGTGGAGTGGGAGGGGCACATCCTGGCGGACGGCGGCAGCGTCAACAACATGCCGGTGGATGTCGCCAAGGCGATGGGGGCCGACGTGGTGATCGCGGTGGATATCGGTGCCAAGCTGCGTACCCGTGAATCCCTCAAGTCAGGGTTGGCGATGATCGACCAGCTCACCACCTACATGACCCAAGTGGGCACCGACAAGCAGAAGGCGCTGATGGGACCGAAGGATATTCTGATCGCCCCCGAGTTTGGCGATATGGGGATCGCCGACTTTGCCCGGATGCCGGAGGGGATCAAGATTGGTGAGACGGCGGCTGACAAGGTGTCGCTGCAACTCGATAAGCTGTCGCTCACCAAGGCGCAGTACAACGCCTATCGCAACCAGAAGCTGAGCCGCCGTGCCGAGCGTAGCGGTCAGCCCGCCTACTTCATCGACAAGGTGGAGATCATCAACAAGTCTCGCCTCTCCGACGAGACGGTGCGCGCCATGCTCAAAGTGCGGCCTGACAAGATCCAGACCAACGAGAGTCTGGAAGCGGGCATTCGCCGCCTCTATGCCCTTGAGTCGTTTGACCGCATCACCTACGAGGTGGAGGAGCGTGACGGGGAGAACGTGCTGCTGGTGGATGCCAGCGAGAAGAACTGGGGGCCGGGCTACCTCAACTTCCAGTTCGGTTTCACCGATGACTTCGAGAACACCTCCAATTACAACGTTGGCATGTCCTATACCCTCACCAACGTCAATGACTGGGGGGCGGAGTGGCTAACCGAGGCGTCGCTGGGCACGGCCAAACATATCAAGACCGACTTCTATACCCCGCTCGAACCCTCCCAGACCTTCTATGGTGAGGCGAGTCTGGCCTATGACCAGACCCTGCGCCGTCTGTTTTTCCCCAATCCGGATCCCGAGGCGGTTTCGATAAGCTATCTCGACTCCGATTACTCCTTCTTCAGCGGTGATCTGGCGGTGGGCTGGAACCGCCAGCCCTGGAGCCGGTTGTCGATGGGGCTGGAGGGACAACTGGGCACGATTGATGTGAAGAACTTCAAGGGGCTGGAGATGGATGCCACGGCGTGGGGCCCCTATGTCCGCTTTGAACACGACAATCTGGATAGCCGCTATTTCCCCTATCAGGGGGTGAAATGGGACATGAAACTGGGCCACTCCCATGTCAGTGTGGATGGACTCGAGTCAGCAGATGGCCGCAGTGAAGGCTGGAATTATCAGCTCTCGATGATCAAGCCCTGGTCATGGGACAGGCACAGCCTCAACCTGATCCTCGAAGGGGGTGGTTCGGGCAGTGAAGAGGTGGTGCCGCTGCATATTCAGGATCTGGGCGGGCTGTTCCGCCTCTCCGGTTTCCAGCGCTACCAGCTGAGCGGTCGCTACAGCCTGTTTGGTGGCCTGCGCTACATCTATCGGGTGGCGGACAACGACTTCGGTGCCCTCAAGATGCCGCTCTATCTGGGTGGATCTCTGGAGCAGGGCGGGGTCTGGAACAAGGGTGAGGATATCAGTCTGGAGAGCTCGTTTACCGCCGGGTCGGTTTATGTCGGGGTGGAGAGCTTCCTCGGCCCTGTGTTCCTCGGCTACGGCATGGCGGAGGGGGGCAATGACGTATTCTATCTGCAATTGGGCAGTACGTTCGAATAATGCTGAAATGATGCCAATTTGTTAACTCTGGTTGAGGGCGTTCAATTAATTTTCAAAAAATACCAGCCTGTTTAATTGGTTACGATTTTATGGCGAATAAGTAAACAGGGTTTGGATTTTAATTAGTCGTTAAAACTTATATAGTGGGGAGCACCCTACGGGGTGTCCCGCAAGGACGATCGCCGCGAGCGTGGGCGAACCCCAAAAAAAGACCAAAGAGGAATTAGTCGTGCTTGAAACATACCGTAAACACGTCGCAGAACGTGCCGCCGAGGGCGTGGTTGCCAAACCTCTGGATGCAGAGCAGGTCGCCGCCCTGGTTGAGCTGCTCAAGAATCCGCCCGCTGGCGAAGAAGACTTTCTGAAAGAGCTGTTGTCCTCCCGTATTCCCCCCGGTGTTGATGAAGCGGCCTATGTCAAAGCCGGTTTCCTCACCGCCGTCGCCAAGGGCGAAGCCCACTCTCCCATCCTGACTGCCGCCGAAGCCGTTGAACTGCTGGGCACCATGCAGGGTGGTTACAACATTCAACCGCTGATCGACCTGCTGGATCACGCCACCCTGGCGCCGCTTGCCGCCAAGGGGCTTTCCCACACCCTGCTGATGTTTGACTCTTTCCACGACGTAGAAGAGAAGGCCAAGGCGGGCAATGTCCACGCCAAACAGGTGCTGCAGTCCTGGGCTGATGCCGAGTGGTTCCTCTCCCGCCCGGAGCTGGCCGAGAAGATCACCGTCACCGTGTTCAAGGTGACCGGCGAAACCAACACCGACGACCTTTCTCCGGCGCCGGACGCCTGGTCCCGCCCGGACATTCCGCTGCACGCGCTGGCGATGCTGAAAAACGCCCGTCCCGGCATTACCCCGGACAAGGATGGCGCCGTCGGCCCCATCAAGACCATCGATGCCCTGAAAGAGAAAGGTTTCCCGCTGGCTTACGTGGGTGACGTGGTCGGTACCGGCTCTTCCCGTAAATCCGCCACCAACTCGGTGCTCTGGTTTATGGGTGACGACATTCCGTTCGTGCCGAACAAGCGCGCTGGCGGTGTCTGTCTGGGTGGCAAGATTGCCCCGATCTTCTTCAACACCATGGAAGATGCCGGCGCACTGCCTATCGAAGTGGATGTCTCCAAGCTGGAAATGGGCGATGTGATCGACATCTACCCCTATGCCGGCAAGATCTGCAAACACGGCACCGAACAGGTGCTGGCGCAGTTTGAACTGAAAACCGACGTGCTGATCGACGAAGTGCGCGCCGGTGGCCGTATCCCGCTGATCATCGGTCGCGGCCTCACTGACAAGGCCCGCGAAGCACTGGGTTTGCCGTTCTCCACCGTATTCCGTCGCCCGCAGCCGGTGGCCGATACCGGTAAAGGCTTCACCCTGGCCCAGAAGATGGTGGGCAAGGCGTGTGGTGTGAAGGGCATTCGCCCGGGGACTTACTGCGAGCCCAAGATGACCACGGTCGGCTCCCAGGACACCACGGGCCCGATGACCCGCGACGAGCTCAAAGATCTGGCCTGCCTCGGTTTCTCCGCCGACCTGACCATGCAGTCCTTCTGCCACACCGCGGCCTATCCCAAGCCCATCGACGTGCAGACCCACCATACCCTGCCGGACTTCATCATGAACCGCGGCGGTGTGAGCTTGCGTCCGGGTGACGGCGTCATCCACTCCTGGCTGAACCGCATGCTGCTGCCGGATACCGTGGGTACCGGTGGTGACTCCCACACCCGTTTCCCCATCGGTATCTCCTTCCCGGCGGGCTCTGGTCTGGTGGCCTTCGCCGCCGCTACCGGCGTGATGCCGCTGGATATGCCGGAATCCGTGCTGGTGCGCTTCAAGGGCGAGCTGCAACCTGGCATCACCTTGCGTGATCTGGTTCATGCCATCCCCTACGCCGCCATCCAGAAAGGGCTGCTGACCGTCGAAAAAGCGGGCAAGAAGAACATCTTCTCCGGCCGTATCCTCGAGATCGAAGGTCTGCCGACCCTGAAGGTGGAGCAGGCGTTCGAACTGGCTGATGCCAGCGCCGAGCGTTCCGCAGCCGGTTGCACCATCAAGCTGGATAAAGAGCCGATCATCGAGTATCTGAAGTCCAACATCGTGATGCTGAAATGGATGCTCTCCGAAGGCTACGGCGACGTACGCACCATCACCCGTCGCATCAAGGGGATGGAAGAGTGGCTGGCCAACCCGACCCTGATGGAAGCGGACAAGGATGCCGAGTACGCCGAAATCATCGAGATCGATCTGGCCACCATCAAGGAGCCGATCCTGTGTGCGCCGAACGATCCGGACGATGCCCGTCTGCTGAGCGACGTGGCTGGCGACAAGATCGACGAAGTGTTCATCGGTTCCTGCATGACCAACATCGGTCACTTCCGTGCCGCCGGCAAACTGCTCGAGAAGTATCAGGGCGAGCTGCCGACCCGTATGTGGATTGCGCCGCCCACCAAGATGGACAAGGATCAGCTGACCGAAGAGGGCTACTACGGCATCTTTGGTCGCGTCGGTGCCCGCATCGAGATCCCGGGTTGTTCCCTCTGCATGGGCAACCAGGCGCGAGTAGCGGAAGGGGCCTCCGTGGTTTCCACCTCCACCCGTAACTTCCCGAACCGTCTGGGCAAGGGTGCCAACGTCTATCTGGCCTCAGCAGAGCTGGCCGCCGTTGCCGCCATCCTCGGCAAGATCCCGACCGTGGCGGAGTACATGCAGTACGCCAAGGCGCTCGATGCCACTGCGGCAGATACTTACCGCTACCTCAACTTCAACGAGATCGCCTCCTACACCAAGAAGGCCGATGCGGTGATCCTGCAGCAAGCCGTTTAACGGAGTTCTTGCGCGATTTGCGCGATAAGAAGCCAATAATGCCGCGTATTTACGTGGCATTATTTATTTGTGTGTTATTCACCGTCTTTTTTGAAGATTGTTTGCACGATCCTTGCTAGAGAGATCCAACCACCTGTTTGGTGGTTCGTTTTATAAACGCTTTGGGTTATGTTGTTCGGTTATGTGCGGTAATGATGAGGCATCGTTATCGAGGGAAAGTGGATATCTGTTCACTGGGCGCTTGCGTTGGCAGGCCTGACGAATTGCGGCGTGGTTCTTTATGTTTCTGTTCAGGATCGATCTTTCCCGAACCGGGTTACGCTTCGGCGGTGCCTTGCTGGTCTTTACCCTGCCGCTGCTGGTGGGAGCTTGGCTCATCCACAGCAATTATGTGCAGGAGCTGAAAGCGGAATCCAGCGCCTCGGCCCACAAGGCCAGAACCCTGATGGAGTCGATGCTGGATCATGCGGAGCAGGCCAATCGCTCTGTGCTGCCTCTGGTGAATGCTCCCTGTCGCGACAACCTGCTGGTGCTGCGCAAGAAGGTCGCCATCGAGCCTTTCCTGCGTTCGGTCAATCTGGTACGAAACGGCATCATCAATTGCACCTCGCTGTTTGGTGAGGCCAATGATGCCGATGACGGCTCCATCTACACCGGCCGCAAGCTGCTGCTGATGAGTGGCAACCGGGTGCGGCAAAATCACCCGCTGCTGGTGGTGCGCACCGAGCAGGGCAAGGATGCCGCCTTGAGTGCCATCGACAGTACCCAGCTCAGCTTCATGCTCTCCATGAGCGGAAAATCCAGTGCGCTCTATCTTCAGGTGGGGTCGGCCTGGCTCAATGAGTCTGGCCGCTATCTAAGCGAGGCGCCCACCCTCCATCGCGGGATCAGCCAGGCCCTTACCTCATCCCATTATCCTTTCACCATCCATGCCGGTTATGCCATGCCGGTCTACTGGAAGTCGCTGTGGGCCGCGCGGCATGTGGCGCTGTCGTGGCTGGCGGTTTCCTCGCTTTTGCTAGCCTGGCTGGTGTGGTGGGTGCTGGGGCGGCCCGGCTCGCCAACAGATGAGTTGCGACGAGCCCTGCGGGCCAGGGAGTTTGTTCCCTATCTGCAGCCGCTGATTGCCAGCCACGACGGCAAGATGATGGGCGCCGAGGTGCTGATGCGCTGGGAGCATGTCAATGAAGGGGTGATCCGGCCCGATCTCTTTATTCCGCAAGCGGAGGAGTCGGGACTGATCGTCCCCATGACCACCCATATCATGAAGCAGGTGGCGACACGGTTGAACCGCTCTCAGGAGCAGTTGCCCGATGGGTTTCATATCAGCTTCAACATCAGCGCCGCCCATTGCCACGATTTTGCCCTGCTGGCCGAGTGTCGCGCCTTCCTCGGTCACTTTGTTCCCGGCAAGGTGGTACTGGTGCTGGAACTGACCGAGCGGGAGCTGCTGATGTCAGATCCCCAGACCCTCTCCCTGTTCCGCCAGCTGGACGAGATGGGGGTCAAACTCGCCATCGACGACTTTGGCACCGGCCACTCCAGCCTGGCTTACCTGCAGCAGTTTCATGTGGATTACCTCAAGATCGACAAATCCTTTATTGCCCGCATCGGTACCGAGTCGCTCTCGGAGCATATCGTGGATAACGTGATCGATCTGGCGACCCGGCTCGGTCTGGCGCTGGTGGCGGAAGGGGTGGAGAGTGAGCGTCAGGCTGACTACCTCAGGGCCAAAGGGGTCGATTATCTGCAGGGGTACCTGTTTGCCCGCCCCATGCCGCTGCGCCAGTTCTGCGAGGAGCTGCTGCCGGAAGAGGCACAAACCCGCCAGCCAGATGGGGTGCGAGGCATCCCGAATGCGACCTGATTTATCGGTGACAGACGGGCGGACAAGCTCCCGTCTGGCAGGGTAGGGGAGTGCTCTCTCCCTATCCCCCCTCGAGTGCAGGGGCTTGTTTTTCATGCCTTGCGGCTCGCTTTTCGGTAGAATCAGCGCTCATTTTGACGTCAGTAAAAGATGAGGCGCGGTATGACGGTTCAGTTCCAGGCATTTCACAGCATCAAGGCGATAGGTAATCGGGAGGTGCTGTTCAACTGGTCGAGAACCAATCCCCTCGGTGCGCTGGATCAGGTGTGGCGCCCGAAAAGCCGCGACGAGCTGCAAGCGCTGCTGCGGGAACACCCCGAGCGCAAGCTGCGCCTTATCGGCTCCGGCCTCTCCTTCGAACCCATCCACAGCGTCTATGCCGAGGGTAGCCAGGCGCTGCTGGTGGACTTGCACCACCTGCGCGGCCAGTTGGCGAAAACGGCCGATACCGTGACCTATCAGGCGGGGACGCCGCTCGATACCGTCTACGCCGATCTCATCGCCATGGAGCGGATGCTTCCCGCATCCCCCGGTGTCATCGGCATCCAGACTCTGGGCGGAGCCCTCAGCACCGGCACCCACGGTCAGGGGCTGCACCAGTCTGCCCTCTGCGATGCGGTGGAGGCGATGACGGTGATGCTGGCCAGTGGCGACATCATCCGGGTGGATCGCACCGATCCGCGCTTCGGCGCCTTCGTGATGGGGATGGGGATGCTCGGCATCCTGCTCGACGTCACCCTGCGCACCGTGCCCAACCGCATTATGCGCTGCACCAAGTTCACCACCGATTACCCCTTCCTCTTGGAGCACAACGAGCGGCTCAACCGCGAGCACGGCTTCGTGAAGAGCTGGTGGTTTGCCTGGACCGGTGAGAGCCACATCTGGCTGGTGGATCCCGCCTCTGATGAGGAGGTGGCCCGCTATCGTGCCGGTGGCAGCGAGCCGCTGCTGCTGGATGGCGATATCGACGCCCGCATGAATGCCACCATTGATGCCACTTTGCAGAAGATGGCCAAAGACACCAAGGATGAGGCGTTGGCTGGTGAGCACTTCGAGACGGTACGCCGCTTCAAGGATGCCTCCGATCTGGTGGGCAACGTCTACCAAATTCTCTGCAAGGGGATCCCGGCACCTCAGATCAACTGTGAGGTGGCGGTGCCGCTTCATCGGATGAACGAGGCGCTGGAGACCCTGCAGGACTGGCAGCAGGCCAACCCTGGCGTGCTGCACTACCCCTTTATCCTGCGCTGTACCGGCCCTTCCGAGGCCTGGCTAAGTGCCGCTTATGGCCAGTCGGTCTGCTGGATCGGGTTTCTGGTCTATCTGGCGGCGGACGGCACCTTCGTCAACGGCTCCATGGAGCAGATGCGCGAGCTGCAACAACTGCTGGCGCCCCTTGGCGGCATTCCCCACTTCGGCAAGCATCTGGCGATGGATCTCTATGACTTCCCGGCCCTGCTGCCGCGCTGGAACGACTTCGTGGCGTTGAAAGCCGAGCTCGACCCCCACGGCCGCTTTGAAAACCGCTGGCTCAGCGACCTGTTTGCCAACCGGTAAGGATCTGACATGACCGATATGCAAGATACCCGTATCCCAGTGACCCTGCTGACCGGCTTTCTCGGTAGCGGCAAGACAACGCTGCTCAACCACTGGGTCAAGCAGCCGGAGCTTGGCGAGTGCGCCGTGCTGATCAACGAGTTCGGCTCGGTGGGGCTGGATCACCATCTGGTGCAACAGGTGGATGAGCAGGTGATGCTGCTCGACTCCGGCTGCATCTGCTGCTCGGTGCAGGGCTCTCTGGTGGAGGCGCTGCAGGGGCTCTTTATGAAGGCCATCCAGCGCAAGATCAAACCGTTCAAGCGGCTGATTATCGAGACCACCGGTCTGGCTGATCCGGCACCCGTGCTCTTTACCCTGCGCGAAGAGGGCTTTATCGCCCAGCGCTACCGCTTCGATGGCACCGTCACCGTGGTAGATGCCGGCCATATCGAGCAGCAGTTGGCGGTCCAGTATGAAGCGGTGAAACAGGTAGCGCTGGCGGATCTGCTGGTGGTGAGCAAGGGGGATCTGGTGGACGGCGAACAGCTGGCGCGGGTCGAAGCCCAGCTGGCGGCACTCAATCCGGCGGCCCCCATCCAGCGGGTGACCAATGGCGAACTGTCGCCAGCAGTGCTGGAGAAGCTCGGCGCCTACAACGAAGCGGCGGGGCGCGATGTGCGCCAGCTGCTGGCCTGGCTGCGCACCGAATCCCCCAAGCAGGGGCTGGCGTCACCGATGCAGCCGAAGATGCAACCGTTCGCCGCCAAGGTGGGCACAGCTGCGCCCACCCACTTCGAGCACGGCAACATCGAGAGTTTCTCCCTGCGTATCGGCGAGCCGCTCAAGCCCTCTCGTCTGCTGGCCGCCATCGATGCGGTGCAGGCGCAGTATGGCGATGCCCTGCTGCGCCTCAAGGGGATCTTGCAGCTGGAAGGGGAGAGCCAGCCGGTGGTGATCCACGGCGTCCACGGCCAGCTCTATCCGCTGCAGGCGCTGGGCGACTGGCCGGAGGGCAAGGCCCAGTCCCGACTGGTGTTTATCGTGAAAAGTCAGGACAAGGCCGGTATCGAGCAGCTCTTTATGGCGACCCTCAAGGCCCCCGAGCCCACTCTCGAAGAGCGGCTCAAAGCCATGCTGGGTCAGCCCGACAACTGATTTGGCGCGTTGCAGCTCTCCTGTACCGGGTCAGGACGGCGGCGGTTGAACAACACGAACGCCACCGGCACAAAGTAGAACGAGAGCAGGGTCGCCAGCGCTGTGCCACCGGCGATGGCGATGGCAAAGGGGGGCCAGAAGCCGCCGCCCCCCAGCAATAGCGGGATGAAGCCGCCCACAGTGGTGATGGTGGTCGAGACGATGTGGCGGCTGCAACCGGCCACCAGATCGCGGATCTGCGGCAGATTGCCCTGTTGTGCCAGCGGGTCTGCCTTCAGCTCGGCCAGAATGACGATGGCGGCGTTGATGGCCAGCCCCATCAGTCCCAGCAGGGCGATGATCACCGTAAACCCGAAGGGGTACCCCAGCAGCCAGACCCACAGCAGCCCGAGCCCCGCCGACTGGATCGCCACCAGGGTGACGATGCCTGCCAGCCGGAACGAGTTGAAGCTGAGCACCAGCACGGCCACCAGCAGCACGGCGACCAGGCTGACATGGGCCATCAGATTGCCCACCGATTCATCCCGCTTGGCGGCTTCCCCGCCAAACTCCAGTCGATAGCCCGGCGGCAATGCCAGCGCCTTGGCGGCCAGCCTCTCTTTGACCTGCTCAAGCACGGTTTGCGGCAGTACGCCGACCGCCAGATAGGCCTCCAGCACATTGACCCGCTCACCATCCCGACGGCTGATCTCCCCCCAGCTTGGCAGCAGCTCGGGAGTGGCCAGTGCCCGCAAGGTGAGATTGGCTACCCCTTGCTGGCCGGTGCCGGTGAGCGACAGCGGCACATTGAGCAGCGCATCCGGATCCTGACGCAAGGGCTCGGCCAGCCGCACCCGAACCGAAATTGACTCGGTGCCTTCCAGCACAGTGCCGCCCAACCTGCCATCCAGTGCGCCCGCCAGCCGGGAGGCAACATCGGTCAGGCTCATGCCTGCCAGTCGTGCGGCCTCCTCATCGACCTCCAACCAGAGTTTGGGGGCCCCTGCCTGCAAGGTGGCGCGGGTCTGCACCACGGCCGGGGTATTGGCGAGCAGACTGCGCAGCTCCTCTCCCAGACGGTGTAGTTGTTCAAGGTCGGGGCCAAACAGCCGCAGCTCGACCGGGGCATTGAAAGGCGGCCCCTGTTCCAGCTTGCGCACCAGGATCTGCGCTTCGGGAAATCTTGCATCGAGCCGCTGCTGCAGTTGTGGAATGAGCCGCTCGGCGGCATCGGCATCCTGCAGGGTGATCATCCCCTGGGCGTAATCGGCCCGCCCCTGTTTTCTGGGCACCAGGTTGTAGTAGAAGCTGGGGGCGTTGTCGCCCACCACCCAATCCTGACGAACCAGTTCGGGTAGACTGGCCAGCTCGGCGGAGATCCCCAGTGCCAGTTCGCGGGTGCGCGCCAGGCTCGCCTGTGGGGAGAGGCTGGCCTCGATGTGGATCATGTCCCGGTCGGCAGGGGGAAAGAACTGTTCGGTGAGGCGGCCCGCCACCCAGAAACCGAGCAGGGGCAGCAGACTGACCAACAGCAGGGTCCGCCAGGGGTGAACAAGCGCCATGGCGATGCTCTGCTGGAAACGGGCGCTCACCCGGGGCAGGTGCAAGCCATCCTGATACCAGAGCCCCCCCTGGTCACTGCCGATCCAGCGGGCTGCGAGGCCAGCCACCAGGGTGTGGGCGATGAGGTAGGATCCCAGCAGCGAGCAGATCACCGCCCAGGCGATGCCGCCGACAAACTCGCCCGCCGGGCCCGGCATCAGAATGATCGGCATAAAGGCGAGCATGGTGGTGAGGGTGGAGCCCAGCAGTGGCAGCCAGAGGTGGCCGATGGCTTCCAGTGCGGCGGCACTCATGGCCATGCCGTGACGACGCTGATACTGCACCCGATCCGCCATGACGATGGCGTTGTCCACCATGATCCCGAGCGCCACCACCAGACCGGTGACCGACATCTGGTGAATGGGCAGATTGATCAGGTTCATGCAGGCGAAAGAGAACGCCACGGTAAGCGGCAGCGACAGGGCCACGATAATGGCGGCCTTGACTCCCAAGGTCACCAGCAGCACGGCCACTATGATGAGGAAGCCCTGCACAATGTTGATGAGCAGGGTGTCGAGCCGCTGATCGGTATAACGCTGCTGATCGAAGCTGGTGACGAGGCCGATATTATCCGGCAAGTCCTGTTGCAGCTGGGTCAGCATGGAGTCGACCCGTGCCGACCAGAGGTCGATGCGGTGATCCTGTGCCATGCGCAGACCGACCACCACGGCCCGCTCACCATTGGCAAAGGCCAGCTGGCTCTCCGGCTGGTGCAGGGTACGTCTTACCTCGGCCAGATCGCCAAGGCGCAGGGTCTGGCCCTGCTCGCCGGTACGCAGCGGGATCTGGCGGATCCGCTCCAGAGTATCGAAGGCGCCGCGGATCTCCACCTGAAAGCGATTGTGGCTGCCCTGCAACTCCCCGGCGGCCACTTTGGCATCGGCACCGCTCAGCGCCTGGGCAAGCTGTTCGCCACTCATGCCGCTGGCACTGAGGGCGAGGGGATCGAACCGTACCTCGATCTCCTCCTGCGGTGCCCCGACCCGCTCGACGTATTCGGTGCCCGGCAGCTGGCGAGCCCGGCGCTCCAGCTCGGCGCTGTAACGGGCGAGGCGATCCAGCTGCGGCTGGCCCGGCCCGCGCCAGACCACATTGACCAGCCGGGTGAAGGGGTAGCCCTTCTCGTCATCCAGCTTGGGGGCACTGGCGCCGGCTGGCAGTCCGGCGGCAAGATCTGCCAGCCGGTCACGGACTCTGGACCAGACGGGCTCGACATCGCTGACTTCATCCTTGAGCTCCAGATTGATGATGGAGAGACCGGGGCGAGAGCTCGACTCGATCAGCTTGATCTCGCTCTGGGCCCGCAGCCGGTTCTCGATGGGCTCGCTCACCAGCGCCTCCACCCGCTCGGCGCTGGCCCCGGGGAAGTGGGTAACCACGCTGGCAAAACGGCTGGTGAGCTGGGGATCTTCGGTTCTGGGCAGAGTCTGCAATGCCGCAAGGGCGGCCGTCAGCAGCAGCGCGACCGTCAACAGCAGCAGGCGGCCATTCTCGATAAACGGGCGGATCATGACTGTGGCTCCGGATGCGCCGCCTGATGATCCACGCTGGTTGTCAGGATGACCTGCTGGCCCGGCACCAGTTTATGCAGGCCATCGGTCACCAGCTGTTCCTGTCCGTTCAGGGCACCACTGATCCAGGCCCGCTCGCCATCTTGCTGCAGCAGGGTGACGTCCCGACTGACCACCCGGGGTGGCGTTTCGTCATTGAGCAGATAGAGGGTCCAGCTGCCGCGCAATCCCTGGGTCAGTGCGGTGAGCGGCACCTCGTAAGCGCGGGTGGGCTCGCGGGTCTGATGCAACAGGGTGATCAGTTGCCCCTCTGCCAGTTGTTCGCCGCCCCGGGTCAGCTGGAAGCGGGCGGTGCGGGTGTGGGTCTGCCCGTCCACTTGTACCCCCAGATTAAGCAGGCGCCCCTCCAGTGATTGCGCACCGCTTTGCAGGGGGTAGTGTTGGCCGACGATCAGGGTCTCGGCCTGTTTCACCGGCACGCCGATATCGGCCTCCCACTGGCCGCTGCGGGTCAGGGAGAAGAGAGGCTGGCCTGCGGCCACCACGGCCCCCAATGCCTGCTCGCGGCTGACCACAATCCCGTTGAAGGGGGCGCGCAGCTGTGATTTCTCCTGTTTGACCCGGTTGGCTTCGAGGGCGGCGGCCAGCTGGTTGGCGCTTGCCTCCAGCATGCGGACTTTGCTTTGCTGTTCATCCAGTGCCTGACGGGAGCTGAACTGCTGCTGGCGCAGGGCGGTGAGTCGGTCGAGCGTCTGCCGGGCAAGGGTCAGCTCGGCCTCGTTCTGGGCGGCTCGGGCAGCCAGCTCTTTGGCTTCCACTGTCAGCAGCCGGGTGTCCAGTGTGGCCAGCAGTTCGCCAGCCGCGACCGGCTCTCCGCGTCCCTTGTGCAGGGTGGCGATCCGCCCTGCCAGCTCGAAGCCTATCTGGCTGTGCTCGGGGGCGATCACCCGGCCATTGAAGCGGTGCAGCACCGGGTAGTGATCGCTGGCTTGCAGCGGCTGGGCGATCACCCGGGTCAGGGCGGGTGTTTCTTCTGACTCTGTGACCGGGCTGCAGCCACTCAGTAACAGCGCCAGCAGGATTAAGCAAAGTGTCATGACATCATCCTCTGGTTGACATAACATCAAATCACACCGGTGAGTCTAGTTTTTCGAAACTAGACTGTCCAGTTTGATTGTGGAGGAAAAATGAACATTTCACCCCGTAGTCAGCAGAAGCGGGCTGCGATCCTTGATGCTGCCGGGCGGCTCTTCTGTCAGCACGGTCTGCATCTGGTCAGCATGGACATGGTGGCCAGTGAAGCGGGCGTCTCCAAGCAGACGGTCTACAGCCATTTTGCCAACAAGGAGTCGCTGTTTGCCGAAGCGGTGGGCAGCAAGTGTGTCAGCAGTGAGCTGATGCCGGAGGTGTTGCTGCGTGGCAACAACGTACGGGAGAGCCTGATTGCCTTTGGTCGCAGCTTTCGCAAGTTGATCCTGAGCGATGATGCCATCAATATCTTTCGCACCTGCATCAGCTGCAACGATGCCCAGCTGGCCACCCTTTTTTTCGAGGCGGGCCCGCTCTATGTGACCAAGATGCTGTCCAACTGGCTGGAGCAGCAGAAGCAGCAAGGCCTGCTGTGCCATCAAGACAGCGAACAGGCCGCCTTGCAGCTGTTGCTGATGTGGCAGGGCAAGGAGCGCATGCTCCGTGAGCTGGGTCTGCCGTTGACCCAGAGCGCTGCCGAGCAGGATGCCTGGACCCTGAGTTGTGTCGATCTCTTCCTGACCGCCGCCGCTCCCCCGCAAAAATAATGGAGGTGGCTATGAGCCACACAGTGACAGATGCCCAGCGCAAGTGGCTGCCCCTGCTGGCGGCGGTCGGTTTCTTTATGCAGGCGCTGGATGGCACCATTCTCAACACCGCCCTGCCCAGCATGGCCGAGACTTTGGGAGAGAGCCCGCTGCAGATGCAGTCGGTGATCATTGCCTACATGTTGACGGTGGCGTTGCTGATCCCGGCTTCCGGCTGGCTGGCTGACAGATTCGGCACCCGCCGCATCTATCTGGCTGCCATCTCGCTCTTTACCCTCGGCTCGCTCGCCTGCGCCGCCTCCAATTCCCTCTCCATGCTGGTGGCCGCCCGGGTGCTTCAGGGGATTGGCGGTGCGCTGCTGATGCCGGTGGGACGGTTGGCGGTGCTGCGGGTCTATGACAAGCATGAGCTGCTGCGGGTGATGTCGTTTGTCACCATCCCTGGACTGCTCGGCCCGTTGATGGGGCCGGCACTCGGTGGCTGGCTGGTGGAAGTGGCGAGCTGGCACTGGGTATTTCTCATCAACCTGCCGGTGGGGCTGCTCGGCTTTATCGCCAGCTGGCACTTTATGCCGGAGCTGCGGCAGCAGACCGCTCGGTTCGACTGGCAGGGATTCGTGATGTTCAGCGTCGGCATGGTGCTGGTGTCGGTCGGCTTGCAGGGGCTGGGGGAGCACAGCATCTCCACCGGTTGGGCGCTGTTTGCACTGATCTTCGGCTTGGCGGCGATGGCGAGCTACTGGCTCTATGCCGCCAATGCACAGCAGCCGCTCTTTAGCCTGAACCTGTTCAAGACCGCCACCTTTGCCATCGGCATCTGGGGCAACCTGTTTGCCCGCCTCGGCAGCGGCGCCATGCCTTTCCTCACCCCGCTGTTTTTGCAGCTGGGGCTCGGTTTCTCCCCGAGCAAGGCGGGGATGACCATGATCCCCACCGTGATTGGCGCCATGCTGACCAAGACGCTGGTGAACAAGCTTATTCCGAAGGTGGGCTATCGCCGCATCCTGATCGGCAACACCCTGCTACTGGGGGCGATGATCGCCAGCTTCTACTTTATCGACAACCAGCTCCCCTACGGGGTCTTGCTGGGCTGGCTGGCGATCTTCGGCGCCATCAACTCGCTGCAGTTCTCCGCCATGAACACTCTCACGCTGCAAGATCTCAGCCCGACCCTGGCCAGCAGTGGCAACGGTCTGCTTTCGGTAGTGATGCAACTCTCCATGAGTTTGGGGGTGGCGATTGCCGCCAGCCTGCTCGGGCTCTTCTCGGCGGGTACCTCAGCGGGCACCTTAGTGGCCGAGGGTCAGTGGCTGGCCGGGTTCCACCTTACCTACCTCTGTGTCGGGCTGCTCTCCATGCTGGCGGCGCTGATCTTCGCCCAGCTGGCGCGCGATGGGGCTACGCCGTCGGCGAGGGCAGATAGCTGACCTCGCAGGGGAGCTGCGCCAGCACTTCGGCCAGATGCTCGGTCGCCAGCAGAAAGGTCTGCTCCGGGTGGCCCGGGGTCCAGGTGAAGGCGGTGTGGTGGAGCAGTTGCGGGTCCACCAGTAGTGGAATATCGGCACGGGGCAGGAAGGGGCAGACCGCTCCCGGCAGGCAGCCAATCTCCGCCTGCATCTCTTCGGCGGTGCAGATGGAGGGCTTGGCACCGAGTGCGGCCTTGACCGCCTTGTTGTCGAGCCGTCCGTCCCTGTGGGTCAGCAGCAGGGCGAAGCGGCCATCCTTGAACTTGAGAAACAGGGTCTTGCTGAACTCAGCCTGCCAGCCGAGGCGGGCCTTGACCTTTTCATCGGTGGCGTAGTCGAGGATGGGCTCGTGCTCATAGCGCTGGTGGGGCAGTTCTGCCAGCAGTTGGCAGTTGAAATGGTGAATGGTATCGAGTGGCATGGGGTTCTCCTGTAGTGGGCGCTATCCTGCCAGCCTCGCAGGGTCAGGCCCAATGACACTTTCTTATCCGTGATAAGCAACCCTGTCCGTGGAAACAACAAGGGCGCCGTGAGGCGCCCTTGCGGATCAGTGATGCTGCAATTCGCACGCTTCCCAGTGAAAGGGAATGGGGCACAACTGCTGGGAGGCCTTGTCATAGGCTTGCCACAGCTCGCCCATGGTGCGGCCATCGACGGGGTGGCGCAGTTTGGGGGCCAGCTCGGCCAGCGGCCAGAGCACGAAGGCGTTGGTGAGCACTTCACCGCGCGGCAGCACCAGCGGGGTGTTGCAGACCAGATCGCCATAGAGCAGCAGGTCGAGATCCAGGGTGCGCGGGGCGAACTTCTTGGCATCCGGCTCGCGGCCGTGGGCGAACTCCATGGCCCGCAGTCGCTGGCAGACGGTGGCCAGCGGCAGATCGGTCTCGGCAGCCGCCACCAAATTGTAGAAGGGGCGGCCGTTGAAGCCGACCGCTTCGCTCTCGAATACCCGGGAGACCCGCAGCTCGCCAAATTCGGCGTGCAGGGCATCGAGCCCGGCACGGATATGGCGATCCCGCTCGATGTTGGAGCCCAAGCTGATATAGATGGTGGTCATCAGTTGCTGCTCGCGGCCGGGGTGCGATGGCGCAGGATCTCGACGCCGACCCCGGCGGCATTGGGCACGGCGCCTGGCTTGGTGAGGGTCACCTTGACCCACTGCACCCGCTCGTCGGCGAGCACCAGCATGGCAACCTGCTCGGCCATGGTCTCGACCAGTTCGACGACTTTGCCGGTGACATGCTCGCAAATCTTGTTGGAGAGGTCGGCATAATCCAGTGCCAGATTGATGTCGTCGGTTGCTGCCGCGGGGCGGTTGTCGAACCCCATCTCGAGGTCAAAACGGAGCTTTTGGCGAATGCCCTTCTCCCACTCATATACACCGATGGTGGTCAAAACTTCGAGTCCGCGAATAAACACCTTGTCCATGACTGTACTTCTTCTTTACTCTTGATGGGCTGTGATGACAGCGCAGGGATGCTGGCCGGGCAACAGGCTTGCCGAGGCGCTCTGGGTGGGCATGGGCCCATGCCAGCGTATGTGGCCCGCATCATACCCCATTCATATCGTGGTAAAAACGACCAAGATGACGGCCCTGACGATTTTGATGATTATTCTGGCCTACCTGGGTGGTTCACTATCCAGTGCTGTGCTGGTCTCCCGCTGCACAGGTCTGCCCGACCCGCGGGATCATGGCTCCCACAATCCGGGGGCAACCAATGTGCTGCGCCTCGGTGGCCGGATGGCGGCGCTGGTGGTGCTGTTGCTCGATGTGCTCAAGGGCACTGTGCCCGTCTATCTCGCCTGGTATCTGCAGATCAAACCCGTCTACCTCGGCTTTATCGGGGTCGCTGCCTGCCTCGGCCATATGTACCCCATCTTCTTTCATTTTCGTGGTGGCAAAGGGGTGGCGACGGCGCTGGGGACCATGATGCCCATCGGCTTTACCATGGGGGGCGCCGTGATTGGCACCTGGCTGCTGGTGCTGCTGGTGAGCGGCTACTCCTCGCTGGCCTCCATCATTACCGTGCTGCTGACACCGCTCTTTACCTACCTGCTCAAACCCGAATATACCCTCCCTGTCTCGCTGCTCTCCTGCCTCATCCTGATCCGCCATCACGAAAATATCTCCCGCCTGCTCAAGGGGGAGGAACCCAGAGTCTGGGGGCGAAAAGGCGCGGCCTGTGCCGAAGAAGTGGCAGAAATGGACGATGTTGCGCAAAAAAGAGACGAACGAGACAAAAAGTGAAATTTCCCGTTGACCATCCGCCTTAAAATCCGTTTAATAGCGCCCACGCCCAGATAGCTCAGTCGGTAGAGCAGGGGATTGAAAATCCCCGTGTCGGCGGTTCGATTCCGTCTCTGGGCACCAATTTTGGTGCCATGAAATAAAAAATTTGTTCATGCACAATGGTTTAAAGTGTGCCGGCTTAGCTCAGTAGGTAGAGCAACTGACTTGTAATCAGTAGGTCACCAGTTCGATTCCGGTAGCCGGCACCATTTGCCCAGATAGCTCAGTCGGTAGAGCAGGGGATTGAAAATCCCCGTGTCGGCGGTTCGATTCCGTCTCTGGGCACC